>PKUG01000074.1 GCA_002869665.1 Desulfuromonas sp. | reverse complement strand
TTCATGATGCCCTTCATGATGTCGGCCGTGAGCGTCGCCCTCCCCTCCATGGGGCGCGAATTCAGCGCCACGGCGTTGCAGCTCGGGCTGGTGGAAACCACCTATGTGCTCTCGGCCTCGATCTTCCTGCTCTCGATGGGGCGCTTCGGCGACATCTACGGCCGCCGCCGGGTGTTCCAGACCGGCCTGATCGTCTTCGCCATCACCGGCGGGCTGATCTCCCAGGCCTGGACGATCGAGATCGTCATCGTCCTGCGCTTCCTCCAGGGGATGGGCGGCTCGATGGTCATGGCGACAACCATGGCGATGGTGGTCGCCGCCTTTCCGCCCCAGGAGCGCGGCAAGGCCCTCGGTATCGCCATCGCCAGCGTCTATGCCGGAATCTCCTGCGGCCCCTTCATCGGCGGCCACCTGGTCGCGCTGCTCGGCTGGCGGGCGATCTTCTACCTGATCCTTCCCCTCGGTTTCGGCACCTGGCTGGTCACCCGCTTCAAGCTGACGGAGGAGTGGGCCGACGCTAAAGGGGAACCCTTCGACTGGCAGGGGGCGGGACTCTACGCCCTGTCGATCTTCCTGCTCGTCAGCGGAGTCGCCAACCTCAGCCGCGGGCTCTGGGCCTGGGGATTGTTGCTGGCCGCCAACGCCGGCCTGCTGCTCTTTCTCCGCTTCGAGTCGCGCTGCGCCCACCCGCTGCTCGACATCCGCCTGCTGAGCGAGAACCGCGTCTTCGCCCTGAGCAACCTGGCCGCTCTGTTCAACTATGCCGCGACCTTCGGCGTCACCTTCTTCCTCAGCCTCTACCTGCAGTACGTCAAAGGGATGGGACCGCAACAGGCCGGCACGGTGTTGATCGCCCAGCCGGTGGTGCAGACCCTCTTTTCCCCCTTCTGCGGCCGCCTGTCCGATCGCATACCGGCTTCGCTGGTAGCCACCGCCGGGATGTTCTGCTGCGCCGTCGGCCTCGGGGTGGCCTCGACACTCACGGCAGATTCAACCCTCGCCCATGTGCTGCTGCTGCTCGGCTTCCTCGGCCTCGGCTTCGCCCTCTTCTCCTCACCGAACGTCAGCATGATCATGGGGAGCGTCGAACCACGCTACCTCGGCGTCGCTTCGGGACTCAACGCCAGCATGCGCACCCTCGGGATGATGACCAGCATGATGATCATCACCCTGATCTTCGCTTCGCTGATGCACGGCCAGCAGGTCACGCCGGAGACCCAGCCGGCCTTCCTCGCCAGTATGCGCACCGCCCTGCTGATCTTCTGCGGCCTGTGCGTCATCGGTATCGGCTGCTCCCTCGGACGGGTCAAACCAAGCCAATTAAATCAATAGGGCGTACACCCTAGATGAGATTTTTTAATACCATCTGTTATTTTTTTCTATAGGAATTGCCCCGAGAATATGTGAGAATTCTGCCGCAAACATGAACCTGGCGGAGTCCGAAATATTCTCGTTTCGCGACGGGAAGGGGGAAAGGAAACCGGGATCAACATCCGGTCGACGGAGATCACGTGGAATACGCAGGCCTTGTTGAAAACAGCAACGATCTGATTCAAGTCGTCGATTTCGACGGCTACCTCCTCTATGTCAACCGCACCTGGTCGGATACCCTCGGCTACAGTCGCGATGAACTGAGCGGGAAGAAATTCTTCGATCTGCTCTACGACCGGTCCAACTGCACCTGCCAGGAACGGATCGAGCTGTTGCGCCAGGGCAAACCGGTCCCGCGCTTTGAAATCACCTACAAGAATCGCCAGGGGGAGAAAATCATTGCCGAGGGGAATGTCTCCCTCTACTGTGAAAACGGCGAACCGAAGGGTGTCCAGGGGATCTTCCGCGACATCACCGACAAAAAGAAAACGGAACTCGAGCTGTCGAACACCGAAGCGCGTTTTCAGACGATCTTCGAATCCTCCGTCGCCGGCATCGCCATGCTCGCCCCCGATGGCCAGTTCCTGCAGGCCAACCCGGCCCTGTGCAACTTTCTCGGCTACACACTCGACGAGCTGCGCCAACTCAAAATTACCGACGTCACCCATCCGGAGGATGTGGAAGAGACAATCCGCCGCCGCAATATCGCCCTAGCGGAAAAATCCTCCTCCCTCGTCTGTGAAAAACGCTATCTGCGCAAGGATGGCAGCACCTTCTGGGCCCAACTCTCTTCGGCCTGGTATTTCGACAACGACGGCAACCCCCTGTATACCGTCCCGGTCATCCAGGACATCACCCTGCGCAAGCTGGCTGAGATGGAAATCCGCAAGCTCGCCCATTACGACGGGTTGACCGGCATTCCCAACCGCAGCCTCTTCACCGAACGCCTCAACCACGAGCTTGAACAGGCACAAGCCAACAGCAGGCCCTTTGCCCTGATTTTCCTCGACCTCGACCGCTTCAAGGGGGTCAACGACATCCTCGGTCATGCCGAAGGGTACAAGATGCTCTGCCAGGCCGCCGACCGGCTGAAGAAGTGCCTGCGCGCCAACGACACCGTGTCCCGCCTGGGTGGGGACGAGTTCGTCATCCTGCTGTCCGGGTTCAAAGAGGAGAAAAACCTCACCAAGGTCTGCAACAAGATCCTGGAAGATCTGTCGCGCCCCTATTTTCTCGGCATGCGCAGCATCTCCTGTACCACCAGTGTCGGCGTTTCGGTCTTCCCGAATGACGGCAATAACGCCACCGACCTCTTACGCCATGCCGATATGGCCATGTATGCCGCCAAGGATGCCGGCGGCAACTGTTTCCGCTTCTATTCGCAAGAGATGACCGCCAGGGCGGTCTCGCGCATGGAGTTGGAAGAAGATCTGCGTCAGGCTCTCGTTAAAGATGAGTTTGTCATGGAATATCAGCCACAGATCGACCTGGTGAACAAAAAGGTGGCCGGAATTGAAGCCTTACTGCGCTGGAACCGGCCGCTGTCCGGGATGGTCCCACCGGAGCAGTTCATTCCCCTGGCGGAGGAAACCAACCTGATCCTGGGGATCGGCGAGTGGGTCATGAAGACCGTCTTCAGACAATGCGCCGCATGGGAACAGCTCGGTCACCTGCAGTTACGCGTCGGCATCAATATCTCCGGGCGCCAGTTTGTCCAGTCAGATTTTATCGACAGGGTTGAGCAACTTCTTGAGGAGACGGGCGCCAATCCCCAACTGCTGGAATTCGAAATTACCGAGAGTGTCGTGAT
The DNA here is from genome assembly GCA_002869665.1 of Desulfuromonas sp. Taxonomy (GTDB): domain Bacteria; phylum Desulfobacterota; class Desulfuromonadia; order Desulfuromonadales; family Geopsychrobacteraceae; genus PKUG01. The sequence goes on along the minus strand of PKUG01000074.1, from coordinate 24,374 downwards.
GAACGATGTGGACATGGTGATCAACACCCTGCGCCGGCTGCGCGAGCTGGGGATCAGCATCGCCATCGACGATTTCGGCACCGGTTACTCGTCCCTGAGTTACCTGAAGCTCCTCCCCTTGAGCTGCCTGAAAATCGACAAGTCGTTCATCTCTGAAGTGAACAACAACCTGGAAGATCGCGCCATCGTCGAAGCGACGATCGCCATGTCGAAGCGCCTCGGTTTGAAGGTGATTGCCGAAGGGGTGGAAACGCAGGAGCAGTGCCTCTTTATCAGGAGTCAGAACTGCGATGAGGCCCAGGGCTACTTCTTCAGCCGTGCCGTTTCAGCCGAAGAGATCGAAAAGAAGTGGCTGACCATCACCGACATGGAGAATTCCTGCCAGGAACTGCTCGACCGGATGGCTGCTTTGAACGGCGCATCATAATCAGAAGCCTGATCCGTAGCGGCTCGAATCAGCAGCACCCCAACTCACTCGTCAACCAGATAACCTGCCCCCCTCAGGGCCGCGCACGCCTGTTCCAGGCGCTCGCTTTTCACCAGCAGATAATCGGTATCGAAGGTCGATACTGCAAAGAGACTGATTTCGGCGGCAGCCAGAACACCCGAGAGCCCGGCGAGGATGCCGGTCAGGGAAAATTCGAGCGGGCCGCTGACAACCAAGCAGGACCAGCCGCTTTCGCAGCGCGGAGAATCGAGGGGGATGGAGGCAGGGCAGAGGATCGACAGCTCCTCGGAACTGCGACTGATGCTGTAAAAGCTACCGGAGAAGACCTGCGGCGGGATCTCATGCTGCGGCGGGAAACGATGGAGACTGAAACGCTCCACCAGCACCCGCAGCTGAATCTTTCCGGCCGCACTCATTGATGCCCACCGCGCAACCGCGCGACACCATGAACCACCCCGAGGACGAGAGCACCGACAACCAGCCCGACCAACAATTCGGCTAGCAGGGCTGGAAGTGAGGCGAGCAGGTGGTGAACAGCCTCAATGTTGTGGACGAACATCCCGCCACCGACGAGCAGCATCGCCACTGTACCGACAACCCCGAGCAGGCGGATCACCTTCGGCAGAGCGGCAATCAGCACCTCCCCGAGCGTCCGTAGCAGGCTGGCGCCATTCCCACCGGCGTTGGCCTTTTCGACCAGGTAACAGCCGACATCATCCATCCGCACCAGCAGGGCGACCAGGCCGTAAACCCCGACCGTCGCCAGCAAGGCAACCAGACTGACAACGAGAATCCGCACCAGTAGTCCCTGCTCGATCACCGTCCCAAGGGCAATGACGACAATTTCGATGGAGAGGATGAAGTCGGTCCGCACCGCCGCCTTGATCTTGGCCTTCTCCCGGGCGACCAGTTGCTGTGCGTCCCCCGTTACTCGCGCCACGACCTTGTGCTCGGGGTGACCGAAGATCCACTCGCTGACTTTTTCCACCCCCTCGAAGCTGAGATAGGTGCCTCCGAGCAGGAGAATCGGCACGATCAGCCAGGGAAGATAAGCGCTCAGCAGCAGGGCGATCGGCAGGATGATCAACTTGTTGAGCAGCGACCCCTTGGTGATCGCCCAGATGACCGGCAGCTCCCGCGAGGCATGAAAACCGGTCGCCTGTTCGGCATTGACCGCCAGGTCGTCACCGAGCAGGCCGGCCGTCTTCTTGGCCGCGACCTTGCTCATCATTGCCGCGTCGTCGAGCAGCATGGCGATATCATCGAGAATGGCAAAAATTCCGCCGGTCATCGTTCGTCCTTACTGCGGGGTCCGGTTGCGCCGCCTGGTCGGGCGCTTCGCTTCCTCTTCCTCAAGGCGCTTCTGCGCATATTCGCTGAGAGCCACCTTCCCCTCCAGCACGCACCCTTTGCGCCCGAGGACACAGGGGGCCTTGAGCTTCTGGCAGAAATCCTTGGCGTAATCGTAATTGGGGCAGGAAAAACTCATCGTGATCCGTTCTTTTTCGGTGAGACGTCGTTACTCGTCAAATTTACCCGCCGGCGGCTTCTCACGTTTGCCGAAGGCAAAGGAGACCGCATCGGTCGGGCAGGATTCGATACAGTTGCCGCAGGAGAAACAGTCGGGGATCACCAGCTTGTCACGCTTAAGAATCCCTCCCATGACCTCACTCGGACAGGCCTTCTCGCAGGCCTTGCAGGAGATGCAGGCGTCATAGTTGACCTTGATCTTGAACAGGCTGAGCTTCTCGAACAGCCAGCCGGTCATGCCGAAGGGGCAGAACAGATGACACCAGGGGCGGTAGACAAAGAGGCTCGCGATCAGGGTGCCAACAATGAACACCCAGCCGATGATACTCATTTTCAGCGGCTTGAAGATCTTGAAGGGATCGATCTCCTCGGTCAGGTCGTAAGCCCAGCTGAAGGCGACCCAGATCAGGGCGATGAAGAAGAGAACGCGGATCGTGTTACTGACCACGAAGGGGATCTTGAACTGCGGCAAGCCACCCGAACCGGCATCCTTGGCGTTGCGGTTGAGGCGGAAGATGAAGTCCTGCAGGGTGCCGACCTGGCAGCCCCAGGAACAGATGAACTTGTTGGCCAGCACGACGGTGAGGGTGAAGACCCCGAAGGCGACCAGCCGCGGCGGGAAGAGAACCCCTTTCGAGGCATAGAGGACGATGGCGTCCTTGACCGTCCCCATCGGGCTGGGATCGGCGCCGAGGATCACGCCGAAGATGACGAAGCCCAGGCCGTACAGCCCCAGGCGCGTTTTGCGGCTGACGATCTTCTTTTTGATCAGCAGCACGAAGCAGAGAATCATGAACAAAAACCAGAGGGCGAACTTGAGCGGAATCTTGAACCAGTTCTTGGTCGCATCCTCCGTCGCCAGGGCGTGCGCCTTGTTCACCTTCTCGCTGATCTGCTCCTGGGACAGCCCGAAGGAACCGAGCGGCTGCTCCATCTGTTCCGGCGTGGAGAGCCCGAAGACCTCTTTCAGCAGGGTCTTGGACAGCTCGTTGGCCGTTCCGAACTGGGCAACCGTCATCTCCATGGTCAAGGTCAGCTGAACATCCTCGGCAATAACCTCGGCCTTCTCCCCCCACAGGTTGACCGAAATGATCGAGGTGATGATGACAAAGGCCAGTGTAACGATCAATGCGCCCCAGATTTTCATAACGCCTCCAAAAAGCGAAAAAGGATCCGGTCATCATAGCCGGAACAGCGGGTTTGCCTGTAAAAAATAATCTGCGTAATCTGCGGTTGATTCTAAGCCAGCCTGTTTCTGTAGTCCTCGTAACTGAATTCGCGCACGATCTCGATCTCGCCGCCACGCTGAATGCCGATAGCGGGATGGCGGACGCCGTTGAAGAAGCTGGTTTTCACCATCGAGTAGTGGGCCATGTCACCAAAGGCCAGGCGATCACCGACCTGCAGCGGTTCGGCAAAAGCGTAATCGCCGATGACATCCCCGGCCAAGCAGCTGAGCCCGGCCAGGCGGTAGGGGTAGGGCTGCTCGCCGAGTTCGCCGGCCGGGGTGTCGAGGGGGGCGAACAGGTCGCTGCCGCTGAGCTTGCCGATCACCGGCCGGTAGGGCATCTCCAGCACATCGGGCATGTGGCAGGTCGCCGAGACATCGAGGATGGCGATCGGCCCGTTGTTGTCGATGATATCGAGGACGCTCGCCACCAGCACCCCGGTGTTGAGCGCGACCGCCTCGCCCGGTTCGAGAATCACCTGAACCCCGTATTTCCCTTTGAAGTCGTTGATCAGGCGGCAGAGCAGGTCGACATCGTAGTCGGCACGGGTGATGTGATGACCGCCGCCGAAGTTGACCCAGTCCATGCGCGACAGCAGGTCACCGAACTGCGCTTCGACCGCCGCCAGAGTCGTTGCCAGGGCATCGGCGTTCTGTTCGCAGAGGGTATGGAAGTGCAGTCCGGAGATGCCGTCGAGATTACGCCTGGAAAAATCCTCGCGGCGGATGCCCAGACGCGACTTGGGCGCACACGGATCGTAGATGGCATGGGTCGGGTCCTGGGTCGAACACTCAGGGTTGATACGCAGTCCGTAGCGAAGCTTGCTGTCGAAACGCGGCCGGAAGTGCTCAAGCTGGGCGAAGGAGTTGAAATCGATCTCGTCGCACAGGGTCAGCAACTCGGTAAAATCCGCATCCGACCAGGCGGCGGCAAAGGCATGCACCTCGCCGCCGAACTCCCGCCGCCCGAGGTGCGCTTCCCAGGGGGAACTGGCGCAGGTGCCGTCGAGATACTCGCGGATCAGCGGGAACAGCGGCCACATGGCAAACCCCTTGAGCGCGAGCAGGATCTTGCAGCCGGTGCGTCGCTTGACCGCGGCGAGGGTTTCGCAATTGCGCCGCAGCAACGCTTCATCGACGATGAACGCCGGTGTTTTCAACAGCTCACTCACCGCCATCAACCGAGGTCGATCACCGGGCCTTCAACCACCTTCCAGGGCAGGCCGTAGCTGTTGAGATCTTCCATGAAAGGATCGGGATCGAGCTGCTCCATGTTGAACACCCCGGTGCCGCTCCACTTCTGCTCCAGCACCATCTTGGCGCCGATAAAGGCCGGCACCCCGGTGGTGTAGGAGATTGCCTGCGACTGGACCTCGCGGTAACACTCCTGATGGTCGCAGATGTTGTAGATGACATAGGTCTTCTGCTCGCCGTCCTTGAGGCCGGTGACCTGGCAGCCGATCCAGGTTTTCCCCTTGGTCCGCGGCCCGAGGGAGGCCGGGTCGGGGAGCAGGGCACGCAGGAACTGCAGCGGGATGATCTTCTGCCCCTGGAACTCGACCTCGTCGATGCGCGTCATACCGACGTTGCCGAGCACTTCGAGATGCTTGAGGTAGCTGTCGCCGAAGCTCATCCAGAAGCGCGCGCGCTTGAGGTGGGGGATGTGCTTCGCCAGCGACTCCAGTTCCTCGTGGTACATCAGGTAGATGTTCGGGGTGGCGATGTTCTCCGGCACCTCGAAGCGATGCTTAACCGACAGGGGCGCGGTTTCGATCCACTCCCCCTCCTGCCAGTAGCGCCCCTTGGCGGTGACTTCACGGATATTGATCTCCGGATTGAAGTTGGTCGCGAAGGGGTAGCCGTGATCGCCGGCGTTGACGTCGATGATGTCGATGGTGTGAATCTCGTCGAGATAGTGCTTCTGGATATAGTGACAGAAGACCGAGGTCACGCCCGGATCGAAGCCGCTGCCGAGCACCGCCATCAGACCGGCGTTCTTGAAGCGGTCCTGGTAGGCCCACTGCCACTTGTACTCGAATTTCGCCGTATCCGGCGGCTCGTAGTTGGCGGTGTCGAGATAATGCACCCCGGCCTCCAGACAGGCATCCATAATATGCAGATCCTGATAAGGGAGGGCGACGTTGATCACCAGCTCGGGACCGAAGGATTTGATCAAAGCGACCAGTTCGGGGACGTTATCGGCATCGACCTGCGCCGTCTGAATCGGCCGCGACAGCTGGGCGGCGATGGCGTCGCACTTCTCTTTGGTCCGGCTCGCGAGCATGATTTCGGAAAAGACTTCGGGGAGCGCCGCGCACTTGTGCACAACGACACCACTGACGCCGCCAGCGCCGATGATCAGAACTTTAGCCATGTATCAATTCTCCCGTTCGTAATAGGTATAGCCGCGCAGGCCGTCCTCGTAGGCGCGCATGATCGCCCGCCGCTCCTTGGCGGTGATCCGCTTCTCCTTGACCGCCTTTTCCGCCATTTCGCGGACACTGACGACCATCTCTTTCGGCTGGTACTCCACATAGCTTAACACGTCGGCGACACTGTCACCCTCGATTTCCCGGGCATAGTGGACGTGACCGTCGCCGTCGAGTCGCACGCTGACGACATTGGTGTCGCCGAGCAGGTTGTGCAGATCGCCGAGGGTCTCCTGGTAGGCGCCGATGAGGAAGACACCGAGAATGTAGTCGTCGTCCCCCGGATCGTGCAGCGGCAGAGTCTGCTTGACGTCGCGCAGGTCGATAAAACGCTCGATCTTGCCGTCGCTGTCACAGGTGATGTCGGAGATGACCCCGGCCCGCGTCGGCTTCTCGTCGAGGCGGTGGATCGGCATGATCGGGAACAGCTGGTCGATCGCCCAGGAGTCGGGGAGCGACTGGAACAGGCTGAAGTTACAGTAATAGACATCGGCCAGGGCGGCGTCGAGATTCTCGAACTCGTCCGGCACGTAATCGAGCGTCTTCAGCCGCTCGGCCACCCGGGTCAGGATCTGCCAGAACATCTGCCCGGCCAGCGCCCGCTCACGCAGGCTGATCAGACCCCGTTTGAACAGCTGATGGCTCTCGTCGCGGTAATAAAGGGCGTCGTGGTAACACTCCTGGACGTTCCGCGTTTCGACGGCATCAAGGGTCTCGCGCAGGTTGAGCAGCAGGTCATGCGGCTCCGCCGGCAATTGCGGCGGAGCGCTGAAGCGCTCAATCCGCCCGACATCGAGGACATTGAAGAGCAGGACCGAATGATAGGCGACCAGCGCCCGCCCCGATTCGGTGATCAGATCAGGATGAGCGATCCCTGTCTCGTCGAGGGCGCTCATGATCTCCTCGACCACCGCGGAAAAATATTCGCTGGTGGTGTAGTTGCGGCTGCCGGAGAAATCGGTGTGGGAACCGTCGTAGTCGACCGCCAGGCCACCACCGAGGTCGAGGACTCCCATCGGCGCCCCTTCTTCGACGAGGCCGATATAGATCTGACAGGCTTCCTTGAGCGCCTCGCGAATATCGCGGACGTTGGGGATCTGCGAACCCAGGTGATAGTGGAGCAGCTTGAGGCAGTCGAGCATCCCTGCATCGCGCAGTTCATCGACAACCTTGATGATCTCCATGGTGGTCAGCCCGAAGACGCTGCGCTCACCACCCGATTTCGTCCAGTGACCACCGGCCTGAGAAGTGAGCTTGACGCGCACGCCGAGGATCGGCCGAATGCCGAGGGCCTTGGCCCGCTCGACGATCACCGGAACCTCCGACGGCATCTCGATAACAAACACGCACTGGATGCCCAGCTTCAGGGCGTAGAGGCCGAGATCGACGAACTCCTCGTCCTTATAACCGTTACAGACCAGGTAGGCCTGCGGATCCTTGAGAAAGGAGATCGCTGCAATCAGCTCTCCCTTGCTCCCCGCCTCGAGGCCGTGATGATACTTGGCGCCGAAGCTGCAGATCTCTTCGACCACCTGCTGCTGCTGATTAACCTTGATCGGATAAACGCCACGGTATGAGCCCTGGTAACCGTACTCGCCGGCGGCGACGGAAAAGCTTTCATGCAGGCGCTTGATCCGCTCATCGAGAATATCGCTCAGGCGCACCAGAACCGGCAGATCAAGCCCGCGCTCCTGCATCCCGCGCACCACGTCCATCAGGTTGGCGGTGTGGCTGCCTTTCCCTTGTGGATGAATCAACACTTCACCGGCGTCGGAGACGCCGAAATATCCGGAACTCCAGCGATCGATACCGTAAAGATCGACCGCGTCAGCTGTTGTCCATTTCTCGCTCAAGCTGTTCTCCTTTCAAACCTACCGCTCTGCGGTTCGGCAGCGGGCCACATACCGGTTGACCGGCCGTGGAGACATGATAAAACTGGCACGTTCTACATGCTAACTGCCGCTGCTGCAAGTGAAAAATTGTATGCAAAGATTCGTGTTTTTACAAGTGGACTCGCAGTGGACTCGCAGCTTTTCCGGTGCATTTCCCGACAGGGTTCCGACGCCTCACTGAACGCCTCGGAAACCCTGAAAATATGCTACAATGGGCGCCCAGCAGGCAATCCCGCCGCCATTGTTTAAACCGGGAGCTATACCATGAACTACTGGCTGATGAAATCGGAACCGAATGCCTTCAGTATCGATGCGCTGGAGCAGATGCCGGACCAGACCGAACACTGGGACGGTGTCCGCAATTACCAGGCACGGAACATGATGCGCGACGAGATGAAGGTCGGCGATCAGGTCTTCTTCTACCATTCCAACTGCGAGGTTCCGGGAATCGTCGGTCTCATGGAGGTCGTTCGCGAAGGCTATCCCGATCACACCGCCTTCGATCCGCAGAGCAAGTACTTCGACCCCAAGAGCGACCCGGCCAAGCCACGCTGGTTCATGGTCGACGTCAAATATATCCGCCACACCCGCAGGGTCATCCCGCTGACTGAATTGAAAGAACATGAGGCCCTCGAAAATATGCCGCTGGTGCGCAAAGGGAATCGCCTTTCAATCACTCCGGTGAGCACTGCCGAATGGAACTATATCCTCAAGCTTGAGTAATCAAACCAGCAGATGATACCGATTCATGCCCAGCTTCGTGTTTGGGCCGGGAGATAAATCACGCCAAAACAGGAATTCTAAACCTTTTCCTGTTAGGCTTTATTAACAGCGCATTAAATTTTTACGGTTTCAAGCGCCGGCTGATTTCGGGACATTACGCTCATGGGAGAGGTTTCATGGCGCGTGACAAACTGCTTATCGTCGATGATGAACTCTTTTTCCGGGAGGTTCTCAAGGAGGACCTCAGGGATCGTTTTGAGATTATCGAAGGAAAAAACGGCAACGAAGCCGTTGACCTGGCGATTACGCATGCCCCTGCCCTGATCCTCCTCGATATCGAGATGCCGAGCAAAAACGGCATCGACGCCTGTCGCATCCTCAAGAACGACTCCCGCACCCGCAGGATCCCGATCATCCTCCTCGCCAGCCGCCACAATAAGCAGAACATGGTCCTCGGCCTGAAAGCGGGCGCCGACGACTATATGACCAAGCCGGTCTACATCCCCGGCCTGATCGCCCGGATCAATGCCCACCTGCGCTCGACCGATTTCTATTCCGACCTGGAGAAAAAGGACCTTTGCTTCCTGCTGGAGATTTCGGAGCGGATCTCGGCGATCCGCAACCCGATGAAAATTCTCACCCTGATCGTCGAAAAGATCTCCGAGATCATCGATGTCGCCCGCTGTTCCATCGTCAGCGTCAACGACAAGGGGGATGCCGTCGTCAAGGCGAGCAGCGACTTCACGACCCAGGAGGAGCTGGAACTGGACCTGATCAAGTACCCTGAGATCAGGCGCTCGTTGCAACTCAAGCAGACCATCATCATCAATGACGTGGAGACCGATCCCCTGCTCGAACCGGTGCGTGCAGAGACAAGGGGACTGGAGTTCCACTCGATCATCGTCGTACCGATTGTCAAAAAAGAGAGCGTCATCGGCACCCTGCTGCTGCGCACCGCCTCACGCCCCAAGGACGGCATCACCTCACGCATCCACAAGATCTGCCAGCTGATCGCGGACATCTCCGCCAATGCCCTCGAGAATGCCGTGCTCTTCGAATCGGTTCAGGCCGCCCAGGAATATTTCGAGGACATCGCCATTCGCGACGGGCTGACCAATCTCTACAACCATCGCCACTTCTACAGCCGGCTTGAGGAAGAGTTCAACCGCGCCCGGCGCTACCGCTTGCCGCTGTCGCTGGTCTTCTTCGATATCGACAATTTCAAGCAGATCAACGACCGCTACGGCCACCCCGTCGGCGACAAGGTTTTGAACCAGATCGGCACCCTGCTCAAGCATGTCGCCCGCGAGAGCGACATCGCCGCCCGCTACGGCGGCGAAGAATTCGCCATCATCCTCCCCAATACCGGCCAGCGCGGCGCCCTTGATGTCGCCCAACGGATTCATATTGCGGTGCGCAACCACATCTTCAGCAACCTGTCCCAGGAACGAATCACCATCAGCGCCGGCGTTGCCACCTTCGACAACAACAACATGACCTCCTTCCAGGAACTGGTCCAGCTCGCCGACGCCGAGATCTACACCGCCAAGCGCCATGGCAAAGACCGCGTCTGCCAGAAAATCTGACCCCCTTTTCCTCGTTACCGCTTAAAAAGCACCCCTCCTGGCATGTAAAACGCTCCGGAAAAAGCTCTTTTCCGACCCGACATCCATCGGTTAACTATCTGTAAATACATAAATTCAACCCGACATCAGGGGGAATGACAGGCGATGTCGAATGAAACGGTCGTTTGAATTCGTTAGAGTTGGGTCAAACGCAACAAACGAACTCTTTTCCCAAGGAGGATGACATGAAAACAAAAACGACTTTGACATTGGTAATCGCCGGACTGCTTTTCCTGACCACCCCCCTGCTCGCCATGGCCGGCGACCATCAGCGTCACGACGACCGCCGGGATGTCCGGACCTATGCTGACAATCATCAGTACCAGAAAAAATACACCCCCGACTTCCGTCACCAACGCGACACCCGGCCGGAGTACCGGCACAGTGAACTGCGTGATTCCCGCCGTGAACTCCAGCGCCTGCTGACGCTCATCGAACGGCTCGAGCACAGATATGACCGTAAGCACTACAAATCCCATTACACGGCCGACCGCCGTCATGAGCGTGATCTGCGCGACGCCCGCCACCAGCTTCAGCTTGTCCAACAACGGATCTGGCGCCTGGAACATAACCACCGCGGCCCCGAACGCCATCACCATGAGCACTACACCAGCCACGACCGGACCAACGGTGCGGTCATCATCGGCCTGCCGAACGTTGCCATCGGTTTCAACTGGTAAAGGCTGACGACTCCGGCGCCACCCACAGGGTGCCGTTAACAGGGGAGCCGGCCGCAAGGCGGCTCCCCGCTTCGAACAAAAAAGCAGGGTCCACCATGGACCCTGCTTTTTTTGAGAGAATTATTCTTTCGCGACCCGTTCGTAAACCGGCAAGTGTGCATCAGGTCATACTGCGCGCAGTGACCGAATCCGGAGGCGTACCAATCGGTACGTCGAGGAGTTGGGCATGAGCACAGCTTGAGCTGGTGTACAACGCCGGGTCTTCACCGCGCTTCGTACTTGTTCATCGCTGCCAGCAACAGCCCCAGAGTGATAAATGCTCCCGGCGGCAGGATCATCAGCAACATCGGCTGATAACCGGTGCCAAACAGGTTGAAGCCGAGGATCGCCCCGGAACCGAAAATTTCACGCACCGAGCCGAGGATGAAGAGCGCCAGGGTAAAGCCGAGCCCCATGCCGAGGCCGTCGAACACCGAGCGCAGCACCGGATTCTTCGAAGCGAAGGCCTCGGCGCGGCCGAGGATCAGGCAGTTGACAACGATCAACGGAATAAAAATGCCGAGGGCCTGATAAAGCCCGTAGACCCAGGCTTCCATCGACAGCTGAACCACGGTGACGAAGGTCGCGATGACGATGATGAAAGCCGGAATCCGCACCTTCGACGGGATCAGCTTGCGCAGCAGGGCGACAACGATATTCGAGCAGACGAGGACGAAGGTGGTCGCCAGCCCCATGCCGAGGCCGTTCTCCGCGCTGGTGGTGACCGCGAGAACCGGACACATCCCGAGCAGCAGCTTGAAAACCGCATTCTCTTTCCAGATACCTTTGCTGAATTCCTGTATCAGATTCATTGGGCGGCTCCTTGACTGACGATCTCCTGCTTATGCTCGCGATAAAAGGTCAGCCCCTTCTTGATGGCACCGACGATCGCCCGCGGCGAGATGGTCGCGCCGGTGATCTGGTCGAACTCGCCACCATCTTTCTTGACCCGCCAGTCGGCGTTGTCCAACCCCTTACTTTTGAACAGATCCTTGAACCAGGGCTCGGTGATCTTGCTGCCGAGGCCCGGGGTTTCGGCGTGGGCGAGGATTTCGATCGCCTGCAGCGTCTCATCCGGCTTGACGCCGACCATAACTTCGATGTTGCCGCTGTAGCCGTCGGGCGCGACGACTTTGAAAGCGGTGCCGGTCAGCTCGTCCCCTTTGCGACCACGGTAGAAGATGACCTGAACCGGATTCCCCTTGGCGTCGACGCCATTTTCAAGCACGACCGTGTCGCTGTCGGGGCTGTTGTCGAACTCGGGCAGAACGGCACTGAGCGCCTTGAGCATCTGAATACGGCGCTGTTCCTTGATCGGCTCACGGGTGACCCCCTCGACCAGCGACAGGATCAGCCCCGCACCGGCGGCGATCAGGGTCAGGGCAATAAGCAGGCGGCTAATATCTTTCATCTCGATCTCCTCCGCCTAAGCTTTCTGTTCCACCTGCCCGTAGATCTTCGGGCGGCAGTAACGATCAATGAGCGGGGTTGCGGCGTTCATCAGCAGGATGGCGAAAGAGACCCCTTCCGGGTAACCGCCGAACAGGCGGATCAGCACGGTCAGCAGGCCACAGCCGAAGCCGAAGATCAGCATCCCTTTATAAGTCACCGGCGAACTGACCATGTCGGTCGCCATGAAGAAGGCGCCGAGGATCAGCCCCCCGGTAATCAGGTGGAACAGCGGGTTGGGATATTTCGCCGGATCGACAAGCCAGAAGATCCCGCTGACGACGATCACCGTCCCGATGAAACTGAGCGGCGTGTGCCAGCTGATGATCTTCTTGTAGAGCAGAAACAGGCCGCCGAGGAGCAGGGCCAGGGCCGAGACCTCACCGAGAGAGCCGGCCATATTGCCGAGGAAATAATCGCCGAAACCGCTGGTCGCCAGCTCCGGCAGCTTGCCGGTCAGCATCACCGCGGTCTTTATTTCACCGAGCGGCGTGGCCGCCGTCACGGCATCGACACCCGAGCCGAGCGGCGCGGGGGCGGTCCAGGTCGTCATCTGCACCGGAAAGGAGATCAGCAGCACGACCCGGGCGACCAACGCCGGATTGAAGGGGTTGTAACCGAGGCCGCCGTAGACCTGCTTGCCGATCAGGATGGCGATCGCCGCACCGAGCAACGAAATCCACCAGGGGCTCGACGGCGGCAGGTTGAGGGCGAGCAAAATGCCGGTCAGGGCAGCCGAACCGTCAGCAATGGTCTGTTCGCGCTTCATGAGGTTGCAGCTGAGAGCTTCGAAGGCGACACAGCCAAGGGTACAGATCAGCAGCACGCCGAGAGCCGGCAGGCCGAAGAAATAGATCGACACCAGGGTCGCCGGCAGCAGGGCGTAGATCACCAGGCGCATCACCTTGTCGGTGGTCTCGCCGCTGTGAATATGGGGCGAAGATGAGAGATAAAGCTGATTATCCACGTCAGGACTTCCTTCTCTTGGCCATGATGCCACCCTTGATGTGGCGAATCGACTGAACCAGCGGCAGGGTTGCCGGACAGATATAAGTACAGCAGCCGCATTCGATGCAGTCGAGAGCGTTGTTGCTCTCCGCCTCATCGACCAGGTTCAGACGCGCGTAGGTGGCGATGGTCGTCGGCTGCAGGTGAATCGGGCAGACGCTGATGCAGCGGCCGCAGCGGATACAGGGGCCGGCGGGACGGGTGGAAAAATCCCCCTTGCGGAACAGCAGCAGCCCGGAAGTGCCGCGGATCGCCGGAACCTCGAGCGACAGCTGGGTCTGTCCCATCATCGGGCCACCCATGATGATCTTGCCCGGCTCCCCTTCAAGACCGCCACAGAACTCGACCATATGACTCAGCGGCGTGCCGATGACGATCTTGAGATTCTTCGGTTCCTTGATCCCGGGACCGGTGACGGTGGCAACCCGTTCAACCAACGGCCGACCGAGACGCACGGCGTCGCTGATCGCCGCCGCAGTACCGACATTCTGCACCACCACGCCACAGTCCATCGGCAACCCGCCGGAGGGGACCTGGCGCCCGGTGACAGCGTCGATCAACTGTTTCTCCGCCCCCTGGGGATACTTGACTTCCAGGGCCTGGACCTCGATGTTGTGGGGTGCACACTCGGCCGTCATCTTCTCAATGGCGTCCGGCTTGTTGGCTTCGATCCCGATCACCGCACGCTCAATGCCGAGAATCTTGCGCAGGATATTGATGCCGTCGATGACCCGTGTGCTCTCCTCCAGCATCAACCGATGGTCGGCGGTCAGGAAGGGTTCGCATTCGACACCGTTGAGGATCAAGGTGTCGATCGGCTTTTCCTCCGGCGGCGACAACTTGACGTGGGCCGGGAAGGTTGCCCCCCCCATACCGACGATTCCGGCAGCGAGCACCAGCTGCTTCAGCTCTTCACCGACCAGCTGCGCGGGATCATGCTGCTCCAGCGCCTCATCCCAGGCATCTTCCCCGTCGGGCTTGATCACCACGGCCGGGAGCGGCCGCCCGAGCGGGTGGGGGCGCGGTTCGACGGCAATGACCTCACCCGAGGTCGAAGCGTGGATCGGAACCGAGACAAAGCCCTTGGCGGTCGCGATCACCTGCCCCTTCTTGACCTGGTCACCGACGGCGACACAGATATCGGCCGGGGCGCCGATGTGCTGGGCCGCCGGAATGATCAGTTCTTCCGGCAGCGGGCAAGCCTCAATCGGTTTGTGTGCGGTGGCGGATTTGCTGTCCGGCGGATGCAACCCGCCGGCGAAGGTTTTCAGACTCATTGGTGTTGACATCCTCTCAGGCGGCTGCATTTTCGCCGGAAGCGGCTTTCTTGGAGCCGAGTCGGCTCCCTTCCGGATAGCCGGTACTGAAGTCATGGATACATTTCATCGGACACTTTTCGATCGCCGCGGCGGCGTTCTCATCCTGTTCATATTCGACGCGGGCAAGGAAACTCTCGATCTGGTAGGCCTCGGGTACGGTCTTCTTGCAGATATTACAGCCGATACAACCGACCTGGCAGTACTTGCGCACCTGGGCACCCTTGTCACGACTGTTACAGAGGACGTGAGTCGTCGAGGCTTTCGGAGCCATGACGATGACCTGACGCGGGCAGACAGAGACGCACTTCTCGCAGCCGGTACACTTGTCCCGGTTGATGACAGCCAGCCCGCTGGCGGTCATCTCGATGGCGTCGAAGGGGCAGGCCGCGGCACAGGAGCCGAGGCCGAGACAGCCACCCGGGCAGGTCTTGGGCCCGTCGGCCAGTTTCTGCGCAGCGTTGCAGTCGGCCATACCGAGATAACGGTACTTCTCCGTCGCTTTCTCGTTGTCCCCCTGGCAGAGGACCACTGCGACCCTGGGCTCGGCGGCAACCGCCTCGATCCCGAGGATGGCGGCGATCGCTTCGATGGTTGCGCTGCCGCCCGGGGTACAGAGGTTGGGCGCCAGGCGGCCGTCCGCTACCCCCTTGGCATAACCGGAGCAACCCGGCTCGCCGCAGGCACCGCAGTTCGCACCCGGCAAGGCTTCGAGCACGGCCGCTTCGCGCGGATCGACCTCGACAGCGAACTTCTTCGCCGCCACGCCGAGGGTCGCCGCCGCGATCAGGCCGATCCCCCCAAGACAGAGTATAGCTGTGAGCATGATGTTTTTCTCCGAAAAACAGGGCCCAAGGTTTCAGGTTCAAGATTCAAGGTCTAAAGCTCTACCTTGTTCCTTGTTCCTTGATCCTTGTTCCTTCGATTTTAACCTTTGACGAGTCCGGCAAATCCCATGAAGGCCAACGACAGCAGTCCGGCGGTGACCAGGGCGATGGCGGTACCGCGAAACGAATTCGGCACCGGGCAGAGATCGATCCGTTCGCGCAAGCCGGCGAAAAGGACCATGGCCAGGGTGAAACCGAGGCCGGCGCCAAGAGCGAAGACAACCGCCTCGACGAAACTGTAGCTTTTCTGAATGCTGAGGACGGCGACGCCGAGGACAGCACAGTTGGTGGTGATCAGGGGGAGGAAAATCCCCAAGGACTGGTAGAGAACCGGGCTGGTTTTCTGGATGATCATTTCGACCAGCTGAACCAGCGAGGCGATAACCAGAATGAACGCGATGGTCTGCAGGTATTCAAGACCGAAGCGATTGAGAATGAAATACTGGATGAACCAGGTGACGACCGAGGCGACGCTCATGACGAAGATGACCGCCATCCCCATGCCGATAGCAGTTTCAACCTTCTTGGAAACGCCGAGGAAGGGGCAGATTCCCAGGAAGCGTGCGAGGACGAAGTTGTTGACAAAAACGGCACTGATAAGAATCAGCAGCAGTGAAACCATGCGAACTCTCCCGAATTATATCCTAAATGGTAAGACCACTTTTGTACCGGCAGGAGTGCTCTCTTGTCAAATATTTTATTTTTCATATAGATAGCGCGACATAGCGCAAAATATCAAAGATACCGCAATGGCGGGCCGGCACCAACACCGGAACCTCAGCTTTTAACCGGAATCAGCTCGATCAGGGTGACCTCGGGCGGGGACAAGATCCGCAGCGGTGGCCCCCAGGTCCCCGTACCACGACTGGTATAAATGAAGTTCCCGTCTACCAGAAGATTGAGCCCGTTCTGGTAAGGGTAGCGCAACCCGGTCAGCAGCCCGAAGGGGAAAATCTGTCCGCCGTGGCTGTGCCCCGACAGTTGCAGGTCGAACAGAGGGGCACTCGCTTCCGCCACCTCCGGTCGGTGTTTGAGCAGCAGGGTGAAAAGTTCGGAGCGCTCCCCCAGCGCTGCCCTCTCATCCGGTTCGCGGCCGCGGCCGGGATCATCAACACCAACCAGCTTCAGCCGCCCGTCAAGCTCCACGCTGCGGTTACGCAACAGCTCGAAACCGCTGCGCTGGAGAAATTCGAGGGCCTGGTCGAGTCCGGCGTAATATTCATGGTTACCGGTCACGGCATATTTGCCCAGCGGTGCATCGACCCGGTGCCAGAGCAGGCTCAACCCATTGAGGTGATCGAGTTGGGCATCGACGATGTCACCGGTGGCGACCAGCAGATCGGGCTGGAGGGCCTGGATCTGCTCGATGACCGGCAGCAGCAGCCCCTCGCGATTGGGCAGGCCGAGATGGATATCCGAGACCTGGACGACCCGCAGCGGCGGCGCACCGGCTGGAAGCCGCGGCGTCTCGATCCGCACCCGTTCGACACGCAGGTCGCGGGCCTCGTAGAGCCCGTAGGCGGTCGCCAGCACGACCAGGATCAGCACCCCCGTCGCCCCCGCCACACCATGCAGGGAGAGGTTCGCCAACTGCGGCTGGAACAGACGCATAAAACGCAGCAACAATTCCCAGGCCGCGACCAGGGTGAAAAAACTGAAGGCGATGAAGACGACTCCCATCCAACCGAACCCGGCAAAAGCCAGCACCCGGGCCAGGGTTTCATGGCCGGCATTTTCGCTGCTGCGCACCAATAGCGGCGCACCGATCATCAGCAGCATCCAGAGTCCGGTCACGAAGGGGAGCAGGGGGAATTTACGCAACAGGGGCATCAGCCCCCAGAGGGTCACCAGGTGCATGACACCGTAGACAGCGACGAACATCAGGAAGAACAATCTCATGGTTATCAACTCCGTTGGCGCAATTATCCCCCCGAACCAGAGTTGATGTAAATCCCCGACATGCGTGTATCAATCGGAATCGTGATCGCTATCGGCTATCGCCATCGAATGACCAAAATCAAAACGGATGCCGATGCCGATGCCGATGCCGATGCCGATGCCGATGCCGATGCCGATGCCGATGCCGATCAGAGTTTACCTGTTCCGGTCATCGACCTTACGGCAATCTGATTTTCGCGCAAGGCGCAGGGTGCAGAGGAAACCTTCTTTGTCGGGGTGTGATACATCACGCCCCGACATTTTAAATCAGCCAATTGATTTTGGGTTTAGCCCGTCTCTGCGCCTCCGCGTCTCCGCGCGAGGCAGGTGTTTCCCGATTCCAATAAAAAGACCGTCCCCGCGAAACCGCACCCTATATTTTCATCTGGTCAGAACCCGCCAACCGTGTTAGTTCATCCCTCCATGAACCAGTATCTTCTGCTCGGCATCATTCTCGGCCTTTCGGCCGGTTTTTCTCCCGGTCCGCTGATGACCCTGGTCGTCGCGGAGACGTTGAGGCACGATATCGGCAGCGGCATCCGCGTCGCCCTGGCGCCGCTGGTCACCGATCTGCCGATCGTCCTCCTTTCGCTCTTCGTCATTGCCCGACTGGCCGACTTCCACAGCCTGCTCGGGCTGATCTCCCTCGCCGGGGCGCTCTTCCTGCTCGTCCTCGGCTGGCAGAGCATGAAGCTCAAGGGGGTCGAGCTGGACCTGTCCGGCGCGCGTCCGCAGTCGCTGCTCAAGGGGGTGTTGACCAATCTGCTCAGCCCCCACCCCTACCTGTTCTGGATCAGTGTCGGCGGACCGCTGCTCAACCGTGCCAATGATCTCACCCCCTGGGCCGGGGGCGCATTTCTCGCCGGCTTCTACCTCTGCCTGATCGGCGCCAAGGTCAGCCTCGCGCTGGTCACGGGGAAATCGAAGGGATTCCTCTCCGGGCGGCTCTACCTGGCGATCAACCGGTTTCTCGGACTGCTGCTGATCCTCCTTGCCGGACTGCTCTGTTACGACGGGCTGAAACTGCTTGGACTGGTTTGAGGCGGGAGTTAACCGGAATCTGTTATACTCCTAAATCGGCATCGCTATCAGAATCGGTTTTCCCCACGGAACGAGCCGCGATTCCGATTCCGATTCCGATTCCGATTCCGATTCCGATTCCGATTCCGACAGGAATTGTGGCAGACATTCGATTTTGACAAATAGTGACCGGAAGACAAAAGGAACACCCATGAATCACACCATCAACAAAGGGCAGAACATTTCCAAGCACTGCTTCATCTGCGGCACGGCCAACCCCTTCGGCCTCAAGACCCGCTTCTACGAGACCGCGGATAAAGAGGTCATCGCCCTCTTTACCGCCCGCGCCGAGCACCAGAGCTACCCCGGCATCGCCCACGGCGGCATCACCGCGGCGATCCTCGACGAGACCATCGGCCGGGCGATCATGGTCTTCTACGACCAGATGACCTTCGGCGTCACCGTCGACCTGCAGATCCGTTACAAGCAGCCGATCCCCCTCGATGTCGAACTCAAGGCGATCGGCCGGATCACCGCCGACAAAGGGCGGATCTTTGAAGGGACGGGGGAACTCTATCTGCCCGACGGCCGGATCGCCGCCACCGCCGAGGGGAAATACCTCAAGCGCAACCTCGACCAGATCACCGAACGCGATTTCGTCAACGAGGAATGGTTCGCCCCGGCGGGGGACCTGCCGGACGCCATCGAACTCCCCTGAGACTGACGCGGACCCCAGCCGATGCCGGACATGAATCCGACCAACAGATGGCAATTCTGGATCGACCGCGGCGGCACCTTCACCGATGTCGTCGCCCGCCGCCCCGACGGCAGTCTGGTCAGCCACAAGCTGCTGTCGGAGAACCCGGAGCAGTATCCCGACGCCGCCATCCACGGTATCCGCACCCTGCTCGGGCTGAAAGGCGGCGAGGAGATTCCGCTCGCCAGCATCAGCCAGGTCAAGATGGGGACCACGGTCGCTACCAACGCCCTGCTCGAACGCCGCGGCGACCGCACCCTGTATGTCACCACCCGCGGCTTCGGCGACGCTCTGCGCATCGGCTACCAGGCCCGGCCACGCCTCTTCGATCTCCATATCGTCCTGCCGGAACTGCTCTACGAAGAGGTTCTAGAGGTCGACGAACGCCTCGACGCGCGCGGGGAGGTTCTCGTCCCGCTGGTGCTGGAAAGCTCCCGCGCCGGGCTTGAACGGGCCTATGATAGAGGAATCCGCGCCGTCGCCATCGCCCTGCTCCATGGCTACCGCAACCCGGCTCACGAAGAACAGCTCGCCACCCTGGCCCGCGAGATCGGCTTCACCCAGGTCTCGCTCAGCAGCCGGGTCAGTCCATTGATGAAGCTGGTCGCCCGCGGCGACACCGCCGTCGTCGACGCCTACCTGTCACCGATCCTGCGCCGCTACGTCGACCAGGTCGCCGGGCGTCTCGGCGACGGCCCGCAGCTGATGTTCATGCAATCGCACGGCGGCCTGACCGACGCCCGCCTGTTCCAGGGGAAGGACGCCATCCTCTCCGGTCCCGCCGGGGGCGTGGTCGGCATGGTCCGCACCGCGGCGATGAGCGGCTACGAAAAGCTGATCGGTTTCGACATGGGGGGAACCTCGACCGACGTCACCCACTACGACGGCGCGTTCGAGCGCAGCTTCGACACCCTGGTCGCCGGGGTGCGCATGCGCGCGCCGATGATGCACATCCACACGGTTGCCGCCGGTGGCGGCTCGATCCTCCATTTCGACGGCGCCCGCTACCGCGTCGGGCCCGATTCCGCCGGGGCCGATCCCGGACCGGCCTGCTATCGGCGCGGCGGCCCGCTGACCGTCACCGACTGCAACCTGATCCTCGGCAAGATTCAGCCACAGCATTTCCCCAACGTCTTCGGCCCCCACGCCGACCAGCCCCTCGATCCCGCCGTGGTCCGTGAAAAGTTCACCCGGCTCGCTGGCGAGATCGCCGCTGCAACCGGCCTGCCGGAGCAGACCCCGGAAGAGGTCGCCGAAGGGTTCCTGCGCATCGCCGTCGCCAACATGGCCAACGCGATCAAGAAGATCTCGGTCGAGCGCGGCTACGACGTCACCGAATACACCCTCAACTGCTTCGGCGGCGCCGGCGGTCAACATGCCTGCCGGGTCGCCGACGCCCTGGGGATGGGGCGGATCTTCCTCCACCCCTTTGCCGGCGTCCTCTCGGCCTACGGCATGGGGCTCGCCGATATCCGCGCCCTGCGCGAAATCCAGGTTGAACACCCCTTTACGGACACGGCCGCGGCGGTTATCGCCACGGCCGCCGCCCCGCTGCGCGCAGCTGTTCAGGCGGAGATCGCGGCGCAAGGGATCGCGCCGGAACGGATCAGCATCCAGGTGCGCGCCCATCTGCGCTACCACGGCAGCGACACCTTCCTCGCCATCGCCGCAGCGGAACCGGACGCGATGCAGGCCGCTTTCGAAGCGGCGCACCAGCGCCAGTTCGGCTTCATCGTCCCCGACCGGCCACTGATCATTGAAGCGGTCGTCGTCGAGGGGATCGGCGCGACCACCGGTCAGAGCGACCCCGAGGAAGAGATTCCGGCACAGGTCGCCGCCACCTGCGCCATCGACAGGGTGCCTATGTCCGACGCCGGGGCGCAATGCCGGGTGCCGCTCTACCGGCGGGAGGATCTACGACCGGGGCAGACGGTCAATGGCCCGGCGATCATCAGCGAGACGATCGGCACCATCGTCGTCGAGGATGGCTGGCAGGCCCGACTCAACACCCGCCGCCACCTGATCCTGACCCGTTGCAAGCCACGTCTGCAGGTTGAAGCAATCGGCACTTGCGTCGATCCGGTCATGCTTGAAGTCTTCAACAACCTGTTCATGTCGATCGCCGAGCAGATGGGCGCAACCCTGGCGAAGACCGCCTCTTCGGTCAACATCAAGGAGCGCCTCGACTTCTCCTGCGCCATCTTCGACGCCGCCGGTAACCTCGTCGCCAACGCCCCGCATGTGCCGGTTCACCTCGGTTCCATGGGCGCCTCGGTCCGGACCGTCCTCCGCGAAAACAGCGGACGCATGCGCCCCGGCGACGTCTATATGCTCAACGCCCCCTACAACGGCGGCACCCACCTGCCGGACGTCACCGTCATCACCCCGGTCTTCGACGCCGCGGAGAAAGAGGTGCTCTTCTACCTCGGTTCGCGCGGCCACCATGCCGACATCGGCGGCCGCACCCCCGGCTCGTCGCCGCCCGATTCGACCCGCATCGAAGAGGAAGGGGTACTGATCGACAACTTCCTCCTCGTCGCAGGGGGCACGCTGCGTGAAGCGGAGACCCGCACCCTGCTCGGCTCCGGCCCCTACCCCTGCCGCAACATCGACCAGAATATGGCCGACCTGACCGCCCAGGTTGCCGCCAATGAAACCGGCCGCCAGGAGCTGGTAAAGATGATCGAACATTTCGGCCTGGAAGTGGTGCAGGCCTACATGGGGCATGTTCAGGACAACGCCGAGGAATCGGTGCGCCGGGTCATTGACCGACTCAAGGATGGGGAGTTCTGCTATCCGATGGATGGCGGACGACAGATCAGGGTGAAAATCAGCGTCGAACATGAGTGGCGCGAGGCGGTCATCGACTTCAGCGGCACCTCACCGCAGGACCCCGGCAACTACAATGCTCCGACAGCGGTCTGCCGGGCGGCGGTGCTCTATGTTTTCCGCACCCTTGTCGGCGCCGACATCCCCCTCAACGAGGGGTGTTTCAAGCCATTGAAGATCAAGATCCCGCCGCGCACCATGATCAGCCCCGAATACCCGGCGGCGGTCATCTCCGGCAACACCGAAGTCTCCCAGGCGCTCACCGATTCCCTCTACGGCGCCCTCGGCGTCCTCGCCGCGTCGCAGGGGACGATGAACAACTTCGTCTACGGCAACGAGCGCTATCAGAATTACGAAACGATCTGCGGCGGCACCGGCGCCGGACCCGATCACAACGGCACCAGCGGGGTCCACTCGCACATGACCAACACGCGGATGACCGACCCGGAAGTCCTCGAATGGCGTTTCCCGCTGCGCGTCGAAACCTTCGCCCTGCGCCCCGGCTCCGGCGGACGCGGCCGCTTCAACGGTGGCGACGGCGTAATCCGCAAACTGCGCTTCCTTGAACCGTTGACGGCGACACTGCTGACCTCGCACCGCGAGACGGAGCCTTACGGCCTGGACGGTGGGCTGGCGGGGGAAAGGGGGGAGAACAGCGTCGAATACGCCGATGGTACGCTGCGGCCGCTGCGAGGGAATGACGAGATTCAACTCACAGCCGGAGATGCCATCATCATCAAAACCCCCGGTGGCGGGGGCTTCGGCCCACCGGAATAGATCGAAACCGGAGAACAATTTTGCTCATTCTCCTGCCCGATCGTGAAAAAAAGCGTATAATCCTCTCTCGACCACTCCCAGATGAAGGACTTTGCACGTGTTCCAACCGCTCCCCCTGGCCGGGATTGCCCTGGCCCTCTCCGTTCTCGCTTCTTTGGCCGCCGGCCTGACCGGCACGAGCGCCGCCTTCGCCGGAGCCTTTCAGTTGCTCGCCGGAGTCCTGCTCTGGCGCCATGTTCCGCGCGGCGTACAGCGCGTATCGCTGATTCTGCTCATCGCCGGCAGCGCGGCCCTGCTGTTCGCTCCCCGCGCCGTCGACCTGGGGGGAGCCATCAGTAAAAATCAGCAGATGATCGCCATGTTCGCCGCCATCGGCCTGCTCCGCTATGCTCCGCAGCCTAAAGAAGTCACCACCCCGCAGGGGAGCAGAGCTCTCTGGCAAACCCTCTTCGGCCTCCACTGGCTGGCCTCGGTGATCAACATCTCCTCGCTGGCGATCTTTTCCGACCGCATGATCGGTAACGACGGCAAGCTGGGCGGCTTCCAGGGGCTGATGCTCTCGCGTGGCTTTGCTCTGGTCGCACTCTGGTCCCCCTTCTTCGTTGCCATGGGTGTCGCCCTCACCTACGCACCCGGCTCCTCCTGGCTGCCGCTGACTCTCTGGGGGTTGCCTTTCAGCCAGCTGCTGCTCGCCGGGATGATCTGGCGGACCATTCGCACCCGCCCGCAGGAGGTTGCCGACTTCCGCGGTTACGCTTTCTGCCCCTCGACCCTGATCGCCCCGGCCGGACTGGCCATCGGTGTTCTCATCTGCCACCAGTTTTTTCCCCGGCTGTCGATCCTGACCATCATCACCCTGCTCGCCCCCTGCTATCCGCTGCTCGCCAGCCGCGACAAGCCGATGCCGACCCTGCTCAAGGACTACGTCCTCCGCGACCTGCCACGCATGGGGCCGGAGATCGTCCTTTTCGTTTCGGCGGGAATCCTCGGCAGCGGACTGGGTGCCCTGGTCGCCGGCTGGAACTTCAGCCTCGCCGGCACCCTGCACCCATTACTGCTGATCTGCCTGGGGCTGTCGGTCATCCTCGCCGCGGCGAGTATCGGCGTCCACCCGGTGGTCGGGGTCACAGTGGTCAGCGGCATTCTTGCCAGCGCCCAACTGCCGCCAAACCTGCTCGCCATGAGTTTCCTCTTCGGCTGGGGACTCGGCGTCGTCATCAACCCGATCTCCGGGGTCCACATCTTCCTTTCCGGCCGCTATGGCTATCCCGGCGAGAAAGCCTGGCACTGGAATGCCCCCTTCGTTCTATTGGCATATTTCGCTGCCTGTACCTGGTTCGGCCTGATCTACCTGTTGCGCTGATCGCCACGACACACCCCGGCTGCGGAAATTAATCTTTTTTCTATTTACCCGAGGCTATTCCCTATTTTAGAATATGCAAATTATCAAATCCTAACGACGCTGAGATGAGAGAGGGGGGAGTAACATCGATTCTCCGTTCCGACCCACAGGCCAGAGGCTCCGTTGATCCAGCACCCGACGCAAACATCGTCTCCATGCTCATCCAAGTCCGCTTGTGCCTGGTGGACACTCGCCGTCTTTCTCCTCCTGACCAGCCTTTCGTCCCTGATTATTTACAGCAGCGCCCAGACCTATCGCGAGCACCATAAAGCTGCAGCGCTGCAGTTGGCCGGCGCCGAGGCGGGCAAGCTTTCGCAACTGCTGAACGCCTCTACCTCCCTGACCTACTCTTTAGAAACCATCCTGCGTCAGCGCGATTTTCAGGTCGACCAGGCCT
>PKUG01000125.1 GCA_002869665.1 Desulfuromonas sp. | reverse complement strand
GTGACTCCGCTGGCGCAGGAGTTGAGCATGCCGAGCAGGGCGGCGACACCGCCGAACGAGGCGCCGTAGCCGACCGAGGTCGGGACGGCGATGACCGGCCCGGAGATCAGTCCGCCGACGACCGATGGCAGCGCGCCTTCCATCCCGGCGACGACGATAACCACGGCTGCGCCCTGCAGCACCTCCTGACGTGAAAGTAGGCGATGAATCCCGGCGACGCCGACATCGACCAGCTCATCGACCTCGTTACCGAGCATCCGCGCGGTCACGGCGGCCTCGCGGGCGACCGGCAGGTCGGAAGTCCCGGCGCAGACGATCAAAATCCTCCCCCGCCCGCTGATTTCGATCTGGTGGTGAATCAGGCAGAAAGTGCGCGCAACCGGATCGTACTCCCCTTCGGGGAACTGGTTGCAGATCGCCGTCGCTTTCTCGGCATCGAGCCGGGTGACGAGAACATTGCGCTCCTTGCGGTCCATGGCGGCAATGATGGTTTTCAGTTGCTCGACACTTTTGCTCTCGGCGAGGACAACTTCGGGGACCCCCTGGCGCAGTTCGCGATGGTGATCGATACAGGCGATGCCGAGGTCTTCGAAGGGCAGATATTTAAGCCGTTCGACCGCGTCACCGACGGAGATCTGGCCCGCGGACAGCGCCTGTAACAGGTTGGTCAGTTCCCTGGGATTCATGGCATCTTTCAGCTAAAGGCCGAGGTCATCGGCGATCCCCTGCATCGCTTCCAGGCACAGGTCACAGAATTCCGGAACCGGAATGCCGATCTGCTCGCATTCGGCGATGATGGTGCGGTTGGCGCCGGCGGCGAAGATTTTCTCCTTGTAGCGTTTGCGTACCGATTTCGGTTTGACGCTCGCCAGCTTCTTGTCGGGATAGACCAGGGCGGCTGCGGTGATCAGGCCGGTGATCGTTTCGCCGGCGGCCAGCGCATGATGAAAACGTTCGCTGCGCTTGTCGCCGTGGGCGTGCTCATTGTGCATGCGGATCGCCTCGATGATCTCTTCGGCCACCCCTTCTTCACGCAGGATTCTGACTGTTTCGTGGGTGTGGCGGGCAAGGTCGTCGAGGGTCAGTTCGACATCCAGGTCGTGGAGCAGGCCGGTCAGCCCCCAGAGTTCCTCATCCTCGGAGAAATGCCGCGCCAGGGCACGCATGACCGCCTCGCTGGCGAGACAGTGCTTGACCAGGTTCTGGTTGTTGAGATGACTGTTGAGCAGTTCCAGCGCGCGTTCGCGGTTGATTCCGTAGTCCATCACTTTCCTCCTGTCTGAAAATCGAACCATCATAGCAAAAAAAACGAGCCGACCATAGGTTGCGAAAAAGCTTTTTTCCCGCTTTGGGACTTTGAAAATTTACTGCAGAACATAGTAGATATAATCCACTATCGGAATCGGAATCGGAATCGGAATTCAGATTTCGCGCTGAGACGCCGAGGCGCAGAGAGATGCAGAAAAAAGTTTAAAGGGCTAACGTCCAGAAGATTCTGAGGATTTGTCAGAATGCCAAGAGATCCTCCCTCAGCGCCTGAGCCTCAGCGGGAGAAAAGCACAGATTTTTCCTGGATTTGGGTGGATCAAGATAAACTCCGATCGCTATCAAAGCGTCATTTGTCTGGAAACCCGACTCCGATTCCGACAATGATACCGATTCAGGATCGGAATCAGGCTGGAGACGGTTGTCTTTCTCTTTTTTCTGAGACTGATTTACCTGGTTGACCCTTTATACGTCTCGCGCTAGCTTGTGAAGCTTGCTGGAGGACAACGAAATGAATGAATACGAAGATGACGACCTGCCGTTGAGCAGAACGAAGAAGAAGCAACAGGCGAAGGAAGTAGAAGAGGTCGCTTCCCGCCTGGCGGAAATGGGAGGGCAGCAGTTTGCCCAGCTTGAACTCCCCGAACATGTCGTGCGTGAGGTCGGACTGGTGCGCTCCACGAAGGGGCGTAGCGCTCTGCGGCGCCAGGTGAAACACCTAGCCGGTGTGCTGCGCAAGGACGAAGAGGCGCTGGAAAGCCTGCTGGAACAGCTGGAAAACCTGGATCAGGTGGCGCGGGGGGAGAAAAAGCAGTTTCATCAGCTCGAAGATCTGCGTGATCGGCTCTGCAATCGTGAGACGTTCGATGCGGCCTTTGACGAGATGCTCGAACTGGCACCCGGCATCGACCGCAATGCCATTGCGCGGCTGGCGCGCTCGGTCCACCAACACGAAGACCGGCGCGCCTATCGCGAGATCTTCAAGCGCCTGCGTGACGAGGTGAGTGCTTGAGCGCACCGGCAGCTCCTGCTGCGGCGATAGGCTGGCAGCGCCCTGAGCTGCTGCTCTTCATCATGGCTTTTGCCGTCCCCCTGAGCTTTGCCGCCTGGCAGGCGCTGCTCAATAACTTTGCCATCGAGCGCGCCGCCTTCACCGGGCGGGAGATGGGGATCCTCCAGTCGTTGCGTGAAGTTCCCGGCTTTCTGGCCTTCGGCGTGGTTTTTGTCCTGTTGCTGGTGCGTGAGCAATCGTTGGCGCTGATTGCGCTCCTGTTGCTCGGGCTGGGGACGGCGCTGACCGGGTTTTTCCCCTCCATCCTCGGGCTCTACCTGACGACCATCCTGATGTCGACCGGGTTTCATTATTACGAAACCATTCAGACCTCGCTGGCTCAGCAGTGGGTGCCGCAGGCGCGGGCGCCGGAAACCTTCGGCCGGCTGATCGCTGTTTCGTCCCTGTCGAGCATTGCCGCCTTTGCCCTGATCTGGCTCGGCAGTCACCTGTTCGCTCTCGATTACCGTTGGCTCTACCTGCTCTTCGGTGGGATCACCATCGCCTTCGCTCTCGGCTGTCGCCTGGCGTTTCCGTACTTTCCTCAGCCTGTTGTCCAGCACAAGCACATGGTAGTGCGTCAGCGCTACTGGCTCTATTACGCGCTGACCTTCATGTCCGGCGCCCGGCGGCAGATCTTTACCGTCTTCGCCGGTTTCTTGATGGTCGAGAAATTCTCCTATTCGGTCGGTGACATCTCGTTGTTGTTTTTCGTCAATGCCAGCCTCAATGTTCTCTTCGCTCGGCGGATCGGTCGTCTGATCGGACACTTTGGTGAACGCAAGGCTCTATTGCTTGAATACAGCGGTTTGATTCTGGTCTTCTGCGGCTACGCCCTGGTTGAAACCGGCTGGATCGCCGCAAGCCTCTATGTTGTCGATCACCTGTTCTTCGCCCTGGCGATCAGCATCAAAACCTATTTTCAGAAGATTGCCGCCCGCGAGGATATCGCCTCAACGGCGGGAGTGAGCTTTACCATCAACCATATCGCCGCCGTGGTTATTCCGGCGTTTTTCGGCCTGCTCTGGCTCTCCTCTCCGGCTCTGGTTTTTTACCTCGGGGCGCTGATGGCGGGGATATCCTTCCTTCTCTCTTGGCTCATTCCGCGTGATCCGGCGCCCGGGCGGGAAACCTGCTTCAGGTCGGCGTCCGGCACGGAGGCTTCTCTGCCCAGATGAAAAAACGGCAGCGGACGGATCTACCGTCACGCTGCCATTTTCCTTCGATCGGCCCGTTGACCGTTTTACCGCTTAACGGGTACGGGCGTATTTCGGGTTCTTCAGCGGATCTCCCTTGTAACCGAGGGCCTGCCAGTCAAGGCGGCCGTTGCTGCCGTGGCAGTCGAGGCAACCGAGCGCATCTTCCTTCGGCGCGACCATGTGGTTGATGCGCCAGTACATCTTGGTCGGTGCAAACCCGTACTCGCCGCTGTACTCCAGGCCGTTGGCCTTCATTCCGGCTGTTGCCGCCTTGTCCCAGTCAAAGGTTGTCCAGTAGGCGTCCTGATCGCCCTTGCTGCCAAAGACTTTCGGGGTGATGAAATAGCTGTTTTTGACGTCGTAGATCTGCTTTCCGGTGTGCACCTTGAAGGGGTAGATCTTTGCTGACTTGTCCTTGCGTTCGCCCAGCGGATAGCTCAGCAGGGTGACCTGTGCCGGGTCGATCCTGTCGCCCAGTTGATAGGCGCCGGCGCTGCCGTTGTACCAGGCGTACTCGGGGATGATATTTTTGCCCCAGGTGAAGGTCCCCTTTTTCTTGGCGTAGGTCGGTTTGCCGTATTGATCTTTTTCACCGCTGATGTTCTGCCCGGCGGTCGACCAGTCCCAGGAGGTTTTTGTCGGAATATCCTTGGCGAAGGTCGGGATGTGGCAGGTCTGGCAGGCGACCGTGTCGGTGTGCTGGTCGATGACCCATTCACCGTGGACCTCTTCGCCATGGCAACCAGTGCAGCCGATATGGTTTTCCCCTTTGGGGGAGACGACCATGGCGTTGCCGAGGATGTTGTGGGCGTTGGTTTCATGGCATCCCGAGCAACTGAAGTCGTTGCCGTCCGCAGCCATGTGGACGTCGGTCTGCCTGCTCGGGTAGTCAAGGCTTGAGTCGAGGTCGCCGTGTTTCACGGCGTCGCCGCCACCGCCGAAGAAGTGGCAGGTGCCGCAGGTCTGACGCGAACTTTTGCCGACATTGCGGGCGACGAAGGTCAGGTCAACATCCTCTGCCGGCATCCCGGCCCCGGTCGGAACCTTCTTGTAGCTGCCGGTCGTGTCGTGACAGACGAGACAGTCGATCTTGCTCGTATCGCTCAGGTCGAAGCTGCTGTCCTTCCAGCCGTAACCGATATGGCAGCTGGTACAGCGCGGCTCATTGGGGCGGACGGCGACGCAGAAGTTATTGACCGAATTGATCTTACCGCGCTTAACCTTCTTGCCGTCGATGACCTGTTCGACGCTCCAGGTCCAGTGGCTGGTGCCGCCCACCTGTTCGGCTGCATCAGCGTGACATTCCAGGCAGACCTTGGTCGCCTCCGGTCCGCTGTTGATCGGTCCCTCGATAAAGCCGTGGTCTGTCGCCAGCGCAAAGGACGCTGTTGCCAACACCAGTGTTAAGGTCATGAGCAGCTTCAGGGGGGCCTGTCTCCTTCTTTCCATTCCTTCCTCCTTGTCATCATAATCAAAGGCTTCACGCTTTTCGGATGAAAAGCTTCGTTATTCGAAACATTATTATTGATATAAACGATAAGTCCAATTGTTAATATAAATAATACAACATGATGTCATCCAAAAATTTAATTCGTCGATGTCCGGTTCCACCGACTCGGCGCTCAAGACTCAGATTGTGCCGATGAAAAAAAAGTTTCATTCAACAAAAAAAACCTATTTGACAAAGGGTTAGCCATGCATTAGCCTTTGATGACCGGAGGGGGAATCAATGCGGAAGACAGCTGAATAAAATTTATGAAACCGTTGCAACCGGCTTTGACCGGGCGGCGGTTTTTCTGTTTTGTTCTCTCTCAATCTTTCCAGCGTGATGTTCCGGTGAGATATTTCTGCCACATGCCCGGGGGGGACATTATGTTTCAAGAGGAAGTCGTCAGAAATCAGTATCAGCTGCCGCGTTTTGTCCTGAATAATTTTGCAGCCAGCGATGGACAGGTCTGGTTTTTTAACAAGAAAACCGGACGCAGCAGTCCCACTCAGATTGGCGCTCGTGCAGCGGGTCGCCGTTCGCGGAGTGGAGCGCCATCAAGCGGCCGCTCATCTGTCGGCCAGGACGAGGCGGCAGATCGTCAGGTCGCAGCGATCTGCGAAAAGATCATCCGCAGCGAGACGCTGAATCTCGCCGAGAGCGAAAGGGAAGTGCTTTCCGCGTTTTTCGCCCGCCTGCTGATTTGTTCGCCACAATGGCAGGAGTCGCGCGGCCATCTGAACCGGGACGTTTTCTCCGGCTGTCGGCGGACCGCAGAGGTGAAGCTGGAGGCTCTGTCGCCTGCGGAAGGGGTTGACACCTTCTCCCCCTATTTCCACTGCAAGACCTGGGTCCTGCTCAAGACGAGTGAAGAACACCCCTTCTGGATCTCCGACAATCCCGTCTCTCTCCAATATCTCAACGCCTCTGCCGATCGTAGTGGCCTGGGTATGGTCGTACGCGGTGTGGAACTCTGCTTCCCGCTCAGCCGTACGCTCTGCATCGGCATGTGGTGTTCGCGCCAGGAGGAGGAGTTTGGTCGCCTGACCGAGGAATATTCCTACCTGCGGCGGGCCGCGCCCTGGATGTTCGCCAAGGTGTTCGATAACCTGCAGCTGTTTGCGCATCTGCGCGAAGGGATCGCAACCGGCAGCGCGGTTCCTTTTGCCCCCCGGAACGTCGATCGTCTCAATGCCATGCAGGCTAAAAACTCGTACCGCTATGTCTACGCAAGTAACGGTAACTTTGCCCGGCTGAACGGCCAGATTGATAACGGTTCAACGCCCGGCCAGACGTTGTCGGGGGCGGTCAGCTGGTTCTTGCCGGCGGCCCAGTCTCTTTAAGCGCGCCTGCCATATAGAAAAGTGCCCGGAGGATCGGATGGTTCCGATTCTCCGTTTTTTTGTGCCGGAGGGCGGGACATATTCGCTACGCGGTCAGAACCGGTTGTGTTATTTTGCGCGCGTGAAACGTCCTCTGTCTGACCGGGAGCAACAATGAACAATATTCAGAACAGAGAGCTGATCCGGCGTCGGGTTGCTGAATACTACTGGCGCGATGATATCAACTGTGCGACTGCGACCCTGAAAATCCTCGCTGAAATCTTTGCTGTCGAGCTGCATGAACAGGTGATTGCCGCCGCGGTCGGCATGCATGGCGCCGGGGAATATGGCTGCCAGTGCGGCCTGGTTGAGGGGGCGCTGATGTTCCTTGGCATCCTGGGGAACCAGCGGCAGATCGCTGAAGAGCGGATCGTGGCCGCCTGTCGTGAATTTGCCGAAGGCTTTGAGATGGAATTCGGCAGCCTGGAGTGTCGTGTTCTGCGCCCCGAGGGGTTCCACCCCGACAATCCTCCGCATATCTGCGAGCCCCTGAGTTGTGCCGCAATCGGGTTTTCCGTCGATTTTATCGCCACTTTTGCCTCTCCCTCCCGCTGATTTCTGTACCGAGCCCCTTTTCTTCATTCCGAAGCTGCTGCTAGAATATGATCTTGTCGCTGCCGTATCTGGTGCAGCGGGAGGAACTCATGATGTTCGATGCTTCTGAAATACATGTTGTGCCGGGCCTCCAACTGGAGCGCCCCTATCATTCCATTGCCCAGGCGATCGATGCCTATTATTCCCGCTACCGGGAGATCAGCCTCGACCTGTTTGCCAACCCCGAGTTGGGGCGCCAGGAGTTCTATGCCGTCCGGACTCTTGCCGCAGAACTTGAGCGGCTGGGGTTCCAGGTCGAGACGGGCTATTGCGGCATGCCGACCGCTTTTCGCGCCGATCCCCCGGTGATCAATCGCGGGCCGAAGGTCGCTCTGCTTCCCGAGTATGACGCCCTGCCGGAAGTCGGTCACGCCTGCGGCCATAACCTGATCGCCGCCTCCTGCCTGGCCGCCGCCGTCGGAGTTCTGGCCGTTGCGCCGGAGCTCAAAGGCTCGTTCACTTTGATCGGTGCTCCCGACGAGGAAACTGCCGCCGGCAAGGCCGAACTGCTTGAGCGCGGGGGCTATCCCGATATCGACTATGCACTTTCGGTTCACCCGGGGACGGAGAATGCGACCCGGCGCCAGTACCGTGCGGCCAGTTCCTTCCTGGTCATCTTCAACGGCAAGACCGCTCACGCTGCGGCGACCCCGGAGCGGGGGATCAACGCCCTCGACGCCCTGGTCGATTTCTACCAGGCGTTCCGTGAACTGCGCGACGCCCAGCCCCAGGCGGTCAGTCTTAACGCCGTTATTCGCGAAGGGGGGCTGAAGACGAATATCATCCCCGATCGCTGTGTCGCCGAGGTCAATATCCGCACTCCCGATCAGGCCGGCACCGATATCGTCACCGCCCGGATTCACGAACTGGCTGAACAGGCTGCGGCCCGTCTCGGTGCACGGGTCGAGTATCAACCGCTGCAGCCCAAATACCGTGAAATGAAGACCGATATCCCGCTGGTCGAAACCTACGAAGCCAACCTGGTGCGTCTCGGTGTCGGTTACGACATCAGCCTCAAGGAGCGGACGGGATCGACGGATGTCGCCAACCTGAGCCACGAGTTTCCGACAATTCACCCCTGGATGCGGATTGTCGCCGAGGGGAATCCGGAGAATATCTCCGGTCACCATCGCTGCTTCGCCGAGGCTTCGGCGAGCGAGTTCGGTCATCGGCAGATGCTGCTGGCGGCGAAAGCGATGGCGTTCACTGTGTATGATCTGCTGAAATAGAAATTAAATGAATCCGGTTCTGCCCATTCAGCTTTAATGGGCAGAACCGGATTGATTAAGAAGAAACAAGCCTTCCTCAGCGTCTCTGCGCCACTGCGGGAAAACATCA
The DNA here is from genome assembly GCA_002869665.1 of Desulfuromonas sp. Classification (GTDB taxonomy): domain Bacteria; phylum Desulfobacterota; class Desulfuromonadia; order Desulfuromonadales; family Geopsychrobacteraceae; genus PKUG01. The sequence goes on along the minus strand of PKUG01000125.1, from coordinate 19,377 downwards.
ATGCCGTAGAGTGTGGCGAACAGAATGAACCGCACGGTTCGCGTCTGCTTCGCAAGGGCGGTGCTTCGTTGTTTCCATATTGCAAAGCCATGCCCGCCCAGCCGAGCCGTGCGGCTCGAATGGGCAGAATCGGATTCATTGAGAAAAAACAGGCTTTTTGCGCGGGTGGGAATACGGACTGCAGGATTTCGCCGGGAGTCGTTTTCCGCCACAACGGGTGAAAGATAAACATCCCCCTCATGGCCCATTTTGATCGGGCCGGAGGGGGATTTTTATTACTACTTGCGGCGGAAGAGGTCGGTCTTGAGGCTGGAGACGCGGTCGAGGAAGAGGTAGCCGTCGAGGTGGTCGAGTTCGTGCTGGATGGCGACGGCTTCGAAGCCGTCGGTGCGGACGACCTGGTGCTCGCGGTTTTCATCGATGTATTCGACGACGATCGCTTCGGCGCGGGTGACGTTGCCGGTGTATTCGGGAACCGACATACAGCCTTCGCGGACGACATGCGCCCCCTGGCGCTCGATGATCTCCGGGTTGACCATCTGCATCAGTCCGTGATTTTCCTGCTTCTTGCCCAACTTGCTCTTGGAGACATCGACGACGACAGCACGGCGCAGGTCGCCGATCTGCGGGGCGGCAACGCCGACGGAGTGCCCGGCGGCGACCATGGTATCGACCAGGTCTTGCAATAGTTCGCTGACCGAATCGTCAAACTCCTCGACCGGCGCGCACATCTCTTTCAGGCGCGGATCGGGATAAACCAGTACTTCTTTAACAGCCATAGCGCTTACAACTCCATCACCGCCAGCGAGCGAACCGAAATATCAACCTTCAGTTGTTGCTTGAGGTCGTTCATCCAGCTTTCGACGGTTTCGATTTCGGTCCCCTCCGGCAGCATCGCCTCAATCATCATCACATAGACAGGCTTGTCCTGCTTGCCGACCAGTTTGGTGTTGAGGTCGGTGATATTGATCTGGCGGTCGCCGAGTTCCTTGGCCACGCGGTAGACGATCCCCGGCTTGTCCGAACCGTAGACCGAGATCATGCACAGATCCCCTTCCAGTTCGGCGCGCTCTTCACCGCCCGGTTTGAGGGTGCGGACGAAGACCGACAGGTTATTTTCTTCCAGGGGGTGGAAGGCGTCGCTGAACTCATCGGCGCTGGCGAATTTCGGGTTGGAGATGATCAGGATCATTGAGAACTGGCCGCCGAGGATCGAGCAGCTGGAATCGGCGATGTTGAAGCCGAGTTGATAGAGAATTTCGGTGACCTGGGAGACGATTCCGGGGCGGTCGCGACCGATGATTGTCAAAGCGAAATGTTGCATGGAAAGCCCTCTTTCTGCTGGGGGTTCGAGTCGTTGATAGCTGCTAGCAGGGTTACAAAGATGGGGGGCTGTTGTCAATGTTTATAGGGGTGATTTCTCAGGTCCTTCCGTTGTGTTTTAAAGTCAAAGGCAAGGTCGCGGGGTCGCGGCCCCGCCCGCCGCCTCCCTTTTTGTCCAGGCCAACAAAAAGGGAGCAAAAAATGGCCTTTTATATGGTCTGGTTCGTAGCGGTGGTGCTTTGTTGTTTGTATCCTGCTAGCCATGCCCGCCCAGCCGAGCCATGCGGCTCGAATGGGCAGAATCGGATTGATTTAGTAGGTGTTGAGTGCCACGACATCGATTACTGAAAAATGTGCCAGTACATCGATAACAAATGTTCTCTGACAATCGAATAGTAGTCACGTAAAGCTGTGAACACCTATTCCATCTGGAGGTGTTCATGGACGACGAAATCAAGAAATGCCGGGTATTGGCTGTTCAGCGGTTCAAGGCTGGAGAAAGCCCTGAAGCGATTTGCGCCTCCCTCGGCAGATCAAAATTCTGGCTTTACAAATGGGTTAAGCGACACAGCAAAAATGATCCTTTGTGGTTTGAGGATCGTTCTCGTAAGCCGCTATCAACACCACTACGCACATCGGCCGAGATTGAAGAGATCGTCAAGCTTGTGCGTTTGAATCTCTACAATCAGGATCTGTTCTGTGGTGCGCAGGCCATTCGCTGGGAGCTGGAAGATCTTGGCGTGTCACCGTTGCCTTCACTACGTACGATCAATCGGATTCTCAAACGCAATGATCTGACTCACCGCAGAACCGGAAAGTATGAGCCAAAGGGAACACCTTACCCCAAACTTCCGGCATTGCTGCCGAATCAAACCCATCAGATGGATCTGGTTGGTCCCTGCTATTTGACCGGTCCGATCCGTTTCTACGGGCTCAACGTAATTGATACGGCAACGGCACGCTGTGGGTTGCACTCCTCGCTATCCAAATCTGGACAAGACGTTCTGGACGGAACTTGGGCCATCTGGTCGCGGCTGGGAATTCCGGACAACCTCCAGGTTGATAACGCCATGTCGTTCCTTGGCAGTCCGAGACATCCCAGAGCGTTAAGTCAGTTTGTTCGTCTTTGTCTGCAGCATGATGTCGAACCCTGGTTCGTTCCCATGGCTGAACCTTGGCGCAATGGAAACATTGAGCAGTTCAATGATCATTATCAGCAGAAATTTCTCGGCAAGGTGATCATGGTCTCGTCCGAGGAACTGGCTGCCGGGACACTGGCCTTTGAACAACGGCACAACAGTTCCTACCGCTACAGCAAGCTCGGCGGTAAAACACCTATCAAGGCACTGTCTGCGAGCAAGGCAACCCTGAGATTCCCGAATCCAGACGATAAACCTCAACAGCGGCTAGAGAAACCGGAAACCGGCCGTTACCATTTGGTTCGTCTGATTCGTAGCGATCTCAAGCTGAACATTCTCGGTGAACTGTTCTCCGTTCCGCCAGAACTGAGGCTCGAATACGTGGTGGCTACTATCGATGTCAAAGAACAGAGGTTAAAACTCTATCTGGATAAAACCCAGGTCGAGGAATTTGATTACAAACTCAGATAAACCGCGTTGAGTGTCAGCGATGTTGTGGCACTCAACAAGTAGGAACAGGCCTGTCTCAGCGGCTCTGCGCCACTGCGGGAAAACATTGGCATTGTAGGGTGTGGTGAACAAGGTGAACCGCACTATTCGCGTCTGCTCCTTCCCCCTTGACGGGGGAAGGTTGGGCTGGGGGTGATTCTGTTGTCCCGCTTCCGTTGTGTTTTAAAGTCAAAGACAAAGTCGCGGGGTCGCGGCCCCGCTCGCCGCCTCCCTTTTTGTCCAGGCCAACAAAAAGGGAGCAAAAAATGGCCTTTTATATGGTCTGGCTCGTAAGAGTGGTGTTTTGTGGTTTGCGTCCTGCTAGCCATGCCCGCCCGGCCGAGCCATGCGGCTCGAATGGGCAGAATCGGATTGATTTTATCCCCTCATCCGCCCTGCGGGCACCTTCTCCCCCTAGGGAGAAAGGATGCGGATATTTACGCAAGAATTTTATTGGAACAGGCGGTCGAGGATCAGGGTGGTCAGCAGCAGGGCCATCGACAGGTTGACGAGGTGGAAGGCGCGGTGGGCGCTTTCGATCTGGTCTGCATCCCGCGCGGTTTTCAGCATGGCGCCGCCGAGTAGCAGGATGCCGGTTACGAAGGCGGCGGCGAGCAGTGGTTGTGCGATGTAACCGAAGAGCGGGAAGAGCAGGTAGCTGACCCCGAGGCTCATCAGCCAGCTGTGGTTGATGCGCAGCAGCAGGCGGGTGGAGCAGGTGCGCAAGGGGTTCGGCAGGCCACTGCGTTCGAGATCCTCGCGGTAGCGGCAGTAGAGCAGCCAGGTGTGGGGGATCTGCCAGACGAACAGGGTTCCGGCCAGCAGCAGGATGCGTGGATCGCTCAGCTGACCACCGGCGGCGGTCCAGCCGATGAGCGGCGGCAGCGCGCCGCAGACGGCGCCGGGGATCGCGGCGAAGGCGGTGCGCCGCTTGAGTGGGGTGTAGATGCCGTTGTACCAGATCACTGCCAGCAGGCCGATGAGCAGAGGACGCCAGCCCGGTAGCAGGCCGAGCAGCAAAATGCCGCCGCCGATAGTGGGTAGGCACAGCCACAGGGCCGTTGCCGGGGTCAGCAACCCCTGCGGCAGCGGTCGCCGGCTGGTGCGCTGCATGCGGCTGTCGAGATCCTGCTCCTGCCACTGGTTGAGGGCCGAACAGCCGGCGGCCAGCAGCCCGGTCGCCAGGGTCGCCACCAAGGTTGCCGCACCCAGTCGCGCGCCGCTGAACAGGGTGCCAGCCAGGGCCGACAGGGCGACCATGGCCGACAGTTCGACGCGGAACAGGCGGCGCAGGGCCGCAACCAGCACCCGCAGCGGTAGCGCGGTTGTGGGCGTGGCGAGTTTATGGCTGAGCGGTTGCGGCACTGTGTCCCTTTCTACTGTTTCTGCAGGTACTCAATAATGGCGTCGATCTCTTCCTTGCTCAGGTAATCCGCCGCCGGCATCATCGGCGAGTAATCCTTCACCAGATCGGCGTTCGGTTCAAGCAGGGCGCGACGCAGGTAGTCCGCATCGACTTTGAGGGTGAGCTCTTCGCCATTGCGCTCGATCGTCACTTCGCGGCTGCCGAGCCCCTTGAAGCTGGGGGCGATATCGGCGCTGCCGTCGGTCGAGTGACAGCCGAGGCAGCCGTTCATTTCGACCAGTTCCGCGCCGTCGGGCCCGGGTGCCGCCGCGGTCTCGGTTTTGATGTCGAGCAGCTTGTTAATGACCGCCTGCAGTTGGGCATCGCTGATGGTGTCGCTGTCGTAGGCCGGCATCATCGGCGCGTAACCGGCGACGAGTTCGCTGTTCGGTTCACGCACCGCGCGACGCAGGTAGGCGGCGTCGATGGGGATTTCGAGCGTCTGGCCGTCTTTTTCCACCTGGCGGGTCTTGCCGGCCAGCTCGAACAGGCTCGGCGCGATCCCGTCGCTGCCGTCGAGGCTGTGGCAGCCGGTGCAGCCGTTCTCTTCGAGCACCTGATCGGCGTTGATCTGCGGGGCAGCCGCCCCTGTTTTGCCGAGCAGGTAGTCGGCCACCGCCTGGGCGTCGGCGTCACTGATAATCGAGTCGTCGTAAGGCGGCATCATTCCTTCGTAGCCGGCGACGATCTCGGCATCCGGTTCGCGCAGTGCCCGGATCAGGTAATCGGCATCGATGGGGATCTCGATCGTCTGGCCGTCCTTGACCACCTGACGGGTCTTGCCGGCCAGTTCGAACAGGCTTGGCCCGATGCCGTCACTGCCGTCGAGGCTGTGACAGCCGGTGCACCCCTGCTCATTGATCACCACCAGTCCGCGCGGATCACCCGCCGGTTCCTGCTCCCGTTCCCAGACCGCGTAGTCCTCGGGGGTGAGGGCGACAACCTGGGTCATCATGTCGGCATGACCCACACCGCAGTATTCGGCACAGAAAACATCGTAATTGCCCGCCTCCGTGGCTTCGAACCAGACGTAAGTCTCCATCCCCGGTACCGTGTCCTTCTTGATCCGGAAGGCTGGGATGAAGAAGCTGTGGAGCACGTCGACGGAATTCAGCTTCATCTGAACCGGAGTTCCCACCGGCACGTAGATCTTGTTGGTTCGCCGGCCGTTAGGGTATTCGAACATCCACGACCACATGCGCGCCGTCCCCTTGATCTCCATCGCTCCCTCGGGCACCCTGGTCAGGCCGATGTAATTGGTCCAGCCGTACCAGAACATGGTCAGCACGATCAGCGTCGGCAGCACCGTCCAGATGATCTCCAGCAGCCAGTTGCCGTGGCATTCGGAGGTCGGTTCGGGGCATTTGGAGCGGCGGTACTTGATGACGAAGTAAACAGTCGTCACGGTAATCCCGAACAGCAGCAGCAGCGAGGAGCCGAAGATATAGATGAGGACGTTGTCGACAGCCTGTGCAGTGGGGTTGCTCAATCCATTCACGGCTTTCTCCTAGCGGTAAAGAATATCGGTGAACGTCAGGCCGATGAAGATGGCCAGGATCACCAGCAGGATCAACAGGCCGATTTTGAACAGCCGCGATTCCTGCCTCAGGTGCATGAAGATAAAGATGACCAGGCTCGACTTGACCGAGGCGATCCCGAGAGCGATCCAGATATTGGCCGCGCCGAAGTGGATGCGCGAGACGACCACGGTGACCACCGTCAGAGCGAGCAGGGCGATCCAGACCTTGATGAAGGTCCGGTAGGGGACCGGTTCGTGTTTATGCTCTTCCATGGTTTACCTCACAGAATCAGGTAGTACAGCGGAAACAGGAAAATCCAGACCAGGTCGACCAGGTGCCAGTAGAGCGCGCTGTTTTCCAGCAGGGTGTAGCGCTCGGCCGTGACCTTCCCCTTGGCGACCAGAACCGCCACCACCGCGATGAGCGAGCCACCGAGCACCACGTGCAGGCCGTGCAGGCCGGCGGTGAAGTAATAGAGGTTGAAGAAGGTCGTGATCCCGTTTCCCATTTCGGCCAGATGCTCCGAGCCGGGGTAGATGCCGTGGCTGATCTCCATCGACCACTCGAAGTACTTGTTGACCATGAACAGCGCCCCGAGTCCGACCGTGACCCCGCAGAGGATCAGGGTCGGTTTGATCTGGTTGCGCTGAATCGCCGTGATTGCCAGGGCGATGGTCAGACTGCTGGTCAGCAGGACCAGGGTGTTGATGCTGCCGAAGTAGATGTTGAGCTTGTGGCTCGCCTCGGCGAACTGGTGCGGATACTTCGCCAGCGAGACCGCGTAAAGGATGAAGAGGCCGCTGAAGAGGATGACCTCGGTATAGAGGAACAGCCACATCCCGAAGCGGGCGCCGGTATCATCGCGATGTTCAATACTCATCGGCGGTCACTCCTTTGAATTCATAGGGGCCACTGGTGACGACCGGGTCTTCCTCGCCGAAGTTCTCCATCGGTGGTGGCGAAGGGATCTGCCATTCGAGGGTCGCTCCACCCCAGGGATTCTTTTTGATCGGTCGCCCGCTGCGGATGCCGCGCCAGAGATTGATGAACATCAGTGCCAGGCCGAGGGCGAGAACCCAGGAGCCGACGGTTGCGACCAGGTTGAGGGTGTGGAACTCGGGGAGGTAGTCGTAGTAGCGCCGCGGCATCCCCTGGATGCCGACCGCCTGCATCGCCATGTAGGTAACGTTGAAGCCGACGAACAGCAGCCCCCAGGCGATAAAGGCGATCTTGTGGTTGTACATCCGGCCGGTGAACTTTGGCAGCCAGTAGTGGAGGGCGGCGAAGAAGGCGAAGCCGGTGCCGCCGAACATGGTGTAGTGGAAGTGGCCGACGACGAAAGTGGTGTCGTGCAGGTGGATGTCGCTGGCGGCGGCGCCGAGGGCCAGGCCGCCGAGGCCGCCGATTGCGAAGTTGAAGATGAAGGCCAGGGCGTAGAGCATCGGCGGCGCCAGCTCGATCGACCCCTTGTAGAGGGTCGAGACCCAGTTGAAGATCTTGATCGCGCTCGGAATGGCGACGATGAAGGTCAGCAGCGAGAAGACCAGGATGGCGAAGTCGCTCATGCCGCTGGCGTACATGTGGTGGGCCCAGACCAGCGAACCGGCGAAGGCGATCGCCAGGCTCGAAAGGGCCATCGCCCAGTAACCGAACAGCGGCTTGCGCGAGAAGACCGGGATGATCTCGGAGATGACCCCCATCCCCGGCAGGATCATGATATAGACCGCCGGGTGGGAGTAAATCCAGAACAGGTGCTGGTAGAGGATCGGGTCACCGCCGCGGGCGGCGTCGAACAGCCCGGCGCCGAAGAAGCGTTCAAGGATGACCAGCAGCAGGGTGATGCCGAGCATCGGCGTCGCCAGGATCTGGATCCAGGCGGTGGCGTAGAGGGTCCAGACTAAGAGCGGCAGGCGTCCCCAGGTCATCCCCTCGGCGCGCAGTCGATGGATGGTGGTGACGAAGTTGATCCCGGTCAGGATCGACGACATCCCGAGCATGAAGGCACCGAAGGCCGCCAGGCTGACGTTGGTGCTGGTCTGGGTGCTGAAGGGGACGTAGAAGGTCCAGCCGGTGTCGGGCGCGCCGCCGGAGAAGACGGCGATGGCGGCGAGCAGCCCGCCGATGATGTAGCAGTACCAGGAGAGCAGGTTGACCTTTGGGAAGGAGACGTCCCGCGCGCCGATCTGGATCGGCAGCACCAGGTTGCCGAAAGCCGCCGGGATGCTCGGGATGACGAAGAGGAAGATCATGATAATGCCGTGAACCGTGAAGGTGGCATTATAGGTCTGCGGCCCCATGATGTCCTGCCCCGGGGCGATCAGCTCCAGGCGGATCGCCAGCCCCAGGCCGACGGCCACCAGGAACATGGCGACGATGCAGCTGAGGTACATGATGCCGATCCGCTTGTGGTCGGTCGACAACAGCCAGCCGAGAATTCCCGAACGCGGGCCTTCACTGTAGAAACCGGAATTGGCAAGGGTCGAATCACTCATTTTTTCTTCTTTCTCCCGCCCAGGATAAGGAACAGCAGGAAGCTCCCCAGGGTTAACAGGATGACGGTCGCGCTGACCCGCATCAGGTTGAAAACGTAACGCCGCCCTTCGGGGTCGTAACTGAAACAGAACTGCAGGGCGGCCTGGATCGGTGTGCCGATACGCCCCTCACGCGCCTCGATCAGGGCCATGGTCAGGTCGATCGAGGCCGGACGCGAGCCGACGAAGTAGCGGACGATGGTGCCGTCCGGGCTGACGACGAAGATCGCCAGCGGGTGGAGGAAGTCATCCTCCGTTTCCTTGAAAAAGTAGCCGGCGCTGTCGGTCAGGGCGAGGATGTTCTCCTCGGTGCCGGTCAGGTAGTGCCAGGCCTCGCGCGGAAAGTCGGGCGCCTGCATGGCGCTCATAAAGGTTTTCTTGCTCTTGGCTGCCAGCTCCGGGGTTTCGCTCGGGTCGAAGCTGAAGGAGATGACTTCGTAGTCCTTGCCGGGGGTGAGCTTGATCTCCGGCAGGGCGACGGCCACGCCGCCGAGCAGCAGATTGCAGACGTTGCGGCAATTGTAGAAGACCGGGACCATGATGGTCGGTTTGTCGATCAGTTGCGCAAGTTTGACCGGCTGACCGCTGGAATCGGTGAATTGAACATCGAGGGGGATGCGGTCGCCGAGCTTCTCGACCAGTTCGACCCGGCCGTCTTCGGCCGTGGCGGTTGTGGCCAGCAGGCTCAATACAAGCATCAGCAGCAGAAACAGTCGGCGCACGGCTCTCTCCCGGTTCGGCGGTTTGAGGTGGCAGGGGCGCACAAGGTTGCCCGCGAAAAAACATTTTGTAAGTTTACTAAAATGATAAAGTTTTGCAAAGTCCAGAAAATTAAGAAAATCCGGTTGGCAGCGTTGTAATTGCGAGCTATAAAAATGGACGTGTTGCACCAAAGGAGAGTTGGCCATGGAAAATGAACTGGAAGAACGCCTGACCGAACTGGAAATCCGTTTCAGTCACCAGACCCTGATGGTCGAGGAGCTGAACGAGGTGGTCACCGACTGCAACCTGCGGATCGACCGGTTGCAGAAGGAGAACCGCCAGCTGCGCGAAATCGTCGAGTCGCTGCAGCCGCAGCTTGAGGAATCGCCGGATGAGTAACCCGTTACTCAGCCCCGCCCTGCGCCGCACCCTGCTCGAAGCGGTGGTCCTTTGCGTCTTCGCCTTCGCCGTCGGTGTGAGCATCAACTTCCGCGTCGTCTTCGACGCCTTCTCCGGGCGCACGGTCTCGGCGACCAGGATCGCCCAAACAGCACCGGTGGTCGAAGCGCAGCCGGATGCTGCCCAGCCCGAGCTGTTCCCCTTCCCGGCGATGCTCGAAGAGTTGGACGCCCTGGTTGCCGACGGTGCGCTGCTTGTTGATGCCCGCAACGCCGATGCCTACCGCGCGGGGCACCTCCCCGGCGCCGTCTCCCTGCCGCTCGGCGAGCTGGATGCCAAACTCGCCGGATTCAAGGAGCAGGTTCCGCTCGACCGGATCATCATCGCCTACTGCAGCGGTTACGGCTGCCCCGATTCCTTCGACCTGGGTGTGCGTCTGCTCCAGGAAGGCTATGCCGAGGTGCTGGTTTACGAAGGGGGGATTCCCGAATGGCATGACGCCGGTCGGCCGCTTGAGGGGGCAGGGCAATGAGCAAATTCGGAACCATCGCCTATCATGTCTGCCGGCTGGCGCTGGCCGTCATCTTTATTTATGCCGGGATGATCAAGGCTGACGACGTGGTCGGGTTTGCCGGCCAGATCGCCAACTACCGCATCCTCCCCTACGCCTGGAATTACCTGGTCGCGGCGACCCTGCCGTACCTCGAACTGCTGTGCGGTATTCTGCTGCTGCTCGACAAGCGCGTGCGCCCGGCGCTGCTGGTGCTCTTCGTCCTCAACCTGGTCTTTATCGCCGTGCTCACCTCGGCCATCCTCCGCGGTTTCGATATCGACTGCGGCTGTTTCCGCCCGAACAGCGAGCACCCCTCGCCGCCGCAAGCGGCCCTGATCCGCGATATCGGTTTTGGTGTACTGATGATTGTCACCTGGCTGCTGCGTAGCGTGCAGGTGCGGAAGGAAGTGGAGTAGGGGATGGACGCCTGGAAGCAGGAACTCAAGGAGAGCGTCACCTCGGTGGCCCAGTTGGCCGGCCGTTTCGATTTCGATCCGCGCCCGCTGATCGCGGTGGAACAGCGCTACCCCTTCAAGATCACCCCACATTATCTCAGCCTGATTCGTGAGATCGGCGATCCGATCTGGCAGCAGTGCGTCCCCGATCTGCGCGAGCTGAACGACGAAGGCCTGGTCGACCCTCTCGGCGAAGAGGAGTTGTCGCCGGTGCCGACGGTGATCCACCGCTACCCCGACCGGGCGATCTTCCTCGTCTCCGGCAGCTGCGCCGGTTACTGTCGTTTCTGCACGCGCAAGCGCAAGGTCGGTTGCCCGGCGATGGCGCCGAGCTTCGGTGAGCTGCGTGATGGGATCGACTATATCGCCGCCACGCCGGAGATCCGCGACGTCATCCTCTCCGGCGGCGATCCGCTGGTGCTCCCCGATATGGTTCTCGAAGACCTGTTGGCGCGGATTCATCAGATTCCGCACGTCGAGATCATCCGTATCGGCTCACGCGTGCCGGTCACCCTGCCGTCGCGGATTACCGACGCGCTCTGCACCATGCTCAAGAAGTACCAGCCGCTCTACCTCAATACCCACTTCAACCACCCGCGCGAGCTGACTCCGCAGGCTGCTGCCGCCTGCGCCCGACTCGCCGACGCCGGTATCGTCCTCGGCAACCAGACCGTGCTGCTGCGCGGCGTCAACGACGATCCGCAGATCATCGGCGAACTCTTCCGTGGCCTGCTCAAAATGCGCGTGCGCCCCTACTACCTGCACCACATGGACCTCGCCCAAGGGACCAGCCACTTCCGCACCTCGGTCATCACCGGCCTGCAGATCATGGCCTCCCTGCGCGGCCCCGTCTCCGGCCTTGCTTCCCCCTACTACGTCATCGACCTCCCCGGCGGCAAAGGGAAAGTTCCCCTCTTGCCACAACACATCACCCGCTGCGGGGATATGCTGGTGATCCGCCTGGCGGATGGGAGTGTGGTGGAGTATCGGGATTTGGTGGAGTGACATTTTCGCCCTCTCTTGAAAATAGCGCTACTTCTTGCTATCATTTGCTAGCTTATGCCGGAAAGGAGGTGCGTTGTGAGTCGACAGTTGAATTTGAGGGTTGATGATGAGTTCGCCAGCCAACTGGAAGGGTTGGCGAAAAAGATGGGAAGGTCGATGGCGTCCGTACTGGAAACCATCGGTGGCCCGGCGCTTGCGGCCGTCGAGGAAGACCTTCAATTCGAAGCGGACGCTCTGGCCGCCTGGGAAGAGTATGAGCTGACCGGCAACCATGTCTCTGCTGAAGAACTGGATTCCATTTTCGCTTCCGCACTGTCTCGCGCCCAATCCGTCGCCGACAAATCGCGCTGATGACCCGCAAAGTCATTGCCACACCACTATTCGCCCGTCGTCTACAGACCTATCTCGATGAATATGCTCAACTTGGAGCGGTTCGGTTTGTCGAGAGGATGCACGCCAGCTATCTGATGATGGTTGAAAATATTGAGTCCTTCAACGAAATGGCTCCGGCCAGGAGAAGAACGGTGAAGGGGAAAAAAATCACGGTCAGGGAATACGTTCTGGATGCCGGGGCGCGGGATTTTCTGGTGCTCTACCATGTCCCGCCGGACTCTTCAGCGCCGGTGTTGTTATTGAATATCAGGATCGGCGGTCAAAATCGTTTTCAGTGGTAACGTGGGATTTCGACAACAAAAAATTTGGGGGATGAGAATATGAGCGAGTTGCTGAAATCGATATTTGAGGACATAGCCGCACTGCATGCATGCGGTGTTATTAATGAGGATGTGAAACAGAAATTTGAAGCTGTTTGTCTGTCATCTGAACAAGAAGAGGGCAACCTCTTAACCAGAGAGGCGCTGGCTGATGTTGATGCCGGTCGTGTTGTCGACCATCAGACTGTTCAAGCTTGGGCCGATGACCTTGACAAGGACAATTCCTCAGATGAGCCACGTTGATGGACACGCGAAAGCAAAAGAGGTCATTAAATAAATCAGTTTTTTGTCTTGTTTCAAGGTGATTAAGTGGTTTGCTCTCTGTCAGGCGGGTTGCTAAGATGACCTGCCTATCAAATTCAGCAGGGATGAAATTCCTGTCCAGCATAAACCTCGGGGGGGTGTCATGCAAAAAGATCATCTGGAAGTCATACTCGAAGATATCAACAGCAAGTTCGATCTGGTGCTCGAAGGGCATGAGTCGTTACGCGAATCTTTTCACAAGGAGATTCATGAACTGGCACAAAAGACGGACGAGCGTTTCGATCTGGTTGATGTGAAAATCGAGGCTCTGAACCATAAAATTGACGCAGTCGCTGCCGATTTGAAAGAACATCGCGCAGATACTGAAGCGCATCATGGGGTTTGGCGGGTGAAAGAGGGGGATTGATTCCAGATAAGGCCATAGGAATTAAGTATGGTGTCACTGGAACTCCCGAAAAATAAAACCGTCCCCTTTTTGCCACTGATGCTGAAAAATTGTTGAGGCTACAGAATGAGCGGAAAAAGTAAGAAGTTAAGCAACGCCTTCTCGACGGGAAGTGGAGGATCGCATTTTGAGGCGCATGTCCAATCCTCGTTTGTGGCGTTATTGCTGAGTTGTGGCTATGCTCCTTGTTTGCCATGTTGGCCGATCTCTGAAATCAAACTGCAAGGCAAAGTTAAGGATTTTGATACAGATGACCTGATTGTTTTTGTTGAAAATCAAGAGTCTAAAGAAAGTCGGAAACTCCTAGGGCAGATAAAGCATTCAATTAGCTTTACTGAGGGGAATTCTACGCTTGGAGAGGTTATTCAAGCGGCTTGGAACGACTTTAATAACCCCAAGATTTTCACAAAAGGAAAAGATGTCATTTGCCTTATAACTGGTCCTTTGTCGGCGACTGATGCACGAAATGTTGTTTGGCTGTTAGATCAAGCGCGACACACGAAAAGCGTAGAAGAGTTTCTGGCGCATGTTAATCAAGCGAATTTTAGCCCTTCGAAGAGCGCTGAAAAATTAGGTGTCATCCGGTTCCATTTAAAGGCAGCAAATAACGGCGTTGATGTCACAGACAATGTTCTTTACGAATTCTTGAATAATTTCTATTTGCTCGGATATGACCTTGGTAAGGAAGTTGGAGTTGTTTTGTCTTTGCTCCATTCCCACATCGCCCAGTTTAATCACAAGTATCCTCAATGGGTTTGGTCCAGGGTCGTTGACATTGTTCAAACCTGGAATCAAGATGCAGGCACGATTACACAAGACAAAATGCCTGAAGACCTCATTGAAGCATTTAAATTGCCTGCCGTTTCTCATATCCCCACAGATCTGACAACACCGGAAATTGAAGCAACGGCAATCGACTGGAATCAGCATCACCATGCCACCGTTTTGGCATTAGCGAATTTGATTGGTGGCTGGGATGAAAACAATCCTGATGATGTGAAAGTTTTAGAGAGCCTGTCTGGTGAGGGCTATTCCTCGTGGGTAGTGAAAGTGAGGGAGATTTTAAACCAACCAAATAGCCCTTTGACACTTAAAAATGGAATTTGGAAAGTTGCCAGTCGAGTAGATCTTTGGCACAACCTTGGGCCGAGAATTTTCGACCAGAACCTTGATGTTCTAAAGGATTCCGTAGTTACCGTCTTTAGAGAGAAGAACCCCTCTTTTGAACTCCCCGTTGACGAAAGATATGCCGCAAGTGTCCATGGGAAGGATCTGGCATTCTCACCAACTATCAGGAAAAGTTTAGCAGACAGCATTGCAATCTTAGGCAGCTATCCTGATGCATTGCTGAAGGCTTCTCTTGGTAAAGCAGAAGCGACGGCGGTGTTAGCCATACGCGAAATCTTTGCTGATGCTGATTGGAAACTATGGGGTAGTTTGAATCAACTACTACCTACCTTAGCAGAAGCTGCCCCGGGTGAATTTCTTGTTGTGGTTGAAACGGCCTTAAATCAATCGCCTTGCCCGTTTGATGACCTTTTCGCTCAAGAAGGAACTGGCGTTACTGGCAGCAATTATCTGACCGGCCTGCTTTGGGCGCTGGAAAATTTAGCCTGGGCTGAGGACTATCTGGTAAGAACATGCGCTTTGCTAGGTGAACTTGCTTGCCATGACCCAGGAGGGAATTGGGCTAATAGACCTTCGAACTCAATATCAACAATTTTACTCCCCTGGTTTCCGCAAACTGCGGCCTCTGTTGAGAAGCGAAAAGTAACAGTTCAAACACTTGTAAATGAGTCTCCAGATATTGCATGGAAACTTCTTGTTAGTCTGCTTCCAAATCAGCACCAAACTACGTCGGGTTCACACAAGCCAACGTGGCGCCAATTTATACCAACGGATTGGGAAGATGGAGTGACTAAGGGCGAGTATCGGGAACAAGTGTCCTTTTATGCAGAACTCGCCGTCAATTTAGCCAGCCAACATATAGATAAGCTTGCTGAGTTAATTGACCATTTTGATGATCTACCAAATACCGCATTTGATCAATTACTCCAAGTGCTGTCCTCTAAAGACATTATTAGCCGTAGTGAGGATGAGGTCTTACGTCTTTGGGAGAGACTTAGCAGGTTTGTACAAAAGCACAGGCGATACTCTGATGCAAAATGGGCATTAAAAGAAGAGTTGCTGTCGCAGATTGAGGCTGTGGGGGATAAACTCGCACCCTCAAACCCGTTTAATAAGTATCAATATCTTTTTTCCCACAATGATTTCGATCTGTATGATGACGATGGAGATGATTGGAGAGAGCAGGAAAGAAAGCTTGAAGAGCGACGGCAAAATGCAATACGTGAAATTTTAGACACTGGCGGGCTGAGCGCAGTTGTCTCGTTTGCCCAAGAAGTGGAACATTCAGGCCATGTTGGTCATTCTCTGGGAGGTATTGCGGATAAATCAATAGATGTTTCTCTTTTGCCTGATCTCCTATCAGAAGATAAGTCTAAGCTGGCTTATTTTGTCGGGAGTTATATCTGGAGCCGCCATCACTTGCAGGGTTGGGAGTGGGCAGAGAGTCTGGATCGAACTACCTGGTCAGTGCAGCAAGTTGCAAACTTCTTAAGTTGTCTGCGGTTTTGCTCTGAAACTTGGCAACGAGTTCCAGATTGGTTAGGTGAAAATGAAAATATGTATTGGACAAAAACCAATGCAAATCCGTATCAGGCAAAAGATGACCTTGAGTTTGCCATTAAGAAGCTTCTTGGATGTGGGCGGCCCTTGGCGGCCATAGACTGTCTTTTTAGGATGAAATACGAAAAGGAGCGGTTGGACGTTAACCTTTGTGTTCAAGCTCTCATGGATGCGTTGTCTACGTCTGAACCATCAAAGTCGATGGATGCTCACCACATGGTAGAGATAAGCAAGACCCTCCAGGATGATCCCAAGACACCTCAAAAGGACTTGTTTAAAGTTGAATGGGCGTACTTAAGACTTTTGGATCGTTATCATAAGGCTGAACCAAAACTGCTGGAGCATCGGCTCGCCAGTGAACCTGAGTTTTTCTGCGAAGTTATCCGATTAATATATCGTTCAAAAAAAGCGACAGAAGATGAAAAGGACGAAGTATCGGAAGAACAGAAGGCTTTTGCCTCAAATGCATGGCGGCTGTTGCATCACTGGGGAAAACCACCCGGCACTCAATCCGATGGTTCTTTTGACGAAAATAGCTTTATAGCGTGGGTTGAACGGGTAAAAGAAATTTGCACAGAGAGCGGCCACCTGGAAGTTGCAATGTTAACTGCTGGTGAGGTCTTGATCCATTGCCCTCCGGATAAGAATGGTTTGTGGATCAATAAAGAAGTGGCCAATGTTTTGAACGCAAAAGATTCCGATGGTCTGCGTCGGGGGTTCAGTACCGGCACATATAATTCTCGTGGTGTTCACTGGGTCGATCCCTCAGGTAAGCCCGAAAAAGAATTGGCTGCTCAATATAAGAAAAAAGCTGAAGACGTTGAAAATGCCGGTTTCCATCGCTTTGCTGTAACTTTGCGTGCGATAGCAGAAGGATATGAGAAAGAGTCTGCATGGGTCATTGATAGGCACAAAGAAGAGTTTCCTGAAGAGTGATTTGGTGAACAGTAAGGGACGTTCATAGGATTATAAGTTTTTGGATCATCTTAACATATAACATGGAATAGAGGGACGCTCTCAAATAGAGGGATGCTCTTAAATAATTAAATTGATATGCCCTGCGAGCAACTTGTCTTGGGTCGGGGTCGGACCAAGATAACCATTTGAAATCACAAATAATTTGTTCGAAAATATCACCATTTCAATGCTTAAAAGGGCCATTTTGATACCGAAATGGCCCTTTTAATGTTTCTGCTATTGGATGCCCGCCGAATTCACCCTCAGTCATGCCTGACAAAATTCCCCTTTCTTAACTCAACAAACGCCTGCTCCAAACCCTCCCGCGTATTCATCACAGTCGGCCCACCACAGGCGACCGGTTCCTTCAGCGGTTTGCCGGAAATGAGAAGAAAACGGACGCCTTCCTGCCCGACGCTGACCGCGTGCGTAATTTTTACGCTTTTGCGCCGGCGGCTCTCTGTATGGCATAGTGAGTTGACGAACTCTTGACTAAAAGCCCCCTCATCCGGCCTTCGGCCACCTTCTCCCCAAGGGAGAAGGGTTGTGGCTGAAAATTAGGGCTAATCTAGCTGGTGAATTACGAACTCTGCACATCGACGACACGAAATGACACAGGCCCTATCCCCTTTCAGGATCAGTAACGTCCGACTGTTTATCATGTTCCGGGTGTTCTTCAACGCCCGTTTCTACTATCCGGTCTTCTCCGTCCTGTTCCTCGATTTTGGGCTGACGCTCTCGCAATTTGCGGTTTTGAATGCTGTGTGGGCGGCGACGATTGTCCTTTGTGAAGTCCCCTCGGGGGCGCTCGCCGACAGCATCGGGCGGCGCAATCTGCTGGTCTTCGCCGCCGGACTGATGGTTGTGGAAATCGCCCTGTGGGCCTTTGTTCCGAGGGGCAATCTGACCCTGCTGTTCTGGGTCTTTGTGCTCAACCGGATTCTCAGCGGCATGGCCGAGGCGGCGGCGAGCGGTGCCGATGAGGCGCTGGCTTACGACAGCCTGAAACACTATGGAGACGCCGAACAGTGGGGGCGGGTGCTGGAACGGCAAACCCAGCTGCAATCGGCCGGGTTTGTCATCGCCATGACCCTCGGCGGGGTGATCTACGACCCGCAGCTGTTGCAGTCGCTTGTCGATGTCTTCAGCCTTGACCTGCAGATCAGCCGCGAGACAACCCTGCGCCTGCCGATCTACCTGACCCTGGTGACGGCAGTGCTCACCCTGGCGACGACGCTGCGGATGCGCGAAATCGGCCACGCTGAAACGGACGAGCACCAGGCGTCGCCGGGAATCGGCAAGGCTTTTCAGCTGGTCTGGCAGGCCGGCTGCTGGATTTTCCGCACCCCCTTCGTGCTCGGCCTGATCCTGTTCGGGCTGCTCTATGATAGCGTGGTCAGAATGATCGTGACCATGGCCAGCCAGTATTACCGGATCATCGGGATTCCGGAAGCGCTGTTCGGGGTTCTCGGCTCGGCGCTGGCCCTGTTCGGCTTCGTGGCGCCGGGCATTGCCCGCCGCCTGAGCGAACGCCGCTCTCCACTGAGCAACCTGATGTTGACTGCGCTGATTATTCTGCTCGGTCTGAGCGGGATGTGTTTTGCCTGGCCCTGGATCGGGGTGATCCCGGCGCTGTTGCTGTTCAGCAGCATGTACCTGACCGGTTTTTTCCTGAGCAACTACCTGAACCGGGCGACCAGCTCCGAGCAGCGGGCCACGGTCCTCAGTTTCAAAGGGCTGTTCCTCAACCTCGGTTATGGACTGCTCGGGCTGCTCTATTCCCCCCTGCTCGCCCACCTGCGCGGCAATCTTCACCAGTCCCGGCCGGAGCTGGCGGACGAGGTGCTGAAAAATCAGGTCTTCGTCGACTCTCTCCCCTGGTTTCTCGGTTATTTCGTCATCTGCCTGCTGTTGTTATCGGCTTTTTTCCTTCACCGTCTGCACCAGCCACGAACCAATTATTGCTCGGGTGATTAAACAGTGAAAAGATTGGAGATTATCTCGATCTGCCCTGCTCAGGAAAAACCTATCTGGATAACCAGAAAATTCTATTTAATTTATCCCGCTGAGGCGCAGTGGCGCTGAGAGAGGAGGTCTTATTTTTCCAACAAATCCATAAAGTTAGTGTCCATTATACATTCTGTTCTCTGCGATCTTTCTTCTGTCTTTCTCTGTGTCTGCGTGCCTCTGCGCGAAATCTGAATTCCGATTCCGATTGTTATTTTGGGTTGCGACTGTTGAGCCCGACTCAGATATTTATCCGCCGGAGCTATAGCCGCGGCTTGATCGCGACTGTCCGATGTCTTTCGGCTGGCCCAGCAGTCAGTTCCCCTTGATAAAATTCCCATTCCGCAGTTCGTCAAACGCCTGCTCCAACTCCTCCTGCGTGTTCATCACAATCGGCCCGCCCCAGGCGATCGGCTCCTGCAGCGGTTTGCCGGAAACGAGGAGAAAGCGGACGCCGTCCTCCCCGGCGCTGACGACAACCTGATCCCCCGGTTCAAACAGGAGCAACGAGCGGTTGCCAGCCTCCTGGTCTGAGTCATCGAAACGGCCGCTGCCGTTGTGAACATAGGCGAACACTGTGTGTTCGGCCGGGGTCGGGTGGGTGAAGGTGGCTCCGGCGGGGATGCTGACGTCGAGGTATTGGGGCTCGATGACCACGTCGGTCACCGGCCCGACGACATCTCCTACGCGGCCGCAGATGATCTTGATTTCGCTGCCTTTAGCGAGCGTGACAACCGGGATATCCGCGGCGCTGATGTCGCGGTAGCGGGGCGCCATCAGCT
>PKUG01000154.1 GCA_002869665.1 Desulfuromonas sp. | reverse complement strand
GGAGCCTCAATGATCAGGTTGTCCCCCTTTACGATCTGGAGACCTCCCAGCTTCACGGGGTTTTCAGTGGTCACGCCGACACGGTGACCACGGTCGCCTTTACCCCGGACAGTCGTCTTCTTGTCAGTGGCGGTGAAGATGAGACCTGGCGGTTATGGGATATGGACAGCCAGAAGATGCTGCGGGCGATCAATGTCGGTTACGAAGTGCGAACCCTGATGGCTCTTCCCGATGGCGACAGTTTGTTGACCGCCGGTTCCGATGCCGACCTCTGGTCGCTTGAAACCGGTGAACACCTGCTCAGGTTCGAGCGTTACGCGGGGCTGATCAGAGAGGCTGTTTACGACGCATCGACGCGGATTCTGTATTGTGGCGCCGGTGATGACATTATCGCGTTCAATGTTGAAACAGGAGAAAAGCTGGTCACCCTGTCCGGGCATACGGATGATGTTGCCGAGCTTTCCCTGCTGCCCGATCGGCCGGTTCTGGTCAGTTCGGGAGAAGATGGGGCGACACGGTTCTGGTCCCTGGACGACTATTCCCTGCTGGCAACCTACTATTTGCTGGATGATGACGCCTGGGTTGTCCTGGATGAGAAGGGGCGTTTTGACGCCTCCGAGGCGGCGCAAAGTGGAATGTATTATGTCGTCGGCAGGGAACTTATCGATCTCGGGCAGTTGAAAGAGCGTTTCTATGAGCCGGGGCTGCTGCCCAAGGTTCTCGGGGCCAACGAGGAACCGTTGCGCAACGTCGATGCCCTGCAGGAGGTCGCCCTCTGTCCCGAGATTGAACTTTCAGCTGTCGATGAGGCCGGGCGGCTGGTTGCGCAACTGAAAAATCGCGGTGGGGGGATCGGGCGCGTTGTCGTGGCCATAAATGGCAAGGAGATCATGGCCGATGCCCGGGGTGAGGGGTTCAATACTGACGCGCCGTCTGCGGAAATCACAGTCGACATCTCCGATCACCCCTATCTGGTCTCCGGTGTGGAGAACCAGGTCGAGGTCAAAGCCTACAATCAGGAAGGTTACCTGATCAGCCGCGGGAAGATGGTCAGCTGGAAAGCCCCGGAAACGACGGCTGCAGTGCCCCCCAGGTTGTTCGTCATCGCCGCCGGGGTGTCTGATTATCAGGGGGATGCCATCGATCTGAAGTTTTCCGCCAAGGACGCCGAGGATATCGGCCTGGCCCTGCAGATCGGCTCCGAACGGCTGTTCGGGGTGGAGCAGACGAAGGCCTATCTCTATACCAGCCAGGCGGAAGAGGCTTCCCTGCGACCGACCAAGAAGAACCTGGTTGCCGCATTTAAATCGATCAGCGAGCAAGCACTCTCTTCCGATATCCTGGTTGTTTATCTCTCGGGGCACGGGATCAACTGGGGCGGCCAGGACGGGGATTTCTATTACCTGACGGAAGACGCCTACACCGCCAATCCTGCCGCCTACAACGACTCGGCCATCCGTCAGAGCACCACCATTTCCAGTGCGGAGCTGGTTGATCTGGTCAAGTCCGTCCCGGCGCTCAAGCAGGTGTTGATCATTGATGCCTGTGCCTCCGGCGGGCTTGTTGACGACCTGAACAACCGTAAGGATATTGCCACCAGCTCGTTCCGGGCGCTGGATCGCCTGCGCGATCGTACCGGTATGCATGTTATTACCGGTTGTGCCGCCAATGCCGTCAGCTATGAAGCGAGCCGCTTCGGCCAGGGGCTGCTGACCTACAGTATTCTTGAAGGGATCAAGGGTGCCGCCTTGCGTGAAGGGCGTTATGTCGATGTCAGCCAGCTGTTCCGCGCTGCCCGTGACCGGGTTCCCCAGTTAGCGGGGGATATCGGGGGGATTCAGGAACCGGCGGTTTTCAGCCAGGCCGACACTTTCGATATCGGCCTGATCGAGCAGGAGGATCAGGACAAAATCCCCCTTGCCCAGCCGAAGCCGATGTTTTTACAGACCACATTCCTGGATGAAGAGACGTTTGACGATGGGATAGGCCTGGAGCTGGTTGTGGATGATTTCCTTCGCGACCTGTCCACCCGGGGCTACGAAGCGCCTCTGGTGTTTGTGGATGTTCGCTCTTTCACCAGCGCCTATCGAATTCGCGGGGTATACAGCCTGAGCGGCAACGCCATCGAGGTGAATGCCGCGCTGTTCCTGGGGGCCGAGAAGGTTGCCAGCCTGAGTAGTGCCGGTGCGTTGGACAATATCGCGGCACTGGCAGAGAGCATCGTCACGCTGGCCAGGCAGGCGGCACAGGCCCATGGTGAAACGCTGCACTGAACCATTCATTCTCCACGCCCCCGGATGGCGGGGGCGTGGAGGTGTTACAAGCGCACCGTTTTGTAGAAGAAATTCTTGAAGCGGTAGAAAATCTTCTTCTCCTCGGCATCCCGGCTCTCCGGGTCGCAGGCTTTGAACAGGCGGGCGAGTTTCGGCATGCTCGTCGCACCTTCGCTGCGCGCCTTCTCCACCAGTTTGAGAACCACCTCGCGGGTCAGTTCCTGTTTCGACCAGGGGCGGTAGACCGCCGACCAGAAGTCCTCCTTCCCGTTCAGCATCTGTTGCAGTATCTGTTCCGCCAACTGCTCGGCGCGGCCCTCCTGTTCCGGGTCCCCCTGGCCGGGGCGGACGGTCTGCGGTTGCAGGCTCCGGATAATTTCCTCGGTGTGAATAACCTTGCCGCGGCGGAAGAGCATGGCACGCAGCAGGATGCTGCGCAGCTCACGCATGTTGCCGGTGTAGTGGTGGCTTTTGAGCAGTTCCTTGGCCTCGGGGCTGAGGGATGGCACCTCCTGTCCGGCGATCTCGGGCTGCTGGTAGGCATGGTAGAGGCGACCGAGGAAGTGAACGGCGAGGTCGGGGATATCCTCGCGCCGCTGGTTGAGCGAGGGGACCTCGATGATCAGCTCCGAGAGCCGGTGGTAGAGGTCTTCGCGGAAGGTCCCGGCGGCGATCAGCTGGCGCAGGTCACGGTTGGTGCCGGCGACGAGCAGAACCTGGGCGTGGCGGGTGATGTTCTCGCCGAGACGGACGAACTCACCGCTGTCGAGGAAACGTAGTAATTGGACCTGAGTCTTGGGGTCGGCGTCGCCGATTTCGTCGAGAAAGACAACCCCTCCGTGGGCCTCTTCGAGAATGCCGCGGCGGTCGCTGTGGGCGCCGGTGAAGGCACCGCGCTTGTGGCCGAACAGCTCCGAGTAGGTCAGCTCACCGCTGTAGGCGGCGATGTTGGTTTTTTTCAGCGGCAGGGCACCCGGAGCACCAAGCAGTTGACGATAGGTCTGGTTGAGCTGGTTGAACAGGTTGTTGAAGAGAAACTCCTTCCCCGCGCCGGTCTCGCCGGTGATCAGGATCGACGGCAGGCCGAGAAATTCGCTCTGCTCGGCGCGCCCGTACTTGCTCCACTGGGCCATGCGCCGGCACAGCGGCGGGCTGATGCGCTGGATGGTGTCGATGATCTCCTGGGTCTTCTGCGAGTTGCCGATGATGTTCCCCAAACGGTAGGAGGTGATCGTCGGGTCCTTGTAGTCGACGTCGTGACGCAGGCGGTCGACTTCGCTGGTCAGCTGTTCGAGTTTCTGCAGGATGACCAGGTGGTGGCCGATCAGGCGTTCGATGATCAGCAGGATACGGCGGTGCTCACCGGTGAAGTAGCGCGGCTTGAGGCTGTCGAGGCAGATAACGGCGACCACCTCGCCGCCGTAGCTGATCGGCACCGCGATCTCGCTGCGGATCGATTCGGTGACCGGGCGGTAGAAGCCGTCCCCGTCGCCGCTGTCGTGGCTGTCGGTCATGATCTGGGCTTTTTCGGTCGCCGCGGCCAGGCCGGTCAGGCTGCGCTCCTCACGCGGCAATTCCAGCGCGCCGACGCGGATCGGCGGAATGAACTTTTTCAGCCATTCCTTGTTCTTGGCGCCGACCAGGTTCCCTTGGGGATCGTCGACCAGCAGCCAGCGTTCTCCCTCGCGCTGGCGGACGAGGGCGATACTTCCGGTGTCGGCACCGATCAATCGCGTCGCCTTGGAGAGGACGCGGTGGAGGAAGGGTTTGAGACCGTCGCTCGACTGCTGAAGCAGGTCGCCGATCTCGGAGAGGATCTGGACCTCCAGGTGCTCGTCGCCGATCTCCTGGATGACGCGTTGGGCCATCTCGGCGTGGGCGTCGAGCAGGTCGCACTCGTTGGGGCTGAACTGGTAGCGTTCCTTGGTGTAGTAGTTGACCAGGCAGGTGATGTGGCGCGTACGCTTGTCGTAGCGCGGCACCATGTAGACCGACTTCAGTCCGAGTTCCTCGGTCAGGTAGCGCTTCTGCAGGGTTTCGGCGCTCAGGTCGGCGATATAGAGCGGGTTGAGCAGGCTGTCGTCGGTGATGATACCGGCGCGGTTGATGAACTGCGAGACCAGCGATTCTCCCGGCGTCAGATTGATCAGCCGCTCCTCCTCGTAGAGGGTGGCCGCCTCGGGCTCCTTGGAATAGGCGGCGAGGGTCTCCATGGTCTGCTCCCCCTCGACGACTGAGGGGACGGGGATCAGCACCGAGGCCAGTGCCACCCGTTCGACCAGCTGGGCCGCTGACTTGACCATGAACAGGGCCGC
>PKUG01000024.1 GCA_002869665.1 Desulfuromonas sp. | reverse complement strand
AAGGCACCGCGTTCCTGGGCCAGTTCGATGGAGCAGGCGTGCGACTTCTCGTTGATGAACTGCATGATCCGTTCACCGAGAACGATGGCGTCCTTGCTGTTGTAGGGGATGCCGAGCAAAATCAGCATGTCGGCCCAGCCCATGACCCCGAGGCCGATTTTACGGTTCGCGCGGGTCATCTCGTCGATTTCGGGGAGCGGATACTTGTTGGCCTCGATGACGTTGTCGAGGAAACGGGTCGACAACTTGACGGTCAGTTCCAGTTTGTCCCAGTCGATTTCACCGTCCTTGACCATGGTGGCAAGATTGAGCGAACCCAGGTTGCACGATTCGTAGGGGAGCAGCGGCTGTTCGCCACACGGGTTGGTGCTCTCGATTTCGCCGATGTGTGGTGTCGGATTATCGCGGTTCAAACGGTCGAGGAAGACGATTCCCGGTTCACCGTTATGCCAGGCCATGTCGACAATCTGGTTGAAGACCTTGTTGGCGTTCAACTGCTTGAGGACCGTACCATTACGCGGATTAATCAGATCGTAATCACGATTTTCTTCAACGGCCTGCATGAAGGCCTCGGTGATGCCGACCGAGATGTTGAAGTTGGTCAGGATCTTCTGATCCCGTTTGGCCATGATGAAGTCCATGATATCGGGATGGTCGACACGCAGGATCCCCATGTTGGCGCCGCGCCGGGTTCCCCCTTGTTTGATGGTTTCCGTTGCCGCATCGAAAACCTGCATGAAGGAGATCGGACCGGAGGAAACTCCGCTGGTCGATCTGACGGCATCGTTCGCCGGACGGATCCGCGAGAAGGAGAAGCCGGTGCCGCCACCGCTCTTGTGAATCAGGGCGGTATGCTTGATCGCTTCAAAAATGCTCTCCATGGAATCGCCGACGGGAAGGACAAAGCAGGCAGAGAGCTGGCCCAATTCGCGACCGGCGTTCATCAGGGTCGGTGAGTTCGGAAGGAAGTCGAGATCTGTCATCATCCGGTAGAACTCATTTTCGAAGGCTTTTGCTTCTTTCTTGCCTTTCGGTTCTGCTCCGGCAATGGTTTGAGCAACGCGCCGGAACATATCTTCCGGTTGCTCGGTCGGGATCCCTTCCTCGTCACGCTTGAGGTAACGTTTCCTGAGAACGGTTATGGCATTCTTCGACAACTTGAGTTCGGGCATTGCTTTACTCATTTGTGGATCCTTCCTTGAAACACGGGTTTTTTCGGGCTTAAGATAGATGACTGAAGTGGTTGTTTGAATGTACTATATTTAGTGCTCGGTGAATATAGACCACTAGATGTAGTGTGTGTCAAGATTGAAAATATAAAAAAATACTGATCTTTCCAAGCGGTACAATTGAATATTATCGTGAAAACAACAGGATGTCGGGGTTGTCGCCGCGCATGAATTTGAGTATTCTGCCGCAGCTGTCAAAAAACTCTTGAATCGGAAGCAACAATGCGAGCCATCTACCTCGATAATGCGGCGACGAGTCACCCTAAACCGGAAGCGGTTTATCGGGCTGTAGACACAGCTCTGCGCAGCGGTGGCAGTCCGGCGCGTGGTTTTTACAACACTGCCCTGGATGCCGATCGAATCGTTTTCGAGACCCGCGAGTTGCTGGCCGAGATATTTAATGGCGAAGCCTCTGAGCGTTTTGTCTTTACCGCCAACGCCACCATGGGCATCAATCAGGCCCTGTTCGGCCTGCTTCGCCCCGGTGACCGGGTTGTCACCACCACTGTCGAGCATAATGCCGTAGCGCGCCCCCTGTGGGCGCTGCAGGACCGGGGTGTCATCGTCGTGAAGGTGGCGGCAGATTCTCAATCTGGACTCGTCACTGCCTCAGCTTTACGCGCAGCCTGCCTTGCAGAGCCGACCCGTCTGCTGGTGATGACCCACTGTTCCAACGTGATCGGGGCCCTGCAGCCGATTGATGAGCTCGGTTCCTGGTGCCGTGAGCAGGGGATTCTCTTTATGGTCGATGCTGCGCAGAGTGCTGGAGCTGTGCCGATTGATCTGCAGGCCAACAAAATCGATCTGCTCGCAGCGCCGGGTCACAAGGGGCTGCTTGGGCCGCAGGGAACCGGCTTTCTCTACGTTCGTGATGGTATTGAACTGGAGCCGCTGATCTACGGTGGAACCGGGGCCAACTCGCATTCCGATCGCCAGCCGGATGCGTTGCCGGAACATCTTGAGTCGGGCACCATGAACCTGGCTGGACTGGCCGGCTTGCACGCGGCATTGGTCTTTCTGCGCGAAACGGGGATCGAAACGATCCGGCGCCATGAACGTGAGCTGACAGATCGTTTGTGTCGTGGCCTTGGCGATATTGCCGACGTCAGCCTTTACGGGCCGGAAAATCCTTCACAACGCTGCGCTGTGGTCTCCTTTAACATGGCCGGGCAGGATCCTTCAACTGTCGGTTTCCGTCTCGATCGTGAGTTCGGTATTGCCGTGCGGGTCGGTCTGCATTGTGCGCCGGATGCCCATAGAACAATCGGTACTTATCCCCAGGGTACCGTGCGCGTCAGTCCCGGCTATTTCACCACTGAAGAAGAAATTGAGCTTTTTCTCTCCGCAGTGACTCAGATTGCGGCGAAATAATAGTGCTTTGATATTAGTGGCCAATCATGACCGCATGCGGTCAGAGAGGATTTCATGAAAACTTATGTTCTTGATACCAATGTCCTGCTGCATGATCCTCAGGCCATTCTCAAATTTGCCGACAACACGGTCATCCTTCCGCTGACGGTCATCGAAGAGATCGATCGTTTTAAAAAAGATCAGAGTGAAACTGGTCGCAATGCCCGCCAGATTTCGCGCATGATCGACGAGTTTCGCCAGGTCAGCAAGCTGATCGACGGCGTTGCGCTTGAAAACGGCGGTGTACTCAAGGTCGCCATCTACAAGAAAGAATTGATCGACAAGCTACCTCCGGATCTGCGTGATGACCACGGCGATAACCGCATCCTCTCTATCGCCAAGGATCTTCAGGAAAATTCGCCGGCCAACACGGTATTTTTCGTTACCAAGGACATCAATCTGCGGATCAAGGCCGATACCATCGGTCTTTGCGCCCAGGATTATCGGAACGACAAGGTTCCGGTTGAGGAGCTCTATACCGGGACCGGCGAGGTTTATCTGGCAAAGGAAAAAATCGATCAGTTCTACGAGCTGGGCGAACTGGAGTTGGAGGCGGAATTCTTTTCCAACCAGGGGTTGACCCTGATCAACGAGGCGAACCCTTCGCAAACGGCACTCGGACGTTATGACTCGACCAAACGCAAGATCATGCCGCTGACCAAGGTGCCCAAGGAGGGGATCTGGGGGATCTACCCGCGCAACCGCGAGCAGCACTTTGCTTTTGACCTGTTGCTGAATGACGATATCCAGCTGGTCTCGCTGGTCGGCAAGGCCGGGACCGGGAAAACCCTGCTGGCGATCGCCGCCGGTCTGCTCAAGACGGCGGATGAGAGTGCCTACAACCGCCTGCTCGTCTCCCGCCCGGTCTTTCCGATGGGGCGCGACCTCGGTTTTCTGCCCGGCGATATCGAAGAGAAACTGGCGCCCTGGATGCAGCCGATTTTCGACAATGTTGAGCTGCTGCTCTCTTCCTATGATGAAAGCGGAAATCGCAAGCGTGGTTACCGTGAGCTGATTGATCTGGGGCTCATGGAGATCGAGCCGTTGACCTATATCCGCGGCCGTTCGATTCCCAAACAGTACATGATCGTCGACGAAGCGCAGAATCTGACTCCGCACGAGATCAAGACGATTATCACCCGGGCCGGTGACGGGACCAAGATCGTCTTGACCGGCGACCCGTTCCAGATTGACAATCCCTATGTCGACTCTGCCAGTAACGGCCTGTCCTATTCCGTCGAGCGCCTCAAAGGGCAGACGATCGCCGGCCACACCACCCTGAACAAGGGGGAGCGTTCGGCGTTGGCCGAACTGGCGGCCAACCTGCTTTGATTTAGGATATCGGTTTTTATGCTTTTACTCGCACTGGAAAGCTCCTGTGACGAAACCGCCGCAGCCGTTGTCAGGAATGGTCGGGAGATCCTCTCCAACCTGATCGCTTCGCAGGTCGACCTGCATGCCGTTTATGGAGGCGTCGTTCCGGAGCTGGCATCACGGCGGCACCTGGAGGTTGTCAATCCGCTGGTCACCGAGGCTCTGGAAAAGGCCGGAATCGATAAAGGTGAGCTTGAAGGGATTGTTGTCACCCGTGGTCCAGGACTGGTCGGTGCTTTGCTGGTCGGCGTCTCATTTGCCAAGGCGATGGCCTTCGCACTCGATATCCCGTTAATCGGCGTGCACCATATCGAAGGACATATCCTGGCGATACAGCTGGAAGAGGAGGTGGCGTTTCCGTTTCTGGCCGCCGCAGTTTCCGGCGGGCACACCCATCTCTACCGGGTTGACGGGATCGGTCGTTACCGCTTGCTCGGGCGGACCGTGGATGATTCCGCAGGCGAAGCATTCGACAAGGTGGCGAAGATGCTCAACCTTGGCTATCCGGGCGGACCGGTGATCGACCGTCTGGCAGCGGCAGGGGATGATGGTGGCATTGTCTTTCCACGCCCGCTACTGAAAAAAGATACTCTGGATTTCAGCTTTTCCGGAATGAAGACCGCGGTT
>PKUG01000115.1 GCA_002869665.1 Desulfuromonas sp. | reverse complement strand
TATGGCTTCAGGACCCTCAAATGCCTGCAAATCGCGCTATATCATGAGCTTGGCAAGTTACCGGAACCTGAATATCTCCACAGATTCTGCTGACGAGCCAAAAATCTTTGCCGAGGCCGGATACTCGTCGCGCAGTCGCTCGGCGTACTGCCGGTAGATGCGGGCATCGTCCTCTTCGTTGGAGATCGCCAGGGCCAGGACCTCCTGTTCGGACAGATCGGAAAAGCGGCGACGGCCGCTGATAATACCGGGAATCACGCGGATACCTCCTGTTGAAATCGTGGTCATCGGATCCGCACAAGGTGGCGAATCGAAAAAAGTCTAAACCCTTCTCTGCTCCTCCGCAACGTATACACCCGCCCCTTTCTTTTGTTGCCGGTGATGTGCCGACAACCCCGGCCAAGTTTTCTCTTTCCCACCTAAAACATTTGATTTTCCTTTCATTTCTCGTAATATACAGAACACTCTCAACTCAGCTTCAAGTTTGCAGGGCATGCGACTTTTATTCAAATCGACAAAAGGAGACAGGACATGAAAAAGATTTTCGGACTCATCCTCAGCCTGATGCTGCTTGCCGCCCCCGCAATGGCGGCGGACACCATCAAGCTCGGCGCCTTCTTCGACCTTTCGGGGCATGCGTCCTTTATCGGTACGCCGACCAAGCTTGTCGCCGAGATTGTTGTCGACAAGATCAACGCCGAAGGCGGGATCGACGGCAAAATGCTCGAACTGGAGATCGCCGACACCGAGGGTGATCCGGCCAAGGCCGCTTCGATCGCCAAGAAATTCATCTACAAGGATGAAGTTGTCGCCATCATCGGCCCGACCCTGACCGGCACCGGCATGAACGTCAAAGCCATCGTCGACAAGGGCACCACCCCGACCTTCATGACCGTCGGTGGCGACCCGGTCATCATGGGCGGCAAATTCGGCCCCTACCAGTGGGTTTTCAAATCGCCGCAGCGTTCCAGTATCGCCGTCGAGCGCCTGTTCATCTACCTCAAGGAAAAAAGGCTGACCAAGGTTGCCCTGCTCTCCGCCGATGACAGCTTCGGCAAGGACGGCGCCCGCTGGATGGATCAGTTGGCTCCGAAATACGGCATCGAGATCGTCGCCAAGGAATCCTTCGGCACCCGCGACACCGACATGACCGCCCAGCTGACCAACGCCAAGAACGCCAATCCCCAGGCGATCCTGGTCTGGACCATCGGTCCGGCCGGTTCGATCATCGCCAAGAACAAGGCCCAGCTCAGCATCGACCTGCCGCTCTTCCAGTGCCACGGCCTGCCCGATCCCAAGTATATCGAGCTGGCCGGCGCTGCCAGTGAAGGGGACCGTATGCCATCGACCAAGCTGATGGTCGCCGACGAACTGGCTGACAATGATCCGCAGAAGCAGGTCATCCAGGAGTTCATCAAGCTCTACAAGGAGAAGGGTTACGACCAGCAGTTCCCGATCAACACCCACTCCGGCTACGCCTGGGATGCGATCATGATGGTCGCCGACGCGATCAAGAAGGTCGGCACTGACAAGGAAGCCCTGCGTGCCGAGATCGAGAAGTCCCGGAACTACGTCGGCATCTCCGGCACCTATAACCTGACGGCTGAAGACCACAACGGTCTCGGCGTCGATTCGATGGTGATTGTCCAGGTCAAGGATGGCAAGTTCGTTCTCGCCGACTAACCTGCTGAACCGGGCCCCACGCTCCGCATTTTGCCGGAGCGTGGGGCTTTTCTGTTTTTAACCGACGACAGGAGTCATTCGATGTTGAAATACCTGCGCACCACCCTCTACTGCCTGCTGGCCCTGATGCTCCTCAGCGGGGTTGCCAACGCCGCCGACTACAGCGTCTCCTTCAACCAGATCGTCGAACACCCGGCTCTCGACTCCGTCCGCCAGGGGATCAAGGACCAACTTGCCGACGACGGCTTCAGCGTCAGCTACAACGATCACATCGCCCAGGGGAATATCGCCACGGCCAACCTCATCGCCAAGCAGATGCTCGGCGAAAACCCGGATGTCGCCGTCGGCATCGCCACCCCCACCGCCCAGGCGTGCGCCCAGGCGATCAAGTCGCTGCCGATCGTTTTCGCCGCGGTCACCGACCCGGTCGGTGCCGGGCTGGTCGCCTCGCTGGAGAAACCGGGCGCCAACATCACCGGCACCACCGACATGAGCCCCATCGACCGTCAGATTGAACTGATCCTCGAGTTCCTGCCACAGCTCAAAAACCTCGGCGTTATCTATAACTCGGGCGAAGCCAACTCGGTCACCCTGGTGCGCGTGCTCAAGGAAGAAGCGGCGAAGAAAGGGATCAGTGTCACCGAGGCGACGGTGAGCAACTCGGCCGGCGTCTTCCAGGCAGCAAAAAGCCTGATCAGCCGCGCCGAAGCAGTCTACATCCCGACGGACAACACGGTCGTCTCCGCTTTTGAGGCGATCACCCAGGTCGGCTACCAGGCCAAGCTGCCGATCTTCGCTGCCGACACCGACTCCGTCGGCCGCGGCGCCGTGGCCGCCCTGGCTATCGACTACTACAAGATGGGGCGTCAGACCGGCGAAATGATCGGCCGGATTCTCAAGGGCGCCAAGCCGGGCGAGATGCCGGTCGAAACCCTGCGCGAATTCCAGATCTACATCAACCCCGGCTCGGCCGCCAAGATGGGGCTGGAGATTCCGGCCGCCCTGCTGAAAAAAGCGGACAAGATCATCGAATAACCCGCTACTTCGCAGACCCGGAAAAGCACGCCTTCTCCGGGTCTGCGAATACGTGACCGGCCAAGGAAACACATAACCGCATGACCTATTTTGCCTTCATGGGCGCACTGGAACAGGGGTTCGCCTACGGCTTCCTCGTCCTCGGGGTTTACCTGACCTTCCGCGTCCTCGATTTTCCCGACCTCACCGTCGACGGCAGTCTGCCGCTGGGGGCCGCCGTTTCGGCGGTCACCATCAGCGCCGGAGTGAATCCCTTCGTCTCGCTGCTGTTCGCGCTGGCCGCCGGCTTTGCCGCCGGGGCGGTGACCGGGATCCTGAACACCAAGTTCAAGATCCTCCACCTGCTTGCCTCAATCCTGACAATGATCGCCCTCTACTCGGTCAACTTGCGCGTCATGGGGCGCCCCAACATGACCCTGCTGGGGAAAGCGACGGTGCTCGATCCGCTGACCAACGCCGGAATCGGCATGTTCAACGCCGCGCCGCTGCTCTTCGGCATCTTTTCGGCGCTGGCCCTGCTGCTCCTCTTCTGGCTGCTGCACACCGCCTTCGGCCTGGCGATGCAGGCGACCGGCGCCAACCGCCAGATGATCACCAGCCAGGGGGTCAACACCGACCGGGTGATCATCCTCACCGTCGGCCTGTCGAACGGCTTCGCCGCAGTCAGCGGCGCGCTCCTGTGCCAAAGCCAGGGGGCGGCGGATGTCAACATGGGAGTCGGCACCATCGTCGCCGGCCTCGCCTCGGTGATCGTCGGCGAAACCCTCTTCGGCTGCCGCTCCATCGGCCGCGCCCTGCTCGCGGCGCTGCTCGGCTCCCTCGTCTACCGGTTGGCGATCGCCCTCGCTCTGAGCCTCAAGCTCGGGCAGTTCTCCTTCACCCCGAGCGATCTCAACCTGCTCACGGCCCTGCTGGTGGTGATCGCCCTGACTTTGCCGGGCTTACGTAACAAGGTGTGGCGGCGATGATCGAAATCAAAGATCTGGTCAAGATATTCCACCGCGGCAGCGTCAACGAAGTCCTCGCCCTCTCGGGGATCAACCTCGACATCCGCCAGGGGGACTTCATCACCATCATCGGCTCCAACGGCGCCGGCAAGAGTACTCTGCTCAACTGCCTGGCCGGCAGCCTGACCATCGACAGCGGACATATCCGCGTCGGCAGCGAGGATGTCAGCCGCTGGCCGGAACATCAGCGTGCCACCCTGATCAGCCGGGTCTTCCAGGACCCGCTGCTCGGTACCTGCGGTTCCCTCTCCATCGAGCAGAACCTCGCCCTCGCCAACCGGCGCGGCAAGGTGCACGGCCTCGGCCCCGGCGTCAAACGCAGCGACCAGGAGCTGTTCCGCAAGCAGCTCGCGCTGCTCGGTCTCGGCCTGGAAAATCGCCTTAAGGACAAAGTCGGGCTGCTCTCCGGTGGTCAGCGCCAGGCGCTCACCCTGCTGATGGCGACCCTGATCAAGCCGCAGATCCTGCTCCTCGACGAGCACACCGCGGCCCTCGACCCGAAGACCGCCCAGCAGGTGCTGGAGCTGACGCAGCAACTGATTGCCGAGCAGCACCTGACCGCGCTCATGGTCACCCACAACATGCGCCAGGCGTTGCAACTCGGCAACCGCCTGATCATGCTCCACGGCGGGCGGGTCATTCTCGATATCAGCGGCAAGGACAAGGAAAAGATGACGGTCGAGGATCTGCTTGAGCAGTTCTACAAGGTGCGCGGCGAGGCGTTTGTTTCGGACCGGATGCTGCTGGTCTAACGTGGATAAAAGCTTTTCTTCTATGTCTCCATGACTCAGCGAATGCTTTTCAGTCTTGCACAGAAGCAAAACAAAAACCGGCCACTTAAGCCCTATAACAAGGCAAAAGTAGCCGGTTTTTTGTCTATTACGTCGTGAGGTTAAATCTTAAAGCTCTCTCCCGGTTTGAGCACCACCGCCCGGGTATTGGTCTCTTCCTTGACCCGCGCGGCCCAGGCGGCGACATCCTGCTGCAGCAGGGGGAAGGTGTTGTAGTGGATCGGCAGCNCAGCACGGCCTTCGGCCGCAGCATATTAACGGCACGCAGGGCATCGTCAGGCCCCATGGTATAGTTGTCGCCGATCGGGATGGCGGCGAAGTCGATCCCTTCTTCACCGATCAGGCGCATATCACCGAACAGCCCGGTATCCTGGGCCAGGTAGATCTTCCTGCCGTCATTCGTGGTGAGCAGAAAGCCGCAAGGGTTGCCGCCGTAGGATCCGTCCGGCATCATCGAGCCGTGCAGCGCCAGGGTCAGTTTGAGATAGCCGAAGGGATGTTTGAAACCGCCGCCGAGATGCTGACCGTGGACCTTCTCAACCCCCTGCTTGCCGAGCCAGGTGACAACCTCGTGGTTGCCGATCACCTGGGCGCCGGTACGCTCGACAATCTTGAGGGTATCGCCGATATGGTCACCGTGGCCGTGGCTGACGAGGATGAAATCGGCGTCGACCGCATCGGCTGTCGTCGAAGCCGCCGGGTTGCCGGTGAAAAA
The DNA here is from genome assembly GCA_002869665.1 of Desulfuromonas sp. Classification (GTDB taxonomy): domain Bacteria; phylum Desulfobacterota; class Desulfuromonadia; order Desulfuromonadales; family Geopsychrobacteraceae; genus PKUG01. The sequence continues at coordinate 727 of PKUG01000115.1, read as the reverse complement.
GGGGTCGATCAGCAGTTTATAGCCGTCCGTTTCCAGTCCGAGGGTCGCGTGTCCGTACCATGTCACTTGTGTCATAAGCACCATCCTTTATTCTCAGTGAAACGGGAAGCAGGTACCGGCAGTCAAAAGGGCAAACGCGCTGCCCTATTTCGCACCGCGCAGCAGCACATTCCCCTGCTTGCTGATGGGGATGTTCGGCCACAGCCCGCCGATATCGAGATCGGCATCCAGGCGATAAGCGAAGCGGTCGCGCGGCTGACGGATCAGGTCGCTGAACAGGCTCAGGGTGTTGAGCAGATCGGGGCGCGCTTCGAGCAGGATATCCCCTTCGCCATAGGCGGCGATCACCGGCAGCTTGTTGGTCGCACCGCTGAGGATTCGATGCCCTTCCAACTCAACCTGGTACGTCAACCCTTCGAGGTTCAGTTCCATCCGGTTGGGATTGATGACATGGAGGCCGATTTCGAAGCTCGGCACCACGTCGCTGGTTTGCACGACGCGGAAGCTCGTCACCTGCACGGTCGGGGGTTCAAAGACCGGGCGCAGCGGCGCGCAGGCGCTCAACAACAGAACCAGTATCAACAGCCAGCGAGTAAATTTCAGCATGTCATGAGCCTCTTCGTCAATAGCTGTACGCCCGCTGCAGCCGGCGTTCCAGACGCCCCGCCAGCAGCGAGCAGCCGTAAGTGAGGAAAAAATAGAGCAGGGTCACGGTAATCCAGACTTC
>PKUG01000008.1 GCA_002869665.1 Desulfuromonas sp. | reverse complement strand
GTCTCGCGCTACCTGGTTGCCATGGGTATCGAGCCCGAAGGACGTGAAAAGTCATGAATGCTTACAACGACACCCACAGCAAACTGATCGGCTATATTCTCTGGATCTTCGGTTTTACCGGCTCGCACCGTTTCTACTACGGCAAACCGGTCTCGGGGACCATCTACTTCTTCACCCTCGGCCTGCTCGGCATCGGCTGGCTGATCGACCTCTTCCTCATTCCGGGGCTGGACGACAAGGCCGACATGCGTTACACCGCCGGCCGCTACGATTACACCCTGGCCTGGATTCTGCTCACCTTTCTCGGATTTTTCGGGATTCACCGCATGTTCCTCGGCAAGTGGATCAGCGGCATCATCTACCTGTTAACCGGGGGGATTTTCGGCCTCGGCTACCTTTACGATTTCTGGACCCTGAATGAGCAGGTTTCGGAACTGAACAGCTCTTATTAATCACTGACTCTGTCAGATCGGTATCGAAATCGCTATCGGTATTGGATTTATCCGGGGAATTTTTTCGATTGTGATGCCGATACCGATAGCGATAGCGATTATGATAAAAGAGAAACGGACACTGCTTTGGGAGGCAGACATGTTCAATAAAAAATCGACCACCGGCTACGAGCAACCGCTCGACAAAATCGATCGAAAAACCATTGCCCACGGGGAAAAGACCCTGCTGAGCGAATTCCTCCTCAAAAAGGGCGCCCAGATTCCGGTTCACAGTCATCCGCACGAGCAGACCGGCTATCTGGTTGTCGGTAAAGTGGAACTGACCATCGGCACCGATGTTTTTATCGCTGAGCCTGGGGACGCCTGGTGTATTCACGGTGGGGTCGATCACAGCGCCGGGGCCCTGGAAGATTCCGTCATCATCGAAGCTTTCGCCCCGGTCCGCGAAGACTACCTGCCCTAAAAGAGCTAACGCATCATGCCGAAAATCTTCAGTTACAGCTTCACCATTCCAGCTGAGGCGATCGATGAAAACGGTCATGTCAACAACGTCGCTTACGTCCAGTGGATGCAGGATGTCGCCACCATGCATTCCGACGCCCAGGGCTGCACCCGCGAACGCTATCACCAGCTTGGCAGCAGCTGGTTTGTCCGCTCCCACCATGTCGAGTATCTGCGCCCCGCGTTTGCCGGCGATGTCATCGAGGTCAAGACCTGGGTCAGTAACATGAAACGCACCCGCTCGCTACGCCGCTACCGCTTCGCCAACCTGACCAGCGGCGAGGTGCTGGCGCGCGCCGAAACCGACTGGGTCTACGTCAACGCCGAAAACGGCCGCATGCGTAGCATCGATGCCGAGGTCGCCGGTGCTTTCGAGCTGGTCCCCGGGGAAGAAGAACCCTAGCAGACAATTACACGTCTGTTTGCGTTGCCACCGAGGAGGAGTCATGAGCATTCTGCTGGCAATCGTCATCGCCCTGCTGGTCTGGGGCGTGGTCAGCTATAACCGGCTGGTGCGTGACCGCAACCGAACACTGAACGCCTGGAGCGATATCGACGTGCAGCTCAAGCGCCGCTATGACCTGATCCCCAAACTGGTCGCCGCCGTCGACCAGTACGCCCGCTTCGAACGTTCGACCCTGACCACGCTCACCGAACTGCGCAGCCGCACCCTGCAAACCGACGATATCGACACCAAGGGGACGCTGGAGAATGAACTCGGCGGTCAGTTGCGCAGCCTGGTTGCCCTGGCCGAGGCCTATCCCGAACTGAAGGCGGATCAGAGCTTCCTTCAACTGCAGCAAAACCTGACCGACATCGAAAACCAGATCCAGTACGCCCGGCGTTTTTACAACGGCGCGGTGCGCAACCTGAACACCCGGATCGACTCCTTCCCCGATCTGCTGATTGCCCGCCTGTTCAACTATCGCCCGCAGGTGTTCTTCCAACTCCAGTCGGCAGCCGAAACCGAACCGCCCCAGGGAATCGCCTCATGAGACGCTTGCTGTTACTTCTCCTGCTCTACTGTGTCTTTATCGTCCCGGCACAGGCAGATGAACGAATCCTCTCTTTTCACAGCGACATCCAGGTGTTCAGCGATGGTTCTATGCAGGTCGCTGAAACGATCCGGGTTCGGGCCGAAGGCAACCAGATCAAACGCGGCATCTACCGTGACTTCCCGACGACTTACCGCGACAGCTACGGCAACAGCTACAAGATCAGTTTCGAGGTGGTCGGCGTCACCCGCGACGGCCGCCGGGAAGACTGGCACAGTGCCGGCCAGAAGAACGGCACCCGGGTCTATATCGGCAACAAGGACCGCCAGCTCGCCACCGGGGAGTACAGCTACGTCCTGACCTACCGCACCAACCGCCAGCTCGGCTATTTCGACGACCACGACGAACTCTACTGGAACGTTACCGGCAACGACTGGGCCTTCCCCATTGATGCGGTCAGCGCCATCGTAACCCTGCCACCAGGGATTCCGCGCGAAGAGATTTCCGGTGAAGGCTACAGCGGCCCGCGCGGGGCAAAAGGGCAGGATTTTACTGTCGAGATCGATGACCAAGGGCAGGCCAGCTTCAGCGCCACCCGCCCTTACCATAAAGGGGAAGGGTTGACCATCGTCGTCAGCTGGCCCAAAGGGTATGTCCACAAACCGAGCACGCAGGAACAGCTCACCTACCTGGTGCGCGACAACGCCAGCTGGGGCGTCGGACTCGCAGGAGTGGTTTTACTGACCCTTTATTATCTGATCGCCTGGCTTCTCGTCGGCCGCGATCCTGAGAAAGGGGTCATCATCACCCGTTACGAACCGCCACCACGCCTGACACCGGCAACGGCCCGCTACATCCGGCGTATGGGCTACGACCACAAGGCCTTCGCCGCGGCGCTGGTCAATCTTGCCGTCAAGGGGCTGATTGAGATCAAGGAGGAAGGTCGAACCTTCACCCTGGTCCGCACAGGGGAACAGGCCGAGGAGCTCGCGCCCGGCGAACAGGTGATTCTCGCCAAGCTTTTTGGCGGACGATTGAACACGACACTCAAATTAAATCAGACCGAGCACAAGAAGATTCAGGCCGCCCTCAAGGCCCACCAGGAAGCCCTGGACAACAACAGCCTGAAGATCTATTTCCTCAAAAACCGTGGCTGGCTACTTCCCGGAATCCTCGCTTCGGTGCTGATCTATGGGCTGATGATTTTTTTCCTGCCGCGGGGGGAGATGGTGGGGATCGGGCTGTTCCTGACGGTCTGGTTGACCTTCTGGACCTTCGGCGTCACGGCGCTGGGGCGGAAAGTCTGGCTCGCCTGGACGACGCTTCACTCCGGGTTTGAGATCGTCGGCGCGCTCTTCATCACCATCTTTGCCCTCCCCTTCTTTGCCGGTGAGGTGGTCGGCGCCTGGATGCTGGCCACCCAGGTCTCACCGGCAATCCCGGTTGTCCTGCTGGTGTTGATCGGGCTCAACATGCTCTTTCACCACTTATTGAAGGCCCCGACCCGGACCGGAAGGAGTCTGCTCAACGAACTGGACGGTTTCCGCGAATATCTGGATGTCGCCGAGCGCGAGGAGATGAACTTCCGCAATCCACCGGAGAAAACCCCGCAGCTGTTCGAGCGTTACCTTCCTTTCGCTCTCGCCCTGGATGTGGAACAGCACTGGATGGAACGCTTTTCCGGCTTGTTCAACCGGCTGGAACGGGACGGGAGCGCCTATCACCCCGGCTGGTACCACGGCAGCCATTGGAACAGTCACAACGTCAGCGGATTTTCAACCGCCCTCGGTAGTTCCCTCGGTTCGGCACTGGCGTCGTCATCGACGGCGCCCGGCTCCTCATCGGGCTCCGGTGGTGGCGGATCGTCCGGCGGCGGTGGCGGAGGAGGTGGTGGTGGCGGCTGGTAGGATCAGCTACCAGCTTCGGTCTCTTGCTATAGTGATCCCCTCTCCCAGAGGGAGAGGGTCAGGGGGAATCGGTCTGAAAAAGCCCCCCCTCATCCGGCTTCGGCCACCTTCTCCCCATGGGAGAAGGGCACTTATTCCATACAGCGTTAGAACTGCAGTGACTTGAGCTGCAGGAACTCCTCCAGCCCGTACTTTCCAAGTTCCCGGCCGTTCCCCGATTGTTTATATCCACCGAAGGGGGCCTGCAGGTTGAAGCGCCCGCCGTTGATATCGACCTGGCCGGTCTGCAGGCGGCGGGCGACCCGTTCGGCCCGTTCGGCATCCCCCGACCAGACGCCACCGGCGAGACCGTAGATACTGTCGTTGGCAATCCGCACCGCGTCATCTTCATCCCGGTACGGCATGAGACAAAGAACCGGCCCGAAGATCTCCTCGCGGGCGATCGTCATATGGCTGGTCACCCGGCCGAAGACCGTCGGTTGCACATAATAGCCGACCGGCAAATCTGCCGGGGCCTCGGCGCCACCGAGCAGCAGTTCGGCCCCTTCCACAACCCCTTGGCGGATATAGTGCCTGACCCGGTCGCGCTGCTGTGCCGAGACCAGTGGCCCTAGCTTCGCCTGCTCGTCGCGCGGATCGCCCGGAGTGAATTTGGCCGCGGTCGCAACAACCATGGCAGCGACCTCATCATAGAGGGCTTCCGGCACCAGGAGCCGCGTGTGCGCACTGCAGGTCTGCCCGGAGTTGAGATAACAACTATTGACGCTCCCCTTCACGGCGCTGGCCAGATCTGCATCGTCGAGAATGATGGAGGCCGACTTCCCCCCCAGTTCCAGGGCCACGCGTTTGACCGTTTCGGCCGCGACCACGGAGATCCGTTTTCCGGCGCGGGTCGATCCGGTAAAGGAAACCATGTCGACGTCAGGGTGAGCGACCAGGGCTTCCCCGGCGCCATCGCCAAACCCGCTGACAAAATTGAAAATTCCCGGCGGCAGGTTGCTTTCGGCGACGATCTCGGCCAGAAGGAAGGCACTCAGCGGGGTCAATTCGCTCGGCTTGGCGACAATGGTACAGCCGGCAGCCAGGGCGGCGGCGACCTTGATCATCAACTGATGCAGGGGGTAATTCCAGGGGGTAATGGCGGCGACCACACCGATCGGTTCCTTAAGGATCAACGAATTTCCTACCCGCTCCGAAAAGGAAAAATCCTCCAGCAGTTCGATGTAACTGTTCAGCACCAGCGGGGGGAGCCCGGCCTGAATCCGCTGGCTCAATTTGAGCGGCATCCCCATTTCAGCGCTGATCAGTTCACCCATCTCACCGGAACGGGCCAGCAGTTTCTCATGTAACCGCTTGAGACAGGCGGCACGTTCCGCCGGGCTCGTTGCCGCCCATTCAGGCAGGGCCGCCCGTGCAGCGCTGACTGCGGCGTCGACATCCGCCGCCACAGCGGCCGGGACCTCACCGATAAATCCCTCGCTCGCCGGGTTGACGACCGTTATCAGTTCGGTCCCCTGCGCTTCACGCCATGTGCCGCCGATATAAAGCTGTGTGTACCTTTTCATCCTCGTCCTCCCGTCGCTCGCTGCGCCTGTATCGACCAGACAAAATTCTCATCAAATCAACAGAATCAAATTTTAACACAGCCGGGAGCCGGAAACATCCGCGAAGCGGACGGAGTGCAGAGGGAGGAATTATCCTTTAACACTCAGCGGCTGGAAGAAGCGCTCACCGCAGGTCTGCTGTGCCGCAGCATCAACCAGGGTCAGGCGGCAACCGGAGATTGCCGTCACCAGGACCCGCCCACGGCTACGACTGGTGAAGCGTTCGCCGGCAGCCAACAGGTGATCACGGCTATCCCCCTCCTGGGTCAACCAGCAGCGCCCGGCAAGACAGAGCAATTCGTAGCCTTTGAGCCTGCCGCGTCCAAAATCAAGAATCTCATTTTTCTCTAATAACAGTTCCATTTCGTCCTCCATCCGGAGAGGTTAAACCAGCGTACGACCATGCCGCTATTTAAGGCTGTTTTTTCTCTTTTCACCAGATACAGAAAGGAACTATTGTATCCATCACAGATTCAACTTTTGAAAACTGTACCCATCATACTCGCGAGCGATTGTATCTGTATTTAGTGGGGAATCTTGCTTAGGATGCCGCTACAGGAACAAAGCAAAGGGGTCAAAATGCTGCAACCGATAAATAATATTGGCGGCAAGGTGTTGCTTTATGAAGAGGTCGCCGGTCGCATCAGCCGCATGATCGACCAGGGGACCCTGCGCCCGGGGGACCGGATCCCCTCGATTCGCGGCATGAGCAAACAGATGCAGGTCAGTCTCAATACGGTCAAGGAGGCCTACAACCTGCTTGAGGACCGGCGGATGATCGAAGCCCGACCGCAATCCGGCTATTACGTCCGGCAACGCAAAACCGAACTCCCTGCTGAACCGGTCGTTAACCGGCCGGCGCTCAACCCGGCAACCGTGAACCTGTGCGATGTCTACCGCATGGTGATGCGCGACCTGCTTAACCCGCAACTCCTGCAACTGGGGATCGCCATCCCTAACCCCAAGCTGCTGCCGATCGAAAAATTGAGCCGGATGCTGTCACGTGAGGTCCGCCGTTTCGGTGTCGAATCGGTCTCCTACGATCTCCCCCCTGGCAACCTGCGGCTGCGCAAACAGATCGCCCAGCGCCTGCTCCTGTCCGGCTGCACTCTGAGCCCGGACCAGATCGTCATCACCTCAGGCTGCGTCGAGGCGGTGGTGCTGACCCTGCGGGCACTGTGCCGGCCGGGCGACGCCGTTGCCATCGAGACCCCCGTTTACTTCAACTTTCTCCAACTGATCGAGGAGATGGGGGTTCAGGCGCTGGAGATCCCCGCCTCGCCACGTGGTGGTATCAGCCTCGAAGCGCTCGACTACGCCCTCAGCCGCAACCGGGGTAAGGTCAAGGCCTGTATCGTCATCTCCAACTTCAACAACCCCCTCGGCAGCAGCGTCAGCATTGAAGACAAGCGCCGGCTGGTCGAACTGGTTGAACGCTTTGATGTCCCCCTGATCGAGGACGATATCTACGGTGACCTCTCCTACACGGACGAACGCCCCTCCGTGGCCAAGGTGTTCGACAAGACCGGCAACGTGCTGCTCTGCTCTTCCTTCAGCAAGACCCTGGCACCGGGTTACCGGGTTGGCTGGATCGCCCCCGGCCGTTTTCAGGAACAGATCGAACGCCTGAAGATGATTTCGAGTGTCGCGACCGCCAGTCCGGGGCAGCAGGCCATCGCTGAGTTTCTCGCCAATGGCGGTTACGAGCGCCATCTGCGTTCGATCCGCCGCGTCTATGCCCGCCAGTCGGCGCAGATGCGCGATACCATCAGCCGAGAATTTCCTGCCGGAACCCGTGTGTCCAACCCCCAGGGGGGATTCGTCCTCTGGGTCGAGATGCCGCGCCAGATCAACGCCCTGGAGCTCTACCGCAAGGCGCTGGAGCACGGCATTTCCATCGCCCCAGGACATATTTTCTCCGTTGACGGAAAGTTCACCAACTGTATCCGCTTGAATGCGGCGGCCTGGGACGACCGGGTTGAAGCGGCAATCGGCACCCTGGGGAGATTGGCAAAACAGCTCGTGGAAGAGTTTGAGAATTGAGAGGATTATTCGTTCGTCGAAGTTGGAATCATCAGGCAGCCAACCACTCCAGGGCGCTGACATCGTCACTGAAAACCCTGACGTTGAAGCCACGACTGCGACAGGTCGCTTCGTAGAACTCGACCCCTTCGCTGAAGCCTTTACCGGGGGTAAGGAGCACCGCCTCATTCAGGCATTGTAGCGCATGCTGGTCATAACTCAGGATCTTCAGGTAGAGATCGACCATCGAGTGCCCACCTGTCATCGCACGACAATCCGCCAGGATTTTCCGGCTCCCCCCCGGGTGCCGGACATGGCCAGTGTGGCGTTGAAAGCATCCTCAAGTTCCTGCGGCGAGACGTCGTCCAGATAGGCCAGTTCGATAATCTTCAGTTTGTCGTTGTAGCAAATATTCCAGGCCATTGGCGCCCCCTCTGAGCTGTTGTTGATATGTCCCTTTAGTGGAAGAAGAGCATCTACGCGAGCGGACAGGACATGCTGAAGATCGTCCCTTCCCCCTCCGAGCTGGCGAAGCTCACCCGTCCCCCGAGGATCTCTTCGCCGAAGAGTTTCATCGAGTAAGTCCCGACGCCCCGGCCCGCCTGTTCTTTGGTGGTAAAATTGCGCTGAAATATCCGCGCGGCGATCTCTTCTGGAATGCTCTTCGCGTTCCAGACATGAAACGCCAGGGTTTCCGCGTCCCTGCCAAGCCAAACCTTCACTCTGCCGTTCTCCTCAGTCGCCTCCAGGGCATTGATAATCATGTTACTGAGGACACGCAAAAGCAGCGAGATATCCGTGCGGAACTGGGTTGGAGCACAGTCTTTCAAAAATTCCAGCTGCCGGCCTCGGGCCACCGGATGGCTGGAGAAAAAAATCTCGAGTTCGTCGAGAATCTGGTCGGGGCCGACATCATGCCACATTGGCTGATACGATCCCGATTCGGAAGCAGAAAGACAGCGCTGAATCGCAACCTCCCGAACCAGGCGTAAAGACGCCGAATGGATTGTTCGCGCCAGTTCGGATGAAGATCTCTCTGCCAACAGCCCGCTGGCACCGACAAGTGTCCCGAGCATGTTGTTGATGTCATGAAAAAAAGTTCGTTCGAGAGCGGCCCGTTGTTGCTGCCTGGTGATGTCCTGAATAAAGAGTAACAGGAATCTCCTGTTTTCGATGCTGATCGGCTGATAACGGACGAGCAGGGCAATATCCATTATCTTGCCGCTCCGAACAGCTTGCAAGGCGCAGATCCGTTCGGCAGGCAGATCCTGCTCCAGGCTTGAGACGATCGTGATCGCCGCCCCGCAGCTCTCACAATATTTTCAATATTTTGTCGTCCCGCAGCCGGCCGGCTCGCCATCCGCGTGGATACAGTCGAGCACCTCACCCGGCCGCAAACCGAGGACTTTTTCAGGCTGCTCAATTCCGAGTAACTTCAGGAAGGGATCGTTGAGCGCGATCACCTGACGATGCTCGTCGATGATCGCCAGCAGTCCACTGATCGAATGCAGCAGACTGACCATGATTGGATTGTCACTGGCAAAAGCGATTTCTGCGGCAAGCTCATCCGCGGCGACACGTTCCGCCGGTGCAAAGTACGTTTTCATTTGGTCCCCCTACTCCGTTAAGAATGAAAAATCTTTCGTTATTGTCCTCCGAATGCAAACACCACTATGCAACCCAGCTAATCGAAAAGGGAGCGCAGCCTTACGGCAGAAGGCCTGGGCTTCTCAGGAAAAGGACCTCGTTCAGTTCGGCAGAGCTTTTCATATAAAAAATATTAATCCAGCATAGTGGTACTGTCAAAGACGGCAAAGAAAAAGCAGGGACAGTGCCCTGCTCATTTTCTTGATTCTATCAAATAACAACCCTGTTCGCGGCTAGCTGACCTTGACCTCAATTGCTTTCGGCCTGGAAGCTTCAGTTTTAGGAATCTTCAGGGTCAAGAGGCCGTCCTTAAAGTTCGCTTCGATCTTCTCCTCAGCGACATTCTCGGGTAGCGAGAAACTGCGACTGAAGGAACCATAATAGCGCTCGACCCGGTGAAACTGCTCCCCTTTTTCCTCCTTCTCCTGCTTGTTTTCCCCCTGGATAGTAAGGACATGATCTTCAATATTGATCTTGATGTCCTCCCGCTGGATACCGGGGACTTCGGCTTTGACGATGAATTTTTCATCGGTCTCACTGATGTCGACCCGCGGCGCCCAGTCCGCATTGCGATTCATCAACTGGCGACCACCGCGAAATGGCCAGTCGACAGGCCGCGAGTACCGTTCAAGCAATTCATCCACTTCGTGAAAAGGATCCCACTTGGCCAGCTTCATGATATCTCTCCTTTCTCTGGCGGGAATGTCCAACTTTAACGGCCGCCCGCAACCGCCGTCAAAACGGGTTAACCACCTTGAATAGCGTCAAAAACAACATCTACACACTAAAAGAATAGCACCGGAGAAGTCTATTTCAAGCATATGCACAAAGCATATTTAGGAAGCTGAAAGCCATCGAAAAAGGAGAAGATCTCTTTACCGCGGAGTTCCACATCGGGATAAAGCGGGGTGGGGAAACAGGTGAAAATGGTAGACTGACAGATTGGTCGCAAAAGAAATTAAGGACGTTTTTCCATTTCGATCAGTAACAGCTTGAGCTGCTCAAGCTGTTGTTCCAGCTTGCTGTTCTCCGCTGTCAATGCAGCAACTTTTTGACTCAACTGTCTGTCGTTATTCTTCCGGTCTGTGGCGTCCTTGCTGTTCTGCTCGAGCAGATCGGCACACTCGATCAGAGTCTTTGCCGCAAAAACCAGTTGACTCGCGGGGTAGTTCTGGACAAAGTCCTGCAGAGAAGAGGACTGAAGGGAAGCACGAAAATCGTCGACAGCCAGGACAAAGGCCTCGTCATCCCGCAACGAGGAAACCTGCTGCGACTGAACATCCTTCAGCGGCGGCAGAAAATGGCCACAGCCTGAAAGGAGAAAGATGACAAGCAAAAGTGCTAGACGTGAGTTCATCACTTCTCCCCGAGCAGGAAATTACTACCGTCCATCGCCTTGAGCTGGGTCTTGAGACGGACACAATCCTGGCTGATGGCCAGTCGGGTCGGATGACTGTACCGGTTGGTGTGAATAACGGCAATCGAGATGGTCATCAGGGTAAAGGTCCGCTCAATGCCATAACGGTCCTTGCCACGAAACTGCCGGTTTCGGCGATCTTCATCGCTATAGAATGACGGCACGAGCTGGTCGAATGCTTCGATGATCTTATCGGCAAGAATCTCCCCGGTTTCCAGAGAACAGAGAACGACATAATCATCCCCGCCAATATGTCCAACCATATCATCTGCTGCACCATAACGATCGACCACCCTGCTGATCAATTCACCGACGCGCAGAAGAACCTCACTGCCGGCTTCATAGCCATAGCGATCACTGTAAACCTTGAAATTGTCGAGATCGATATAGAGGTGGGAGAAGGGTTCTCCCGTGCTGATCCGCATGTCGATTTCACGGTCGAGCGCCAGGTTCCCGGGCAGTTTGGTCAGGGGGTTGGCATCGAGGCGCAACTGCTCAAGCTCACGCAGTTTCTTCCCCATATGCTCGAACTCACCGGCGAGCTGGGCGAATTCATCCCGGCCACGCAGATTGGGGCGGTGTTCAAATTCTCCGGCGGAGATATTACGCGTCGCTTTCTTCAACGCCTTGACCGAGCGGTGAATACTGACAACGATGGTGATCGTTGAGGGAGCGGACAGGAGAATACCGACGAGCGCGATCAGGGCGGTCAGCCGGTACGCCTCTGCGGTCTGATCGGACAAATCTTCCAGAGAGCTGTTGATTTCCTGCTGCTGTTGTTGCCTGAATGACGACAGGCGACTGAGCAGATGGATGCGCAAAGGAACCATCTTGCTGTCGGAGAGATTTTTCGCCTCCCCCCACTGTTCCAGCTGCATTGTATCCGAGAGCTGAAGTGCAGTCTGATGATATTTTTCCAGCTGCTGGCCGAGAGCCTGGATCTCTGGAGATCCTGACAGCTGCCTCATCTGAACGGCAATCCGCGCCAACTCCTCGTTACGGTTCCGGCGCAATTCCGCAAGAGCAGGATCCCGCAGGATCAACTGCTGCTTCTCAATATTTTCCTGGGCCACGAGATTTTCCTGGAGGTCGCGAACCAGTTCAAAAGAACGGAACTCAACATTGACCAGGCCTTCCATCTGCAAAGTCTGATCATGCAAGCGGGAGAGGGCAAAGCCGATGGCCAAAACACTGAACAGAATGATCAGCAGATAACCGATAATGACTTTTCCGGTGACCGTAAACATAGAATCTCGAATCTTTCGTACGACTTCACTCGACGAGCAGGGCTATTGAAAAGCGTGCTGTTCCCAGTTTACAAAAAAACACTGAAACAATATAGACTCGGCAGCAAACAATAAAAAAAGCGCCTCGATAACGAGACGCTTTTTTCTACACTTCAGAGTTTACATCCCCAGGTAGGCTTTACGAACGTCATCATTGGCGAGCAGGTTTTCCGCCGAGTCAACCAGGGTGATACTGCCGTTTTCCATGACATAACCGCGGTCTGCCAGTTTGAGCGCCTGGTTGGCATTCTGCTCGACAAGGAAAATCGTCGTATTGTTTTCCTTGTTGATCTGGCGAATGATTTCGAAAATCTGCTTGATGATCAGCGGCGCCAGTCCGAGCGACGGTTCATCCAGCAGCAGGACCCGCGGCCGCGCCATAAGCGCCCGTGAAATCGCCAGCATCTGCTGTTCACCACCGGATAGGGTTCCGCCAAGCTGGTTACGGCGTTTCTCGAGAATCGGGAACAGGGTCATGACATAATTCATGTCCTGCTGAATCAAGCGCTTGTTCTTGCGCAGGAAGGCCCCCATTTCCAGGTTTTCCTGAACGGTCAGGTCGGGAAAGATCCGTCGCCCTTCGGGAACCTGGACAATCCCCTTGTTGACGATTTTTTCGGCACTCATCTCATGGATCGGATCACCGTCCAAAAGGATCTGCCCCGAGCGCGGCGGAGTAATGCCGCAGATCGACATCAGCGTTGTCGTCTTGCCGGCGCCGTTGGCGCCGATCAGGGCAACGATTTCCCCCTCCTTGATCTCGATGGAGACGTTTTTGAGGGCCTGGATATTGCCGTAGTACGTCTGGATATTTTCTATTTTCAGCATAATGGTCCCAAAAATACGGGTTCAAGCGACAGGATTCAGCGCAATTATAAATCTGCTGCCTGAAGCCCGAAGCCGGAATCCTGTTTAATTAGTCTTCCGTTTCCTCGCCGAGATAGGCTTCAATGACCTTCGGATTGTCCTTGATCTCCTGCGGACTCCCTTCGGCGATCTTCTTGCCGTATTCCATGACATAGATCGGATTGGAGATGTTCATGACCAGTTTCATATCATGCTCGATCAGCAGGATGGCAATCTTCTCCTCCTCGCTGATCCGACAGATCAGGTGGTCGAGATCCGCCGTTTCCTGGGGATTCATCCCCGCAGCCGGCTCATCGAGCAGCAACAGAAAGGGATCAGTCGCCATTGCCCGGGCGATCTCCAGGCGCCGCTGGGCACCATAGGGGAGGTTCTTGGCGAACTCATTGGCAGAATCCCCCAGACCAACCTTCTCCAGCAACTGATAGCAGGTTTCGACGATCTGCTGTTCTTCCTCACGAACCCCTTTATCACGGATAATCGAGCGGAAAATTCCGGATTTCGTACGGCAGTGGCGACCGATCATGACGTTTTCCAGAACCGTCATATCCTGAAACAGACGAATGTTCTGAAACGTCCGTGCCAACCCCATTTCCGTTACTTTGTTCGGCTTGAGACCATTGAGACGGCGGGTCTCCAACCCCTTCGGATGCAGCAGAATATCCCCCTTGGTCGGGTTGTAGATCCCGGTGACACAGTTGAAGAAGGTCGTCTTACCAGCGCCGTTCGGACCGATCAGGGCGGCAATCTCCCCCTCATGAACCTCCAGGGAGACACTGTCGACGGCCCGCAGACCACCGAAGTCCATTGTCAGGCCTTTTACTTCCAGTAGTTTATGTTTTTTATCAGCCATTGTTCACCTGGTCCTTCGTACCCTTGTATTCATATTTCTGCCGTAATCCACTGACCAGACCCTGCGGACGGAAGATCATCATCAACGCCATCGCCGCACCGAAAGCCAGCATACGGTATTCGGACAGATCGCGGAGATACTCCGGCATCAGGATCAGGATAAAAGCTCCGAGAATAACCCCGAGGATCGAGCCCATACCACCGAGAACAACGATCGACAGGATGATCGCAGATTCCATGAAGGTAAAGCTCGCCGGGTTGATGAATGTTGTCTTTGACGCGAACAAAACTCCGACCATACCCGCCCAGAATGCCCCGAGGGCGTACGCCGACAGCTTGGTCCGCGCCATATCGATCCCCATGGCAACGCAGGCGATCTCATCCTCGCGCAAAGCGATCCAGGCGCGCCCGATCCGGCTGTTCTTGAGCCGGTTGGTGATCAGGATGGTAAAGACAACGAGGGCAATCATGATGTAGTAGATGTAGGTCGTGGACTGAGCCAGGTTCATGTCCATGCCGAACAGTCCCGGTTTGTCGATATTGGCGATCCCGCTCGGCCCGAAAGAAAGGCTGTCCCAGTTTTCCATGACGACCTTGAAGATCATCCCGAAGCCAAGAGTGACAATCGCCAGGTAATCGCCGCGCAGACGCAGGATCGGGAAGCCGAGGATCACGCCTAATAGACAGCCGAAAACACCACCCAGCGGCAGGGTCATCCAGAAGCCAAGATCAAAGTGATGGTTCAGCAAGGCAAAGGTATAAGCACCGACGCCGAAGAAGGCAACAAAGCCCAAGTCGAGCAGTCCGGCAAGTCCGACGGTGATGTTCAGGCCAAGACCGAGGACAACATAAATCAACGCCGAAATCATGATGTTGGTCTGATACGTGTTGACGACCAGCGGATAAACCAGCGCGACAATCAGCAGCCCCCCCATCGCTTTATAGCGAAACGACATATCTTCAAGCTTGATTTGGAGTTTACTGCGGGTGTCCGCCCCTTCTTCAGCCGTTTTCTTGCGAACCTTCTTACGTTCAAGCATAAAGCGCCAGGCATAGGAGAGGACGAAACTGCCGATAGCGACCCAGACCATGTTCATCAACCGCCAGGTAACAACCTGATCGGTCGTATTGACGCGAACAGCCATCAGGGGAAAGGTCAGAAAAACGAACCAGGCAGAGATAAGAAGAGATTGTTTGAAATCACGTAACATGTCGACTCCCCTATACCTTCTGCTTGCGCGTCTTGCCGAGGATTCCGGAGGGGCGCAAAATCAGGATAAGAACCAGCAATCCGAAGGTGAAAACATCTTCGTAGTCACTGGAGATATAACCGGCGGCGAAACTCTCCGCCCAGCCGAGCACCAGACCACCCAGAACCGCTCCGGCGATCGAACCGATCCCCCCGAGAACGGCAGCGGTAAAGGCTTTTACCCCCGCCAGGAAGCCGATATAAAAGTTGACCTGGCCGATATAGGAGGCGACCAGAACCCCACCAATTGCCGCCAGAGCCGAACCGATGATAAAGGTCAGCGAGATAATCCGGTCGACATTGACCCCGACCAGGCGCGCCATATTCATATCCTGCTGAGTTGCCCGCATCGCCTTGCCGACCCGGGTTTTCTTGATCAGCAAAGTCAGCAGGATCATGGTGACAAAGGTCGTCACCAGAATGACAAGCTCGGGTGAACCGATGATGTAGGCAACCGGTTCCATAAAAGCGAAATCAGGAATCAGGCTGGGGAAAGGCAGAAAGTCGGGAGTCTGCACCAACAGCACGTAGTTCTGCAGGAAAATCGACATGCCGATGGCACTGATCAACGGCGACAGCCGCGGCGCACCACGGAGCGGGCGATAGGCGATCTTCTCCAGGGTAAAGCCGTACGCACAGGCGTAAATAACGGCAATCACTCCGGCAAGAATAAGAACCGAGATTCCGGTCATTCCGTAAATCGTACAGATACCGGCAACAATCAGCGCAACAAAGGCGCCGATCATATAGATCTCACCATGGGCAAAATTGATCAGCTGAATGATCCCGTAAACCATGGTGTAACCGAGAGCTATCAGGGCGTAGATGCTGCCTCTGGTCAGGCCACCAAAAAAGAGTTCGAGAAAATATTCCATAAAGAAACCGCTTGCTGTGTTCTTCCAGCAGCAAACAAAAGTTTACTCCGGGAAAAACACCGATAAAATTTGTGCCAACCAGGGCACCAACAAAGGTTCAGGGGACTGATGCAGCACCAGCCCCCTGAAAAGGATTTAAAAGGCAGCGTTCCATTCTGGCGGAAATTATCGCTGCATGATTCGGTTACGACTACTTGAGTTCAACGAAGGCACCATCTTTGACGGTGTAGACAGAGAAGCCAACGCCTTCGGCATCGCCCTTGGCATCAAACTTGATCTTGCCGACCGGAGTCTCGACATACTCGGTACGCAGAGCGTTGTTCACGGCATCGTAATCGGTCGAACCGGCTTTCTCGATAGCATTCAGCAGGGCGAGAGCTGCAGAGTAGCCTTCCTGGAAGAAAGCGCCCGGATCAGCACCGTACTCGGCTTTGAAAGCAGCAGTTGCAGCAGCGTTCAGCGGAATGCTGGAGAGATCTTTCGGCCCGGTCATGTAAGCGCCTTCAGCAGCTTCACCGGCAACTTTGAGGAAGCTGTCGTCTTTAACGCCGTCATCGGAGATAAAGGCAACATCCAGACGCTTACGCTTCATCGATTGAACCAGCTTGGAGGCTTCCGGGTGATAACCACCGAAGATCAGAGCCTCAGCACCGTCACGACGGATCTTGCCGACGATGGAGTCGTAGTTGATGGCACCCGGGGTGATCCCTTCGAAGAGAACGACTTCAGCTTTACCAGACGCTTCTACGAACTGCTTGGCAAATTCAGCGAAACCTTTACCGTAGTCGCCTTTGTCGTGCAGAACGGCGATTTTTTTGAGGCCGAGGGTGTTGATAGCAAAGTCAACAGCCAGCATGGCCTGCATATCGTCGGAGGCGATGGTACGGAAGAAGTTCGGATACTCGCCGCTCTGGGTCAACGGCGGGTTGGTTGCGGACGGAGACATGACAGGGATCTTGGCATCTTTGTAGATACCGAGAGCGGCCTTGGTTGCACCGGAGCAGATGTGACCAAGAACAACATCAGCACCGTCGGTAACCAGTTTGGTTGCGGTGTTGGTCGCTTTTTCCGGCTTACACTCGTCATCCTGGATCAGCAGTTCGACCTGCTTACCGAGTACACCACCTTCGGCATTGATTTTTTTGACGACCAGTTGAGCCGCCTTCATGGCCGGGATACCGTAGGGAGCAAGGTCGCCACTGTGCGGGCCGGCAACGCCGAGTTTGATTGTATCAGCAGCAAAACCGGTAGCTACCGTGCTTAAAGCAAAAACCAGAGAAAGTAAAACAAGAGCGGTTTTTTTCATTAGGGGTCCTCCTAAGTAAAGGTTTGAAAGAGGTTTAGGAACGTTCAGGTATAATTCAAACGACCGAAACGGTCAAGAAAAACCAAGCAGGGCGCCTGGGGTACCCTTTGAGATCCCTAAGCGCCCTGC
The DNA here is from genome assembly GCA_002869665.1 of Desulfuromonas sp. Taxonomy (GTDB): domain Bacteria; phylum Desulfobacterota; class Desulfuromonadia; order Desulfuromonadales; family Geopsychrobacteraceae; genus PKUG01. The sequence goes on along the minus strand of PKUG01000008.1, from coordinate 11,437 downwards.
CGAGCCTTCCAAATCTGGTAAAATCAGGAGACTTCCTGTTTCATTTCCTCAATCATCGCCGTAATCTTGATCTGCCCCGGCAACGATTCGGCGAAGTCCTCCATAACGGCAAAGAACTTTTCGAGCTCTTTGCTGCAGAAGTTTTCTCCAACCTGATCGAAGGCCTTCTCGACCTTGGTCACACCGAGCTTGCCGACATGCTTATCGGCGATGATCTTGAAGCGGGTGAATGTCTCCTGACGTTGCTGGATCAGTTCTTCACGCGTGCGAGCGTCACGTTCTTCCGCCTTGCGACGTTCTTCCGCCAGAGATTCGCGAATCTGCTGCCAGATCGGTAACAGGTTGGCGTTCCCCATCAGATCGGTCAGCACCAGCTCGCTGCCACTACGGACTTCAAGAACATCAAGTTTCGCCCCGGGCAAGCGAGCTACCGAACTCAGGACATCCGCTTCACGGGTAATTTCCGTCTGGCCGTCGTGGAAGAAACCAAGCGCGACCCCCTTGTCGTAAAAAATCAGGGTTGTCTGGTCACCGGCATAAACGCGCAGGCAGGCAGTCAGCTTTTCCGCCGCAACCTGCTGCAACTGCGAGCGCACATCAATCTGCTCGAGCAACAGGCCACGGTTCAGGTAGCGACCGTGCAACAAGGCGTGAAGAGGGCGGATAAGTCCAGCGGAGAGGCTGTAAATATCCAGGGTTGCCTGACCGAGTATCGAGATCTCGAAAATCTTGGCAACCGCGTCGTAGGCAATCTGCCGCTCCGTGTCGTCATTGTTGACGAACATGGCACTGACCAGTTGCCCGTTTTCGAACAGGATGATTCCGGTTCCGGTCTCGGCGTCAAAACGCAGATAACCACTGAAGTTCCCTGTCCGCAATTTTCCCATGGCTTCCGGCAGATTAATCCGGGCCGGATTGACCCCTTTTCTGACCGATTTTCCCCGTGGCAGATGTAGCATTCGCATACTCCCTGTTATGTTGCCAGAATTCCCCAGTTGTTCCCATCAACCTGTAAATCTATGGTCAAAATGCCAACCTGTCAATACAGTGAAAAATTAAAATAAGGTTCTCAGCACTTCGAAAGGAAGTCAGAAGCACAAAATCAGGCCTGCAGCTCCTCCCAGAGGAGGTAGAGTTCTTCGAGACGCCCCTTCAACTCGGCGTATTCGGCACTGATTTGTCGCCAGAGATCCTGATCCTGATACGTTTCCGGTTCCGCCATCAACTGTTCTTTCTCAGCCAACTCCGTTTCCAATTGCTCGATCTCATCTTCGGCCTTGCTCAACTCTTTCTGGCGTTTCTGCTCCTGGCGCTGCTGCTCCTTGCGGGTGGCATGCGCCTGTTTACGCGCTTCCTTGTCGAGACCCGACTCGCCATCTGCAGTTTTCTCACTCTGTTGCTCAACCCGCATCTGGCTGTGACTGGTATCCCCAAGCTGCTGTTTGGCCCGCAAAAAATCCTCGTAATTGCCGAGATAAGACTCGACCCGACCGCCGCCGACCTCCAGCACCCGGGTCGCCAATTCGTCGACAAAATAACGGTCATGGGAAACAAAGACGATGGTCCCGGGATATTTCTTCAGTGAATCGAGCAGAACCTGTTTCGACTGCAGATCGAGATGGTTGGTCGGTTCGTCGAGCAGCAGCAGATTGGCCGGACGCAGCAGCAGCTTGGCCAGCGCCAGCCGGTTACGCTCACCACCGGAGAGAACCCGGACCGGCTTTTCGATATCGTCACCGGAGAAGAGAAAGGCACCGAGGATATTCCGCAGTTTGGGAACCATGTCATAGGGAGCATCGGCAGATAATTCGGCATACACATCGCGCGCCGGATCGAGCTCGGCCGCCTGATCCTGGGCAAAGTACGCGAGATGCATGTTGTGCCCTTCCTCACGCATACCCGAATGGGGTGATTCGACGCCAGCCAGCAAGCGCATCAGGGTCGACTTTCCTGCCCCGTTGGGACCCACCAAAGCGAGCCGCTCCCCCTGCTCAACCAGCATGTCGATGCGATCGAGAACCTTGAGCTCCCCATAGGCCTGCGACGCCTGTTTCAGGGAGAGCGCAATCCGCCCCCCTTTCGGTGGCGCAGGGAAGGTAAAAGCGATCCGCTTGCGTTCAGGGGGGAGATGAATCCGTTCGATCTTTTCCAATTGTTTGATACGACTCTGGACCAGCGACGCCTTGTTGGCCTGGTAACGGAAACGGTTGATAAAAGCCTCGGTCCGGGTGATCTCCTCGTCCTGCTGCTGCTTGGCCGCCTTCAGAGCACTGATCCGCTCATCGCGCGCAACCAGATAACGACTGTAATTCCCCGGATATTCCGTCAGTTCTCCATTCCAGACCTCAACGATCCGGGAGACCACCTTGTCGAGGAAGAAACGATCGTGAGAGACCAGGACGATGGCATGCGGGTAGGCAAGCAGGTACTCCTCCAGCCAGTCCCGTGCCGGCAGGTCAAGGTGGTTGGTCGGTTCGTCGAGGAGCAACAGGTTCGGCCTTTTAAGTAGCAGCTTGGCCAAAGCGATACGCATCTGCCAGCCGCCTGAGAAGGTCTCACACGATTTGGTAAAATCGGTTTCGCGAAAGCCCAGGCCCTGGAGAACCCTCCCGATTTCGGATTCCATCTGGTAACCACCCTGTTGCTCGAACTGTTGTTGCAACTCGGCGTATTGCTCCAATACGGCAGCATCGGGGTCCCCGGAAATGTCCTGCTCAAGACGACGCAGTTCCTTTTCGATCTGCTGCAACTCGCCAAGGGCCGTTTGCACCTCGGCAAAAAGCGTCCGCCCCTGGTGCACCAGGCCGTCCTGTGGCAGGTAGCCGAAAGTTGTCCCCTTCGCAACCTGCAGTTCGCCACCGTCACTCTCCACCTGACCGGCCAGTAACTTCAGCAGGGTTGTTTTGCCCGCCCCGTTCTCACCACAGAGGCCGATCTTATCCGTCGGCCGGATATGCCAGTTGATGGCAGAAAATATCCTGCGATCGGCAAAAAACTTATCGATATTCCTGAGTTGAAGCATAAGAAAACTGTCCGTCGGCACGCTTTGGATATTAAAATCTCCGTTTTATAGCACAACAGCCCGACAGTTCAAAAGCACGAGAAACAAAAAAAGCCCCGCCGAAACGGGGCTTGTCGCGTCTATGAGGAAGCGTATCATCAACTGAAATACCTGATCATGTATTGTTCGACCACTTCGGCAATGTCCTCGACATCCATCCGGGCCGCATTGACAACGAGGTGATAAAGTCCGGGATCGCCGACTTTTCCGGCCGAGAAACGCTGCACGAAGTCGTCACGCTGACGCTGGTGCCGCTCGAGATACTCCTTTGCCTCCTTTTCCGTCAGCGAATGACCGCACATGATCTTTTCCAGGCGGTAGTCTTCCGGAGCAACGAGACGCAGGTGGATACAGTTCGGCAGGTCCTGGGTCGCGAAAACCGCACCGCGACCGACAAGGATACAGTTGCCACGCTGGGCGAAGCCACGGATAGCTGCACGCATATGGGTGAAAAGTTCCGTCTCCTCTGCCCTGCTGTTGTCCAGGAACATGGAAAAAATAGCCTTCAACGAGGACGGGGTATCCTCTGATTTCTCGATCTGATCGACCGAATATCCCGACAGTTCGGCAACCTTGTCGAGAATCTCGCGCCCGACGACAACCCAGGGTTCCCCCGCCCCCCTGGCATTCAGCCTTTTGATCAAGCTCTCCGCCAACGGATACGCCTGGCAACCGAATTCCCGGGCAATCGTGAAACAGGGGGCCGGTTTTGCTTTGTCGGCAACCTGTTGCAGCTTATGCCAGGCTTGCAATTTCGCTTCAAGTTGTGGGGACCAGAAATTTCTCAGAATCATAACTGCCTCCTTTCCGGATGGTTGATACGATCAGCATGACGTTTCGGGGGCATTCTTCTTTTCCGTTGTAGTTAATTATAGCGGATAACCGCCGGACTCGCTGTACAGAGCTCTTCAGATAGTCGAAATCGCTGAAAAAATCTTATCTGCGAGAAAAATTATCCGTATCAGCGCGGTGAGATATCTGTTATAATCCCCATTGTTCAACTCAGGTTTCACGCGACCTCCGCCGTCAGGCGTCGCAGGCGCTGCTGATACAAAGGCCATTTTACCTACAGCCAAAGAACTTTCAGTGGCTGTAATATCAACGTGTTATCCGCTTATCACGCGTAACTGACCCCGCAAAGTGCGGTGTGGTCTTTACCCGAACAGGCGGACTGTACCGCAGGTGTATGCGGTCGAAAGGTTTTCTAAAAATGAGTAAAAAGATGTTGATCAACGCCTCCCATCCGGAGGAAAACCGGGTGGCGATCGTCGTTGATGGAATTCTGAGCGAACTCGATATCGAGATCGCCGGACAGGAACAGAGTAAGGGCAACATTTACAAAGCGGTTGTGGTCCGGGTGGAAACCGGCCTGCAAGCCGCTTTCGTCGATTATGGTGCGGAAAAGCTTGGCTTTCTCCAGATCGGCGAAATTCATCCGAGCATTTACCCGCCGAAAGAGGAAAAAGGCGGTCGCCCACGCATTGCCGACATCCTGCGCCGCGGCCAGGAGATCCTGGTCCAGATCGTCAAGGAGGAACGCGGCAACAAGGGGGCGGCGCTGACAACCTACCTCTCCCTCCCGGGCCGTTACATGGTCCTGATGCCCGACAGTACAACCAAGGGCGTTTCACGCAAGATCAGCGACGATGCCGAACGCAAAAAGCTCAAACGCACAATGGCCGAGCTCGATCTGCCGGAGAAGATGGGCTATATCGTGCGGACAGCCGGGATCGGCAAGGACAAGGAAGAGCTCAAGCGCGACTTCGACTATCTCGTCAGGCTTTACGAAGGGATCGTCGCCCGCCAGAATCAGGTCAAGGCCCCGGCCCAGCTTTACCAGGAATCGAACCTCGCCATTCGCACCATCCGCGATTACTTCACGACAGAGATGGATGAAGTCCTGATCGACGGCGAACAGATTTACCAGGACGCCAGAGACTTCTTCTCGCTGGTGATGCCTGAACAGGTCCACCTGGTGAAACGCCACCGCGAAAGACGCCCGATTTTCTCCCGTTACCAGATCGAGGAACAGATCGACGCCCTGGCAAAAAACCAGATCTCGATGGCGTCCGGAGGCTCCATCGTCATCGATCAGACCGAAGCTCTGGTCGCGATTGACGTCAACTCCGGCAAGATGGCCAGCGAAAGCGGAATCGAAGCCACTGCGCTGAAGACCAATCTTGAAGCTGCCGCCGAAGTCGGCCGCCAGTTACGCCTGCGCGACCTCGGCGGACTGATCGTAATCGACTTCATTGACATGCGCGACCGGAAGAATATCCGTGAAGTCGAGGTCGCCCTGCGCAAGGCTCTCAAAGACGACAAGGCCAAGGTTTCCGTCGGTCGTATCAGCCAGTTCGGCCTCATGGAGATGAGCCGCCAGCGGCTCAAGCCGACCCTCAGCGTCGGTGCCTACATCAGCTGTCCGCACTGTAAAGGTCTAGGGAAAATCAAGAGCATCGAGGCTCAAGCCGTCAACCTGCTCCGCCAGGTGCATACCGCGGCTTCAAAAACCCAGATCGGCCGCATCGAGGCAACGGTCCCGGTCGAGGTCGCCAACTACCTGCTCAACCAGAAACGCGCCACCATTCTCGAGTTGGAAGAGCAACTGAACCTGACCCTGGAGATCGGTGGGCGCACTGACATGCTGCCGGGTGAAAGCGAACTGGAACTCCACAAGCGTGAGAAAGAGCAGGACGACCAGCACCGGATTTTGCCGGTCTCCCATGCCAATCAGATTGAAGTCGCCCTCGCCGCACAGCAGGAAGAGCTGTCGGCAGAGACACAACATGGCGAAGAGAACGAAGACGAGCCCGATCTGCTCGAAGCGGAAGAGACAGCTGCGGAAGAAGCACCGAAAAAGCGGCGGCGGCGGAGACGCAAGAAACCGCAACAGACCACAACAGAAGCGGCCACAGAACAAGCAGCAGACAACGTGGAGATGTCGGCAACAGAGGGTGACACGGAATCTCCTGATCAGGCGACGGCAGCAACGGAAGAGGCTCAGAACAAAGCCGAAGACAGCACAGTCGAAGATACGCAGGATCAGGCTCCGGCTGGCGAAAGCGAAAAGCCGAAACGCAAGAGACGGCGCTCTTCACGGCGCAAATCCCAGACAAAAGATCAGGTCAGCAGCACGGAAGAGACGACGGAACAACCATTGAGCGCAGACGCTGCCGGTGAAGCCGGTCCCCCGGCAGATACCCCGAGAGCTGAAAAAGCTGCTGAATCGCCAGGGTCTGCGGATGCTGCGGGGCAAGCTCAAGAGCAAGAACCTGACGCCACAGATGCGACCGGCACTGAAGAGGCCAAGCCCAAAAAGCGCGCCCGTCGCAGCAGGCGCAGAAAAACCCCGGCAGCAGACGCCGTCACGAACGATGGCGCAGCAGCCGAGGCGGTATCAACGGCACCGGAACAAGCGGCTTACACAACCGACATAGCACCCACAGAGCGGCCAAAAACAGAATCTGCTGTCAAAACCGAGGGACCGGAAGCAACGACCGAAACCGTCACCGTGGAACCGGCAGCAGACGCAACAGCGGCAGCGCCGAATAAACGCCCCCGGCGCAGTCGTAAAAAGCCGGCGACTCCAACGACCAAAGCAGCCGAAGTGGCTGAAGTGGCTGAAGTGGCTGAGCAGGAGGCGGCACCGGAACCCGTTGAAGCAAAGGCTTCAGAAACGACAACTGAAACAGCCGCGCCCGAAAGCACAACTGAAACGCTGGAAGAAAAACCGAAAAAAACAGCCCGTCGTAGCACGCGTAAAAAACCAACTGCGACAAAGGTGGCAACCACTGCAGAAGAACAAGCAGCAAAGCCGGAAGCAACGCAGATCGCCCAGACGGAGACCTCGGAGGGAGAAAAAGCCGAGCAACCGGCGGAGGAGAAACCCAAGCGACGGACCCGCCGGGCACCGGCCAAAAAGAAACCGGCCCACGACGAGCCTGAATCGGCCAACGACACTGCGGTCGCCTCGCAGGCGGAAGCCCCTGCGACTGCCAGCGCGGAAAAGAGCGAGCCCACGGCAACCGAAGCACCTGCTGTCGAAACTGAGGGAACAAAGAAAGCAGCACCGGCACGTCGCCCCCGCAAGACCACGGCAAAGAAAGTGGCTTCTCCCCCTGCCGCTCAGACTGAGCCAGTAAAGGAAGGGGGCGAACAGCCCGGGGAGGAAAAAACCGCAGCCACAGCAGGCCCGAAGAGAAAACCGGCAGCGAGAAAAACCACGACAAAAAAATCAGTGGAAACGCAGACGGTGGCAACAACGGAAGAAAAACAGTCTGAACCTGCTGCGGCAGATGTGTCAAAGGAGGATGCGGAGGAAAAGAAACCACCGCGCCGCACCCGGAGAACAACCAAAAAACAGGAACCGGCTCCAGCGACAGACGCTGCCCCTGCCGCAGAGGCTGTCAAGAAGCCAGCGGCAAAACGGCGGACCACCAGAGCCAGAAAACCGGCCGCGGAGAAACCCGCCACCGAATAACCATAAAAAAGCCCGACCATCTGGTCGGGCTTTTTACTTTCCGGGAAAAGTTGCCAATTCTAGCCTTCAAGTTGGCTTAACTGCTCCTGCAGGCACTTGAGCCCCTGCTTCAGCCGCAGCTCCGGCCCGGCGGTCTCGGCAGCACGGTTGGCACTTCTGTCGAGGGCAACCTCCATCGCCGCGCGGTTGGCGGCAATCGTCTTCTCCAGTTGCTCGGCGAGATCTGCGCTGAAATGACGGAAACTTTCTTCCAGACCGCGCCGCAACGCCCAGGAGATCTGCTCCACGTTCTGGCTAACCAGTTTGCGGGCCTCTTCGCGCAGACGAGCGATTGTCCGCCGATGGCGGAACTTGCGGGTCAGGAACTTCCGCGACAAACGTTGCCCCAGCGGATCCATATCCGAGATAAAAAGGTCGTTGTTCCACGACGGAACAGAAAATGTTGTGTAGGACTCTCTGGCCGACGGTGCCCGGTAGGAGACATCGAACAATTCGGCCGCGTTCTGGCGAACCCTCTCGATCAGTTCGTTGCTCCGGCGCTGATGGAGGGCCAGCAATGCTGTTGCCTCCTGCTGAATGATCGTAGCAACACGGGGCATTTCCGGGGCAAAAAAGCGCGGGATCGACTGGGCAAGTTCACCACGGACGATCCGTTCCAGCTCTTCCGTGTCAGCAATCGATCCGAAGAAACCCTCCAGAGGCACCAGCAATTGAGCTTTGGCGCGCTTCTGCACATCTGCAGTCTCATCGTGCAGGAGTTTCTCGATCCGCTTCAGGTCACCGGCCAGCACATCACGTGCCGCCAGCTTTTCCCGTTCGACATCCGGCAACGAGCTACGGAAAGCCGCAATTCGTTGTTTCAACTCTTCTTCGGGCAGTTTGAGAGCATTAAGAGAGAGTTCAAGCCGCATGCACAAGGCGTCGATCTGATCGCGGATCCGCAAGCGTATCGACTCCTGCAATGCCTGCTGCTTTTCACGCGCCAGGAAATCGATGAGATTCTTCTCGACCTGCTGCATTCCGCTCTCTTTCCACCCTTCCTGCTGCCCCGCAAGACAGGCCTCCAGCCCCTTACGGGCGGAGATCGGCAGGATCTGTGGCGCCCCCTCGAGCAGCGGGGTCAACTGGTCGGCGAGAAAACGCAGCGAAGCGATCCGCTCGTCGGCGTTGAGATAGTCAATCTTGTTGAGCAGATAAAAGGTTCGCGGCAGCTGCCGGCGGATCTCCTTGAGATACTCCAGCTCGACCTCGGTGATTGGCGGATCGGGTGACACCAGGAACAGCGCGGCGTCACATTGCGGCAACACCTGGTAAGCGACCTCGGTGTTATGGCGATGGGTCGAACCGATCCCGGGCGTATCGATCAGGACAACCCCCTGTTGCAAAAGCTTGGCCGGATGGCCGATGGCGACCCGATCGACCTGGTGGAGGTTGTCAGGGTTCCCCGCTTCAGTCACGTAACGGTTGAGGAAATCGGCCAGAGAGCCATCGTTTGCAGAGGAAAAATCGCTCGGCTCGGCGCCCGAATTATAATAAACCCGGGCACTGAGGCTGGGAGCGTAGGAAATAAAGGTCGGAATAGCCGTAACCGGCAGGATATCGGTCGGCAGCAGGTTATCGCCGAGCAGGGCATTGAGCAGAGTACTCTTGCCGCGCTTAAACTGCCCCAGGACCGCCAGACGGAACTGGCCGGTGGTCAATCGCTCCCGCAGACTGTTCAGCCCCTGAACCTGTTCGGAACAATCGAAATCAAGCCCATCCAGGCAGCCCAGCACACCGGTCAGAATATCATCCAGGGACGCCCCCGCTCCCGGCTGTGCGTTGCCGGTTTCAGCCCCGTTCACCACATCCATGCAAAACCTCTTCTCATTTTATTGCGTCACCCGGAAAATCGAAATGAATCCGGGATCTGAAAGATCACACAATGACATGGCACGTCAGAATCGGAGTCTGCCGCTGCCAGCGCTAACCGCCTGTCCCCATTCCGGATCAATCGTTGAACAGGTCGCTGCTCAGATAGCGTTCACCGGAATCCGGCAGAATAACCACGATATTCTTGCCGCGGAATTCCGGCTGGGCCGCCAGTCGTGCCGCAACAGCAGCAGCGGCACCGCAGGAAATACCAGAAAGCAGCCCCTCCTCCTTGGCCAACCTCCGGGCATATTCGTAAGCGTCTTCGTTGGTCACGGTTTCGACCCGGTCGATCATTTCGAGATCGAGGGTTTCAGGGATAAAACCGGCTCCGATCCCCTGGATCTTGTGCGGTCCCGGCCGTAGCATCGCCCCTTCGAGGTGCTGGGAAATCACCGGACTGTCCGCCGGCTCCACGGCAACGGAAATCAGCGGCTGCTTCCTTACCTTCTTGAAATAGCGCGAAATTCCGCTGATCGTCCCCCCGGTACCGACTCCGGCCACCAGGACATCGACCTTCCCTTCCAGGTCCTCCCAGATCTCCGGGCCGGTCGTCATAACATGGATCTCCGGATTCGCCGGGTTTTTGAACTGATGAAGCAGCAGGTAACGCTCGGGAGCCTCTTCGGCTATCCTTTCGGCTTCGGCGACGGCACCGGCCATCCCCTTGGTTCCCGGCGTCAGGATCAGCCGGGCACCGAAGGCCTTGAGAACCCGGCGCCGCTCAAGGCTCATGGTCTCGGGCATGATCAGGGTAATCGGAATCTTCTTCGCGGCAGCAACAAATGCGAGCGCGATCCCGGTGTTCCCGCTGGTCGGTTCGACAATCTCCATCCCCGGTTTCAGCCGCCCACTCTGCATAGCATCCCAGATCATCGACGCACCAATGCGGCACTTGACTGAGTACGCGGGATTACGCCCTTCCACCTTGGCGAACACCTTGCTGCCATCGGGGACGATTTCGTTTAACTGCACCAGAGGGGTCCTGCCTATCGACAGGGAGTTATCGCTAAACACCTTTGCCATGATCAATTCTCCATATCTAAAATACCCGGCCTATCTTTTCCCGATAAAATTCCGGTAAAATGTGTCAACAACTTGCACAATCGGCAAGCGTTTCTAGATTATTTTAGCACAGCAAACAAGTCAAGAACCAACTCCGTTTTTTAGCACTTTTTATCTACGATTAACTGGTATTGAACCCCTTTTCAGAGGCGCGAATAACGGGAAGGTCGCCTACCTCTCAGCCCGTTAAAGAAAGAGGATCAGTGCGCCGTCACCGCCATACTCGCGTGGTGCCCGGGTCCACTCGCTGACCGCCTGCGATTCAGCCACCAGGAAACGTTCCACCTCGTTGCGCAGGAGCGGCTCCCCCTCTTCCGAGTGCAACCCCTTGCCGGTAATCACCAGCAGAGTCCGCCACCCATGATAGCGGGCGTTCTGGAGAAAATGGGTCAAGCGTGGAACGACCTCTGAGCGCAGACAGCCATGCAGATCGAGGGTCGCATCTGGAACCAGGCGTCCACGCCGCAACTGCTTCATGCGCCGGGGCTGCGCCTGCGGTAACGGCTCCTCTTCGGGAAACCGGTCGCTAAAATTGACCTGCATTTCCGTCATCGCCGCCAGGAAAAGTTCCTCGTCCGTCTTCTGCTCACCTTCACAGGGCTCAACGCATGCCGCTTCGTCGGCTTCGGGCAGTGTCGGCTCTTCTTCCTCGTCGCGTTCCAACCGCTTGACCCCGAGCAACTCCATCTCGTCGCTGAAGTTGCCGAACAAAGGTTTCTCTTCGGGCACCGGCGGTTTCTCTTTCACGACCTTCACCTCTTCCCCGGAAACAGAAAACCCCTTCAGGTCACTGAAGGGGTTGCTGGAAAACATCTGCTTGGCGGGACGACCTGTTTTCTTCTTTTTTGCCATCTTGTCCTCGGGCGGCGCCGGATGCGCGGCGCCACTTAGCGGATCGGCTGCTTACGGCGGCCGGTCAT
>PKUG01000097.1 GCA_002869665.1 Desulfuromonas sp. | reverse complement strand
CGGTGCGCTCGTTGATGCTCTTTCCTTCAGCGCTGACGTGACAGCCGGAGCATTTGCCTACGCCGATTGCTTGCTCAAGACCTTCTCGTTCCTCAACGCGCAGGCCGGCATGGAAAGTGACGTTTGGCAATTGCGGGAGGCTCATGTCGAATTCGCCGCTCATTTCCCTGCGGGTAATGATGTAGTCGTTGTCGAGTTCCTGCTCATAGGCAACTTCCGGATCGTAAGTTCCGGCAATCGGATCATGCCCACCCACAGTTGTAACTCCCAGATCGTAAAGATCAGCAAAGATCTGGTCGGTAGTCACGTTAGGCTGGCCGCCGCGTGCGTCGTACGCAAGCGTTGCGCCCATCTGGCCCAGAGTTTCATGATCTTTCCAGTGCATGAAGGACTGGAGGTCTGCTTGAACACGCAGAATGCGTTGCAGATCCGCTTTCAGGGAAAGGTCATAAGTGTCGGCAGATTTGAAATCAATACCGAGTTCAGATGCAAACCCGCCGTTCAGATAGTCCATATCGAGATCGAGGGACGGATTGAACGCGGAATCATCATTCGAGGTTTTAACGTATTCATTAACACGTGCTGGATTGTCATCCGTATCCACAGCAGTCAAGCCGACTTCTACATGTCCGCTGGCGAGACCTTCTTGTGCGATGGCCTGAGTGCCGGCCACCGTCAGGATCAGGACGGATAACAATGCAAGCAGCCACATATGGCGTTGCTTCATTTTATTACCTCCTCAATATCAACGGGTCAGTCCGCCACCGGTCAACGGCTGGGACGGATGGTCACTACCGTGAACCACTTTATGGCAGGTGGTGCACTTGGTGCTGAATGACGCCTGGAACCCTTCGGAGCCATGCGGATTCAGGGTCTCTACCAGCTCGATATCATCCTCATCAGTGAGACCATATTTCTCGGCGGTAGCACTTTCTCTGAGCATGTGGAAGTGACCCTCATGGCACTGGAGGCAGAGGAAAGGCTCGTTCTGTACCAGCAGGTTGTTGGCAACCGAACCGTGCGGATCGTGGCAGATGGTACAGTCATCTTCAACCGGGGCATGTCCAAATACGAACGGGCCCTGGTAGCGGCTGTGACAGTTGAGACAGAGGTCGTTAGTACGCTCTTCGGTGTTCAACTCGCCATGCGGATTGTGGCAGTCGCCGCAACTCATCTTGCCTTCTTTGATCGGGTGATGAGACGGGAAGTTGTTCTTGGCCATCATTTCCTGGTGGCAGGAGTAGCAGAGCTGGGGATCTTCCTGCTTCAGCAGTGTGCTTTCGGTTTCGCTGTGCATGCTGTGACAGTCGGTACAGCTGAGATCGGCAAGTGCGTGCTCGCTGTGGGTCCAATCCATCAGATCGCCGTCGGTATGGCAGGTTGCGCAAATGGCGCCAACTTCTTCTGGCAGAAGCTCTGCCGGGCGCAGGATGTGGTCGGTGTCGCCATCGCCTTCGACGTGCAGGCTACCGGGACCGTGGCAGGATTCACAGCCGCCCTGGCCACCCATAAATTCAAAATCGGCCAGACGGCCGTGGATGTTGTGGCTGAATGATTCTTCCATGTCCTCATGGCAGCCGAGGCAGGTTTCCTGCCCAACATAGTCAGCGCCTGCAGTTTGCGGCATGGTCAGCAGTTTTTCCCGGATTGCTCCCGTGGCACACGCGGCCAGGATGAGCAGCAGGGGAAGCAGGCTAACCAGTCTGCCGGTTTTGGCGCCGGTTGACTTGAATAACATGTTACCTCCTTTGATTCATTCCCTAGAACTAAGAAACAGTTGATGATCACTTACAATTACAGCTGAAGTGCCAACGGCTTCCGCACTTTTTCTGCCTCCTTTCCTGCGGAAAACATTCAAGAAAACATATATTTAGATTGCTCACAGATTGTGTTGCTTTGGCGAGTGAATCTTACATGGTCGGTAAAATCTGTTGAAGCAAATCATTTTTATGGGTATATTAGAATCTCTAATGGCCTGATCCTTTTTTATTTGAATTTACGATATGGACACACGCTATCTCAAAACATTGGTAACGGTTGTTGAATCGGGGAGCTTTTCCAAGGCGGCCAGGGCCTTGCACCTGACGCAGTCGGCTGTTTCACAGCGGATAAAGTTTCTTGAGGAGGCATTCGGTTGCAGCTTGTTCGATCGCTCCGGGAGTTCTCTGCTCCTGACCACAGCCGGTGAGGTTGTCCTCGACAGCGCCCGGCGGATTCTCGGCATTGAAGAGACCTTGTTCAGTAAATTGAAGCGACTCAACGGACGGCAGAAGATTTCCCTCTGCTGTACCCCGACCTTCGGTACCGTTTACCTGCCCGGCGTTCTGAACCGTTTCATGCTTGAATGCGGGGGGACTCCAACCGACCTCAACTTCCTGTTGCACAATCCAAATGAAGCTCTCGGCGGCTTGTTGAGCAGGGAATTTGATATTTCCATTATCGAGCATTGTCCGAATACCAACCTGAGTATGTTCCAGACTTACTCGCTTCCGGATGATGAGCTGGTATTCGTCACTTAGCCGAAGTTGAACCTGAGTGCTCAGCCGACGATTGAAGAATTGATGCAATACACTCTGTTCGTACGTGAGGGGGGCTGCAGTTCCCGACAACTTCTGGGGCGTGGATTGGAAGATTTGGGGCGTTCGCTGGATGATTTTTCTGCTGTGGTGACGTCGGATGACCTGCGCCTGACCTGCCAGTCAGTATTGTCTGCCGGCGGGATTTCTTTTATGTCCAAATGCCTGGTGTGCGAGTACCTGGAGACGGGGCAGATGATCGGCCACCAGCTCGAAGGATTCCCCCACAGCCGTCAGCGCAAGGTTGTCATGGAAAAGGGGCGTGAAAAGGAAAAGCTGCTGCGTGACCTGGCCCGCTGTATCTTCAACGTGATGGATGTTCCGTCACCTATCTGATTAATTCCCATTAACTAAATATCTTTCGGTTTACGCTTCCCGGCGGCGCAGGTGAACAACGGTCTCCACGTGTGCCGTTTGCGGGAACATGTCGACCGGTTGAACCTTGTCGATTTTGTAGCCATTTGCCGTGAGGATCTTGAGGTCGCGTGCCAGGCTGTCAGGCGCACAGGAAACGTAAATAACCTGGTGGGGTTGTAAGCGACAGAGCGTGAGCAGAACCTCTTCAGCGCACCCCTTGCGCGGTGGATTGAGCGTGATCAAGGTCGGCGCTTTCCCGCCCAGCGGCAGTCGTTCCAGCTCTTCAGCGGCATCACCGGCAAAGAAACGGCAGTTCCTCAGCTCATTGAGCTGTGCGTTGTCCTCTGCATTTCTCACAGCTTCCCTGACATACTCAATGCCGAAAACCTGCTCTGCATCCTGAGCAAGATGTAAAGCGATTCCACCGATCCCGCAATAGAGATCGACCGCCGTATCATGTTTGCCGAGTGCGGCCCATGAACGCACCAGTTGATAGATTCTGGTCGCCTGCAGGGTGTTGATCTGAAAAAAAGACTCCGGTGAAATGCGCAGGCGGATGTCACCGATCTGTTCGATCAGGTCGGGCAGGCCCATGAGTTTGAGGGTTTCGCTGCCGAGAATGACGTTGCCGTTCGAGCTGTTGACGTTTTCATGGACACCGATAACTTCGGGGACCTTGCGCATCAGCCACTTGGCCACCCCGGGTAGATCTTTCAGGTCACGGAAATTGCTGACGAAGGTCACCAGGGCTTTGCCGCTGATCGGACTGACGCGGACCAGCAGGTAGCGCAGACAGCCACGTTGATGGATCGGGTTATAGACGGAAATCCGCTGGCGCTCGACCTCTTCGCGGACGACGGCGGCGACGCGGTTGATCAGCGGATGATGGACCGGGCAGTCGGTACAGTCGATGACCTGATGGCTGCCGCGACGGTAGAGGCCGAGCTCTACCTTTTCCCGTTTGCGTGAAAAGACCAGCTTGGCGCTGGCGCGGTATCCGGTTGGTGGGTCAGAAGGGATGACATCTGCAACGGAGAACTTCCCGGTCAGCTGTTGATCATTCAGGGCGGTGACGACCTTCTGTTGTTTGTAACGCAACTGGTCGATGTACTTCATGCCGATCAGCGGGCAACCGAGGCAGCTCAGTTCCTTTTGGCAAAGAGTGTTTGCAGTGCGCTCGGGAGCGTTTCGCAGAACCTTGCGCAGGTTGGTGAAAATGTGTGTGCGGCCGGTGTGCTCGACATCGACAAGCACCGTCTCGCCGGGGAAGGCTCCCTGAACCAGAGCGGTTCTGTGTTCATGCGGGGCGAGACCGATCCCTTCGTCATCAAGCCGGTCGATGGTCAGTTTCAGGGTTTCACGTTTTTTTTCTGCGCTGTTTTTTCTCTTTGCGGGGTTCTTCTTCATGGTGGCCGATGGCTCCTGGTTTTCTCTTCTGACGGGGAAGGCTTACGCGTGTCGCAGGGTACTCGCGCTTTTCGGTGAAGTCAAACCGGTTATTGCGTACAGCCGTACGCTATCCTGCTTCGCCTGGATTTTATTGCAAACGCCGCTTTACCGGTTATGCAGGCTCGGGTTAAAGTATATTAAAGTTCTCGGGTTTTTCTGCATTGTCCCAGAGTTTTTGAGTCGGAAACTGGTTGCCCCGGCCCCCTGCCGTGGGTGAGGGGAGGTGAACGTGACACAGGATAAGCTGACTGAACAGCCTGTCGCCATTACCCGCGAGTTTTTCTGGGTCGGCTTTATCGGGAAGGGAACTCGGCTGAGTTGCAACCCCTATCTGTTGCTCGATGAAGGGGGGGAGGCGGTTTTCTTCGATCCCGGTTCGATTCCCGATTTCCCCGTGGTCATGCGCAAGGTTATCGAGGTGATCCCGCCGAAGCATATTTCGACGATTGTCGTTTCCCACCAGGATCCGGATGTCTGTGGGAATCTCGCTGTTGTCGAGGATGTCATCGACCGCGAAGACCTGAAAATCGTCGGTCACTCCAACACCCTGCGCCTGATGGATCACCTGGGGCTGAAGTCCGGCCTCTATGCTATCGATGCCCATGATTACCGACTGCAACTCACCAGTGGGCGGATTCTTGAATTTATTCATCTTCCTTTCCTCCATGCTGCCGGGGCGATTGCAACCTTCGATCGGGCCAGCAGAACCCTGCTCAGTGGCGACCTTTTCGCCTCTCTTGAAGGCGCCGCGTCGATTTTTGACAATGCTAAATTTCCCCACAGTATGGATCGTTTTCACCAAACCTACATGCCGAGCAATGCAATCCTCCAGCGGGGGCTAAAGAGTCTGGAGCCGCTGGATATCGATCGGATTCTGCCGCAGCATGGAGGCGTCATCGGTGGCGATCAGATTGCCGTTGCTTTCAAACACCTGCGGCAACTGCCCTGCGGCGCTGATCTGATGAAGGACGACTGATGGGGAACAAAGAAGATAAAAGTGGCCTGCAGATGCTGCTCAAGGTGACCCCGGACAACCGGGCGCTGATCGAAGAGGCATTACGTATGCGCTGCGCCGGCTACCTGGATCGGGTCAAGGCGCAGTTGCTGAAATACACGATTTTCGAGGTCGACGCACACAAGAATGAGGTCAAGAAAATCAACGCCGCCCTCAACCTCGAAATCGAACAGCGCAAGCTCAGTGAACGTAGACTGAGTGAGAGCGAGGCCCGCTTTCGCGACTTTGCCGAAATCGCTTCGGATTGGCTGTGGGAGTGCGACGGCGACCTGATTCTGACCTTTGTATCGGAGAACTGTGCGCGCTTTTTCAAGGGCAGGCAGGAGGATTTTGTTGGCCGCCACCTGTTCGATGTCGAGTTTCAGCCGGGTGTTCCGGTGCGCTGCGGATTGTCCGAGGAGCAGCAAGCCGTTCTGCTGGCCGGGCGTGCATTTCGTAGTGTTGAATACCGTTTTGTCGATGCGAACGGCGCTGAACGCTACCTTGAACTGACCGCCAAGCCGTTGTATACCCCTAAAGGGCGGCGGGACGGTTATCGCGGTTCGGCTCACGATGTCACCTGGCGGCGTCAGGCCGAAGAGCGGAATCTTTATCTGGCCAATCATGATGGCCTGACCGGGTTGCCGGTATTTCGTCTGGTAGAGGATCGGGCGCAGATTGCCTTTACCCTGGCGGCGCGACATGGCGACAAGGTCGCCGTGCTGTTTATCGATCTGGATAACTTCAAGACCATTAACGATGTTCACGGCCACCAATCCGGCGATCTGGTCCTTCAGACGACGGCGCAACGTCTGAACTCCCTGGTGCGTGCTTCCGATACGGTTGGTCGGATCGGCGGGGACGAGTTCATCGCCATTATCAGCGATGTCAGGGAAAAAGCGGCGTTGGACGGTCTGCTTGAGAAGTTTGTGCGCCAGGTGTCCCAGCCGATCAACCTGGGTGGTCCGGTCGCAGCGGTCGGGGTGAGTGTCGGTGCGAGCTTCTTTCCTGAAGATGGTGAAACCCTGAAAACGTTGATGGAGAAAGCTGATCAGGCGATGTACCGGGTCAAGTCCTCCGGTAAAAACGGTTTCTGTTACTATACTGCGTAGCCTCCCAACCCCCTTCCGGCTCAAGCGTCGTCGGTGCTTGACTTCCAGTTGTGCGACTGGCTAATCTGCCCACCAAAGATTTTTCCTTGCTCCAGAAAGAGTGACACCCCATGCGGCATAAAACCAGAACGATCCATGTTGGCGACCTCGCGGTTGGCGGCACTGCGCCGATCAGTGTCCAGTCGATGTGCAATACCGATACCCGTAACGTTGCCGCGACCCTGGCCCAGATCCGCGATCTGGCCGAGGCTGGCTGCGAGATTGTCCGCTGCGCCGTCCCCGATGCCCGGGCCGCTGAAGCCCTGGCCGAGATCCGCCGTGGTTGTCCGATCCCCCTGGTGGCCGATATTCACTTCGATTATCAACTGGCACTCACTGCGCTCGCGGGCGGGGTCGATTGTCTGCGCCTCAACCCCGGCAATATCGGCGAGCGCTGGAAGGTCGAAGAGGTGGTCAAGGCCTGTCGTGAGCGCCGGGTGCCGATCCGCATCGGAGTCAACGCCGGGTCGCTTGAACGGGAACTGCTGCAGAAGTACGGACACCCGACCGCCGCGGCGATGGCCGAAAGTGCCCTCGGCCATATCCGGATTCTGGAGGACCTGGATTACCGCGAGATCAAGGTCAGTCTCAAGGCGTCCGATATCGCCCGTACGGTTGAAGCCTACCGCCTGCTCGCCCGCGAAGTCGATTACCCCTTGCATATCGGGATTACCGAAGCCGGGACAACCTGGAGCGGAACGATCAAGAGCGCCATCGGTCTGGGGATTCTCCTCTATGAGGGGATCGGTGATACCCTGCGGGTGTCACTGACCGGCGATCCGGTCGAGGAGGTGCGGGCTGGTTACGAAATTCTCAAGAGCCTGCGCCTGCGTGACCGGGGACCGATCTTTGTCAGTTGTCCGACCTGCGGTCGTTGCGAGATCGAGTTGATCCAGATCGCCGAAGAGGTCGAAAAGCGCCTCGCCGATCTGCCGCTGCCGTTGACCATCGCCGTGATGGGGTGTGTCGTCAATGGTCCGGGGGAGGCCCGTGAGGCCGACCTGGGGATTGCCGGTGGCCGTGGCCAGGGGATTCTCTTCCGCAAAGGGGAGGTGGTCCGCAAAGTAGCCCAGGCTGAACTGGCCGATGTGCTGGTCGAAGAAGCCTGGAAAATGGCCCAGTCGCGTCAGTCTCAGCAGTGAAGTGAAATAGAACCCTCCATTACCTCTCTTCGTCGCGGCCATAGGCGCTGAGCAGGATCGCACGTCCATACTTTTGTCGATTATCCTGCTCTCGTAGTGTCGCATCTGTCCGCCGGTTTTAACCGAAATCGCCGTTCCGGCATCAAGTATCGAGTTGACAATATATGTATTTCTATATATATGTTTAGTCGAATGTCCATTCGTCACGCTTCCGCCAGTTGTTTCGCCGCAGGCGGATTTTACGCGTTAATTCTGACGATCCGTTCAATCTGAGATAAAATATTTTTTATCGCCGAACTTTTTTCGATAGGTGAGGCGATAATCCGCTACTATTAATTCCTCCAGAAACCACGAGGAAAATGAATATGATGCTTGAAAAAACACGCCGGAATATCGTTCTTGTCATGACCTTGCTGGCTGCGCTGCTCATCGGTTCTGTCGTTACCGCGCTCGCTGCGCCACAACGCAGTATGACCTTCTCCGAAGTGTGGCAGGCGGCTCTCGAACAGACTCCGGAGATGCTGCTGGCGCGAGCCCGGATCGGTGAAGCGGAAGCCGCGGTCGCGACGGCCAGGGGGCATCTGCTGCCGCGGTTGAGCGCCTCCTACACCGGCAGCGCCACCGACAACCCACTGAATGTGTTCGGCATGAAGCTGACCCAGGGGGAGGCGACCTTTAACGATTTCGGCGCGGCAGAATTTATCGCCGACCCGATGAATAGTCTGAATGTCGCCCCCGGCAATCTCAACTCCCCCGGTTGGTACGACAACTATCAGAGCAAGCTCGAGTTGCAGGTGCCGGTTTATAACGGCGGCAAGGTCAGGGAATACGTCAACCAGGCCCGCGCCTACCTGGAAGCGGCAAAACAGGGGGATGCCATGGCCCGCCAGCAGCTTATGCTCGAAGTGCTGAAGGCCTACGAAGGCGTGCGTGCGGCGAACGCGTTTGTGGCGGTTGCCGAAAAGTCGGTTGCCGCAGCGCAATCCTATGCCGAACTGACCGATAAGCTGTTCACCCGCGGTGTGGTGTCCTACAACGACCAGTTGCGCGCCCACCTTAATCTCGACAGCGCGCGTCTGCAGCGCAGTGAAGCGCTGACCAACCTCGGCAAGGCCTGTGACGGGCTGCGGATTCTCGCTGGCCTGCCCGACGATGTGCCGGTCACCGTCTCCGATCCGGTGGAGGTGCCTCTGCCGCAGGAGGAGTTGGCGCAGCTGCAGCAGCAGATGGAAAGCGGCAACCCGGGTTTGCTGGCGCTCAGGAACAAGGAAGCGGCGGCCCAGACCGAGGTGAAGATCGCCCGCGCCGATTATTTGCCGCGCTTCAATGTTGTCCTCAGTCAGGAGTGGAACGCTCCCGACCCGCGTTTTGGCGGAAATTCGGCAACCATGATCGCCGGCGTTCTGAGCTGGGACCTGTTCGATTTCGGGGTCCGCAAGGGGACTGTCGCCCAGGCGCGGGAACGGGCGCTGCAACAGAGTGCCGGGTTGCGGGCCGCGTCCAACCGGCTGCGCCTGCAGCTCAACGCCGCCTGGCGTGACGCCCGCCTGGCAGCCGAAAGCGTCCAGGTCCGCGAACTGGCCGTGACCCAGGCCGAAGAGGCCGAGCGCCTGGAACGCCTGCGTTACGAGCAGGGGGTCTCGACCATGACCGAGCTGCTGCTGATTCAGACGCAATTGGACAAGACCCGTAGCGACCTGATCCTGGCCCGCTACCAGGAGTTGATGCAGCGCGCCGGTCTGCTGCTGGCTCTCGGCCAGCTGACCCCGCAGATTATCGCCGAACGACCGGTGGCACAGTAAGCTGTCAACCAACAAGCATCTTTCAACCGCAGACAAAGTGAGTTGTGCAATGATTTGGAACAGGGCTGTCAAAATTTTCTGTCTTCTTGGTCTCCTCGCGGCACTGGCCGCATGCGGCAGTTCAGCGCCGGAGCAGACTGCCGGAACCGGTGGCACCCTGCGGGCGCAGGTGGTCAGCCTCAACGAGCAGAGCTTTCCGCAGTTCGCCGATTTTCCCGGCAGTGTCGTTTCGGCCCGTGAAGTCCAGGTCGCGTCGCGGCTCATGGGGTACGTGGAAAAACTGCCGGTCCATGAGGGGATGAGCGTCAAAGCCGGCGAGTTGCTGCTGGCCCTCGATCCGAACGATGTCCGCGCCGGCATTCGCCAGGCCCAGGCGGCCCTGGCCAAGGCGGAATCGGTTCTCACCGATGCCGCTGCCAACTATGAGCGTTTCCTGGCCCTGTATCAGCAGAAGGCTGTGCCGCAGCAGCAGTTCCAGCAGGTCGAAATGGGCTACAAGGTCGCCCAGGGGGATCGCGCCGCGGCTGTCGCCGCGCTTGAACAGGCCAGGGCACAGCTGGCCTACGTCGAAGTCCGGGCACCCTTTGCCGCGGTTGTGGTCAACAAGTTTATCGATGTCGGCCAGCTGGTCGCTCCGGGGCAGCCGCTGATGACGTTGCAGAGCGCCGGTGCCCTGCAGGTGCAGGTGCAGGTCAGTCAGCAGGCCTATGACCAGTTGCAACTCGGGCAGGCGCTGGCCGTGACTCTCAACGGTCGTGGGGGAGCAGAGCAGATCGTTCAGGCGAGCGTTGCGCGCCTGGTCGCCGCTGCCGACCCGATGACCCATTCACACACGGTCAAGCTCGACCTGCCGCCGGAGAGCGACGCGGTCGCGGGTGATTTTGTGCGCGTAAAAGTTTCCATCGGTGAAGACAAGGGGATGCTGATTCCGCTGGCTGCGGTTGAGCGCCGGGCCGGGATCGACGGTGTCTTCGTTCTCGACGCCGACGGCCGGGCGACCTTCCGCATGCTCCGTCTCGGTCGCGTGACCGCTGATCGGGTTGTCGTCCTCTCCGGTCTGGTCGCGGGGGACAAGCTGATCATCAATGCTGAAGGGGATCTCTACAACGGCGCCTTGATAGAAAAGGTCCAGGGGTAGGGTATGAGTGGACAGGAAAAAAACATGCCGATGAATGTCGCCGGCTGGCTGGCGAAGACATTCATGCGGACCAAGATCACCGTCCTTGCACTGTTGGCGATTACGATCTGGGGCGCGCTGGCGATCGTTGTCACCCCGCGACTCTACAATCCCGAGATCGTCGTCCCGGCGGCCTCGATCTTCGTCATGCGCCCGGGTTCCTCTCCGGATGAGATCCACAACCAGGTGGTCAAGCCCCTCGAAGCGCTGATGGCCACGCTAAAAAACGTCGAGCACACCTACGGCTATGCGATCAACGATATGGGTGTGGTCACCGTCCAGTTCGAGGTCGGCGCCGACGAGGAACGCAGTCTGCTGCTGCTCTACAATCAGCTGATGCGCAACATGGACCGGATTCCGCCGGGCGCCACGCCGCCGCTGGTCAAGAGTATCGGCATCAACGACGTGCCGGTACTCGGGATCACCCTGAGTTCCGACCGCCACGACACCATGGAACTGCGCGAGTACGGCCAGCGGGTGCTCGAACAGCTGCGCAGCGTCCCCGATGTCGGCGACAGCCATGTCATCGGCGGCCACAAGCGGGCAGTGCGCATTGTCGTCGATCCCCAGCGGCTGGCAGCGAGCGGATTGAGCCTCGACCGCGTTCAGCAGTTGCTGCAGGCCTCCAATGTCGTGATGCCCGCCGGTGATCTGGTTAACGACAACCGCCAGTATTCCCTGCGTATCGACGCCTCCTTCTCCGAGATTTCCGAACTCGGCCGGGTCATCATCGGCCAGGCCAACCAGAAGCCGATCTTCCTTGACGACATCGCAACTGTCGAGTTCGGGCCGCTGGATGAAGACAGCTACGTGACCCGGGCCTATGGTCCCGCCGGTCCGGCCGACGCGATCGCCGGAGCGCCGGTGCCGGCGGTCACCCTGGCGATCGGCAAACGCACCGGGGCCAACGCGGTGACCGTCGCCAACGGGGTGCTGGAGAAACTGCAGACCATTGAACGCGACGCCCTGCCGGAGGGGATGCAAGTGACGGTGACGCGCAATTACGGCCAGCGCGCCGACGAGGCGGTCAACACGCTGATGGAACACCTGGCTGTGGCCATCGGTGTCGTCGCGCTGATCCTCTGGCTGTTCCTCGGCTGGCGTGAAGCGGCGATCATCACCCTGACCGTTCCGCTGATCCTCTTCGTCGTCCTCGGTGTCGGCTGGATCACCGGCCAGACGATCAACCGGATTTCGCTGTTCGCCCTGATCCTCTCCCTCGGTCTGCTGGTGGATGACGGCATCGTCGTCGTCGAGAATATCCACCGCCACGTCGAGAAGGTGAAGAGTTCGGTTCGCGACTTCGGTTCTCTGATTGTTCATGCTACCAACGAGATCGGCAACCCGACGATCATGGCGACCTTCACGGTCATTGTTGCCTTCCTGCCGATGATCTTCGTCACCGGGATGATGGGCCCCTTCATGCGCCCGATCCCGATCAACGTCCCGGTCGCCATGCTCACCTCGCTGCTGATGGCGGATATCGTCGTCCCCTATATCGCCGTGCGCTGGCTGCGCAGCAAGGCGGCCCGCCATGCGGCGAAGGCCCAGCCCGACATGGAAGAGCGGGACGCCGAAGAGCAGGATTTCATGCACCGGGGCTACATCGCCACCTTCAAGCCGATCCTCGAAAATCGTTGGATTCGCTCTTTCTTCTTCCTCTTCGTCATTGTCCTGCTGGCGTTGTCGATGCTCATGCCGGCCTGGCAGTTCGTCCGCCCCTCCGGGATGAACGGAGCCCTCAGTCCCCTCGGCGTCAACCTGCAGATGCTTCCGGACGGCAACGTCGATACCTTCATGTTCGAGATCGATACCCCGGCCGGAACCGCGCTCGACGAGACCAATAGGGTGGCCCTGGCGGTCGGCCGCGTGCTGGCCAAGAGCCCTTATATAGTCGATTACGAGACCTATCTCGGTGTCCCCGGGCCGCTGACCTTCTCCGGTATGGTACGCGGTGACGCCGTGCGCCGCGGGGCGAACCTGGCGCAGGTTGTCATCAATACCGTCGATCGCCACCACCGGCCGCATACCAGCGTCGTGGCGACGGAAATCTGGGAATCACTGGCGTCTGTGCGTGAGGAATTTCCCACGGCGCGGATCAAGCTGTTCCTGACCCCGCCGGGACCGCCGGTTCGTTCCCAGGTGCTCGCGGAGCTCTACGGGCCGGACTACGAGACCCTGCGCGAAACGGCCGACCTGATCAAGGATGACTTCAGCCATATCTACGGCATGATCAATATCGACGATTCGGTCACGGCGACGGCGCCCGAGTACATCATCCGCGTCGATCAGCAAAAGGCCATGGCCGCCGGCGTGGCTCCGGCCCAGGTCGCCAAGCTGGTTCACGATTATGTCGCTGGTGCCGAAATCGGTGCCCTTCATGGACTTGACAGCCCGGAGCCGGTCAAGCTCATCCTGCGTCTCGAACGTCCCGACCGGGCACGGATTCAGCAGGTGCTCGACCTGACGGTGACCAACCAGATGGGGCAGCAGGTGGGGCTGGCCGGGATCGTCGATATCGTCCCCTCCAGTGTCGCCAAGCCGATCGAAACCCGCGACCAGCACCAGGTGGTCTTCGTTATGGGCGACATGCTCAACGTCAGCCCGGTCTACGCGACCCTGACGCTCAATTCCATGTACGACGGCACGACGCTCCCCAACGGCGTCAAGCTGACAACCTCGAACCTCGGGTTCGTCGCCTCGCAGCCGGACGATATCACCCACCACCAGCTGCTCTGGGGCGGTGACATGCGCCTGACTCTCGACGTCTTTCGCGACCTCGGCGCCGCCTTCATTGTCGCTCTGGTCTTCATCTACCTGATGCTGGTCGCCTACTACCAGTCGTTCATCCTGCCGATCATCGTCATGGGCGCGATTCCACTGACCCTGATCGGTATCTTCCCGGGGCATTGGCTCTTCGATATGCCGTTCAACGCCACCTCGATGATCGGTTTCATCGCCCTGGCCGGGATCGTCGTGCGTAACTCCTTGCTGCTGATCGACTTCATCCTCGATTATCGCCGCCAGGGATACGACCTCGAAGAATCGGTCCTCCACGCCGGCGCGGTCCGCTTCCGGCCGATTCTGCTCACCGCTCTGGCGATCATGTTCGGCTCGGCGGTCATGATCAGCGACCCGGTCTTCGGCGGCCTCGCCCTGGCCCTGATCTTCGGCACCTTCGCCTCGACGCTGCTGACCCTGATCGTGATTCCGCTGCTCTATTTTCTCTGGGAACGGCGGGGGGAGAAGCCGCGGAAGAAGGAAGTCAAGGCTTGAATTAACAGGCTGTTGAACAGGTCAGAATAAGAAAAGGGGGACAGAAAATAATTCTGTCCCCTTTTCACTTCTGAATAGATAAAAGAAGATTTTCTCTAAGAACTGGCCACTCTTTAAGAAGTGCCTCTGTTCTAGCCATATAAGCATCATGCAATGCTCGCTGGTCATATTCGTAACTGGGTGGTCGAATGGCTTTGAGGCCCATTACCGCTTTTTCTAGTGCACCTAAGATAATAGGTGTTAAGCGATTTTCTTCTTCCAGGCTTTCGTTGGCAGTCCAGGTGCCTGGAATAAATGAATCTTGGGTTAGAATGATAGCTCTGGAATCACCAGCTAGGAAGCGCGTGTAAAACACCCTCGGGTGTTCGGTGAAAACCGCATGTGCCATGTCGCCGTATTCTTCATGGGCGGCTCCATCAAACCAGCATCTGAGCTTTAATAGTGCCTCCCAGATTTGATCGTTTTTTGTGGCATAAGGCAGGGCATTGAAGAGACAACTTGCCGCCTTAGAAGCGTTTATGTCGTGTGTCTTTTTTAGTTGGTCAAGTGTGTCGCAATTGAGAACAAAATCAGCAACGTGTTCAGGTGTTGGCAGTTCCTCCGCGTGAGCAAATGACCAACAAGGTACGAGCAGGCAAATGAGTAGAAGGATCGTTCTCATATCTTTATGTTTAGCGATAGGTGTCACCGAGTTTTCTAAATACGCAGCGTGTAACAAATCCGGTGGATTCCTTGGTTAAACGGCTTGAATGCTTTCGAGCCATTTCTTATGTTGGTTCAAGCCCTTCTGGACCAGTTTCTTATATGTCTCAGGGTTCTTAGCTTTTAGGCCCCATCGTCCAGATTGATTTGGGTATTCGGCCATACATAGGATATCGCGGTAGTCACAGCATGCTATTTCAGTGCACCGTTTGATTTCCTCAAGTTTATTTCCTGCTACCTTGAGTATGGCCGTCTTGACTCGTGCTCCCTCGCGGTGAAATTTCTCAGTGCCGTATGCTGAGAGAATTGATTCGACTTCAGCCCTGACGCCTTGCTCAGGGAACAGTTTAGCAAGGGCCTTTGGGAGTATGTTCTCGTAATCCATTCTTCTTCACGTTTAACGGTTCATGTTAGCTGTTTTTGTTAAATTCCCAACCCTTCTTTGTTGAGCATTGAAAGTTCATTTGCTCCCAAAAGGTTGACCACCTCTGACTCTAGACCGAAGCTTTTACAAAGACGGATTCTTTTAAGCCAATTGATTTCGTTGGGATACGCAACACAAGGGTCAGGGCTACACATTGACACTGGGGAAAAGCAGCCTGTCCCCTTTTCGCTTTTCGAGTTGATGGTGTTGTTAGCCATTGTTATTTGTGAATATGCATTTTGTAACGTGTTACTAGCACAACAAACAGACCCACAATGAAGAGGATGGCACCCGGTGCTGCGTCAGAAATATTGCTTTCAGCTCCGATAATTTTTGCTGTCCAACTCGTCGAACCTGTGATGCCGTTCATAAACAGTGCGATTCCTCCAAGAATACAAATAACACCTAGAACTAGACCGGCGATGGAATAGGCTAATTGGTGCCCTGAAAGCTTTTCGACTGTTTTGGGATGGTTGTTTGCAAAGTCATGGCTGAGCCGGCAAAACAGCACATCTTCATCTTGATGGGGTCGTTTATCAGTCATGAGTGTCTCCAAAGATTATACGACATGCTGTAAAAGTCCAAAGACTGCTCAAAAACAGAATTTTAAGAGCATTTTGGGGTCGAAATGCCAATAGTAAATGTCGATTTTGCAATCATAATCCGCTCCGCGTAATGTTTTGTTGTATGCAGCATAATAACGGATTGCAGTTATAATCGGGTTTCCAACGAGGGGGAACTTCTGTTTACGGAGTTTAACGAAAGCCAAAACAAAACAAGCCATCCGCTTCAATTGATTCGGATGGCTTGTTGTTTATGTGTCCATTGATCCCCCCTGTTAATTCCCTGTGAAAATTTAACGCGGGGATCATGAATTGTCAAAGGGATAGAGCGTTGTGTTTTTCGGCCTGCTGAGGAGGGTTCGGTTTTTACCAGTGTCGCACCCGGCCGGTGTCGAGGTGGACAAAGTCGGAGGAGGCGTAGAAGCCGACGCCGCCGCGCTTCAATTGCATCCCCAGATCGCGGACTTTTTTGGTGCTGGTGCCGTCGAGGCGGATGTCGATGGCCATCCCCTGCATGTGCAGGCTCTTCTTGGCCACACCGTTCGACTTTTGGCGCAATTTGCCGTTGGTTTCGGGGGAACGATACCCGGAGATGACTTCGAAGGTTCCGTTCGGGTTCCCCGCGGCCTGCTGCAGATCATGGAGAATGTCCATCAGTTTCGGATCGATCTGGTGGACTTCGTCGCAACGGAAATCGCGCAGGTAGTGGTTGATCTGCTCAAGCGCCGCCGGGATGTAGCTGCCGTTTTTGTGATAGGTAAGCGACAGTTCCTCCCCGGTGTGAGTGTGGTAGAAGGAGAGTTTGCGCTCGGGAGCGAGACTGGCCAGGGTGGTGATCGGAGCGACGGAGACGAGTAGCGGTACGGTCAGCAGGGCCTTGCACAGGCGCCTGCGGTCCGGCTGTGCCGGAGACTCCGGGTCGGTTGTCAATGGGCTGGTATGTGTCATTCGATGTGTTGTGTGATGATTTTAATGAGCTAAGGTATTGTTTCTGCGAAGTTAGTTTACGTTTGGGGCGGGATTCTAAACCGGGACGTCAAACTGTTCAAGACTTTTTTGTCCTTGTCGTAGATGTCTTTTTTGAAGATGACGCTGCCGTCATCGGCGACGTCGGCCGTCCAGTAGGCAAAGAGGACGGGGATCGGCTTGGGCAGAATGACCTCTTTCTGCTCGCCCGATTCGATCACGCTCTGCAGCGCGGCCTGGTCCCATTCTTCACTTTCGAGGATGCGTTCCGCCAGTTCGAAGGGGTGTTCAACGCGGATGCAGCCGGAGCTGAAGGCGCGGGTTTCGGCATCGAAGAGCGACTTGCTCGGGGTGTCGTGGAGGTAGATCGCCCGGCTGTTGGGAAGCATGAACTTGATCCGCCCCATGGCGTTCTGTGGTCCGGGGTCCTGACGCAGAATATAGGGGAAACGTTTCTGCGGGTACTTCGTCCAGTCGATGCTGTCGGCAGGGATTTCCTCTTTGCTGCCGGGGGTCAGGATGCGCAGTTTTTTCTCGGCCAGGTAATCGGGGTTGGCCTTGATCTCCGGCAGCAGATCCTTGCGGAAGATGCTGCGCGGAACGGTCCAGGTAGGGTTGAGCACCAGGTAGGAGATGTCGCCTTTGAAGAGCGGTGTTTTCCGGCCGATCCGACCGATCTGGACGCGACTTGAGAATACGGGGTGGCCGCCGACCAGATACTGAACCCTGAAACCGGCGAGATCGACGAGCACGAAGCGTTCGGGAAAGGTCTGCAGCATCCAGCGCGCGCGTTCAAGGTTGACCTGCAGGCTGCGGATTCTTTCGCTGACCGGTTCATTGAGCGCGGCCAGGGTTTTTGCGCCGACGATTCCGTCATCGGGCAGACTGTTGCGCGCCTGGAAATGCTTGACCGCCTGTTCCAGTTCCTCGTCGAACAGCGGGTTGTCGCCGCTGGCGTCATCCAGATCGGCGGTCGCGGCCAGGCGCTGGCGCAGGGGGACGATCCGTGCGTCGGTCATTCCCGGTTTCAGCGCCGGTCCGGCGGGGACCTGCGGCCAGCCGCCACGGGCGGCGATGCTGCGATAGTCGGCCAGCGCCCGGCGCAGCCGCTGGTAGAGATCACTCTGCGGGCGCAAATCATCAATCAGGCCGGTGATATCGGCGGCGGCGATTGCCGCTGTCATTCTTTCAGTACCCAGTTTCTGGGGCAGTTGGGGGCGATCCAGCTTCCAGTCATTGTCGAGGCTGAAGGGGTCGATCTTGCCGCGCTGCAGATGATCGGCGAGACGGATCAGGCCGTCACTCAATAGCAGGTCGAGATCGGCGAGCAGCCCGGTTGGCGGTTTCTCCATCGTTTCCAGTTGCGCGGTAAGTTTGAGGAGCAGGGGGTAGTGATAGTCGGCGGCGTCCAGGCCGTCATCGGCAATATTCTCCAGGGCGACGAGGAACTGGTAAATGGCATCGCGGTTTGTCCACAGCAGTCCGGCATCCCCACCTTGATAGAGCGGCAACAGCGCTTCGGGGTGTACCGGCGCGCCACGGATCAGTAGCCCGGTGGTGTTTTCCGGCGGGGTCAGGTGATCCAGCAGCAGTTCGCGGGGTGTTTTTCCAACGATAGGGGCGAGTGCGTCAGGGAGCGGCTGCGGTGCAATATCAACCTGCAGCGCCGGCGGTACGTAGATTTCGCTCTCAGTTGAGGTGTCATGCCCGGATTCACGGGCGCAGCCGAACAGCAGCAGAACGCACAGGGGGATAGCGAAGAGCTGTGCAACAGTTCTGAAACCGGTCTTTTCATTTCTGATGTCTGCCGCTGACGCGGTGTCTGCTTGCCTTGCCATTTAAAGCCCCTGCTGAATCCTGCAGAATACTCTTGCTATAAGTATCCGGCAGCCTCGGGAGCCTGTCAACCGGTGGGGGGTGAGAGTTTGTAGCCGATGCCGTGGACGGTCAGGAGATAGCGCGGGGAAGCGGGGTCGGGTTCGATTTTTTTTCGCAGTTGGGCGATATGCTGGTCGAGGGTGCGGGTGGTACCGTAGTAATCGACCCCCCAGGCGGCGTTGAGAAGATCATTGCGGCTGATCACTTCCCCCCGGCGCTGGACAAAGTAATCCAGCAGGGTCAGCTCACGTCCGCTCAGGCTCTGGACCTTACCATCGAGTTCGACTTCGTAGGTCTTACGGTTGATCTGCGCACTGCCGATAGCGAAGCAATCGGTGTTGTCGCGGCAGCTGCTCTCGACGCCGTTCGCTGCCTGGGCGCGGCGCAGGACAGCGGCGATGCGGGCGCGCAGCTCATGGAGGCCGAACGGCTTGGTGATGTAATCGTCGGCGCCGAGTTCCAGTCCGATCACCTTGTCGATCTCTTCCCCTTTGGCGGTGAGCAGGATGATCGGCAGCAGGGCGTCGGTACGGCGGATCTCGCGGCAGACGTCGAAACCGCTCTTTTCCGGCATCATCACGTCGAGCAGGGCGAGGCCGGGGCGTTCCTGCTGCCAGGCGTTGAGGGCGGCGGCGCCATCGGCGACGGCCGTAACCCGGTAGCCCTCGGCCTCAAGCAGATCGCACAGCCCCTGGCGCAGGTTGATATCATCTTCGGCGATCAGGATATGTGTCTTGCTCATCGCGCAACCTTTCTGACCGGCAGGCGCAGTTCAAAACAACTGCCGCCGCCGCTCACCGGGCGGTAATCGAGACGGCCGCCGAGCCCTTCGGCGAGTTGGCGGGCGATACTCAGGCCGAGGCCGGAACCCTGGCGGCTGGTGGTCAGGGAATTGTCGACCCGGTGGAACTTGTCGAAGATCCGCTTGCGATGGGCGGCGGGGATGCCGGGGCCGTAATCGCGCAGGCGCACCAGCAGCCAGCCGTCGTCCTCGGTCAGGTCGAGTTCGAGTCGTTCCCCTTCGGTGGCGTACTTGACCGCATTGTCGAGCAGGTTGAGGACGATCTGTTCGATAGCATCGCGGTCGCCATTCAACGGCGGCAGTCCGGGGGTGAAGTCGCGGGTCAGCCGCAAACCGGCTTCGTCGAGGCGCACCTGCTGGGTGGCGAGCAATTCAGCGAGCAGTTCGGTGAGGTCGATCTCTTCGCTGCGGTAGCTGCGGCGCCCCTGTTCCAGGCGGCTGAAATCGAGAATATTGCCAACCAGCCGGGTCAACCGCTGACTCTCCCTGACAATGGTGTGCAGGTAGCGTTGCTGCTTGTCGTGGTCGCCGATATTCCCCTCGGCGAGCATCTCGGCGTACATGCGGATAGTGGTCAGTGGAGTCTTCAGCTCGTGCGAGACGTTGGAGACGAAAGAGGTCTTTTGCCGGGCGTCACGCTGTTCGCGGTAGACCTGGCGGAGCAGCAGCGCACCGCCGAGAAGAATGGCGACAACGAAGGTGCCGATGAGCAGGGAACCAAACAGTAAGATGCTGCTGGAAGAGGCCGCAGCAGGATCACCATAAATCGCCAGTCGCCAGTGGGGCAGACTGGTGAGTGTGAGGCTGATGAAGGGTATCGTCTCCGCCTCCGGGCTCGGGCTGACGACCTGATGGAAGATGGCACCGCTGCCGTCGAGCAGGGCAATGCGCTCTCCTGCGGGGGGCTGGGGCGGCAGGTTCACCAGCAGGCGGCTGAGCAGGGCCATCATCTCGACTTCGACACCGTAACGGCGATCGCTGTCCGTCGGGGAGAACCAGCCGATCAGGTGGAGCTGGTCGTCGGCGTACCAGCTGCGCCAGCCACTCTCTCCGTCAAGGCGACTGGGTTTGGCAGCGGCCTGGGTGACCGGTTCGGCGTCGGCCATGGCCAGCTCCTCGCTGGCCGGGGCGGCGGAACGCAAGTAATCAGCTGCCGGGGCCGGCGGAGCCTGCTGGGCCAGTTCGCGCAGCTCCTTGCGGCTGGTAAAAATGTCCCTGGTCGGAGCTGCTGCCGGGGCGGGGATGACATCGGGAGCGGGCGCCAGCCAGTCACTGCCGTTCTCGAACAATGGCTGGTAGCGGCGAATGAAGGCTTCCTCTTCGAAGTTGGCCGGGAAATCCGGGTCGGGCCAGGTCAGCTGCCCCGCCTGCCAGATGAAGGTGTTGCGGACCAGGGGGTTGGTGCGCTGCCAGCTGTCGAGCTGATCTTCAAGATCGGCCGGAGAGAAGCTGCGCAGGGCTTCGAGCAGGCCATCCTCGACCTCGGCCACGGCGAGATCGATATTCGCGACGATGGCGGCCGCGCGATCTTCGGCGGCAGTCCGGCTGGCCGCGAGCAAACGGGCATCCTCGCTGCGCAGTAGACGCAATGCGCCGATCCCCAGCAGCAGGGTGGGGATGAGCAGCAGGAGCCAGGCGAGGATGATCCGTTTCGAGTTGAGCATGTGTCTCTTCGTCGGAAAATGAGTTCCTTCCCCCTAGATGGGGGAATGTCAGGATGGGGGTGATCGGTGGGAGTTGAAACCTTCCCCCTCACCCCAACCCTCTCCCGCCAGGGGAGAGGGGGTGATCATGTCTTTCAGTCAGGCTGCGGTAGCGATCAATAGTCCTTCTGCTGGCTGCGGACTTTGTAGCTTTCCGAGCGAATCGCTTTCTTGACCGGGCTCGGCAGGACCGGGGCGGCAAAAGCTTCGGCATCCTGCTCCAGCTCCTGGGCTTCGTCAGCCAGGTCGCTGAAGCCGAGGGCGCTGCTGCGAGTCTGGATCTTTTCTTTGCTCTGCTGCAGTTCGGCGACGGCCTCGTCCTTGCGCCCTTCGTTGTAGAGGTCGAGGGCCTTGTCGCGGCTTTCGGCGATTTCGTTTTCGATCAGTGCCTGCTGGACCCCCTTGTTCGCCGAACGGATGACATCTTCATCGCTGCTGGAGAAGGCGATGTGAATCTCGGAGCGGGACTCTTCGGCGCTGCTGGTCAGGGCGTTTTCGTAGGCGCAACGGGCGGCGGCGAGCTGGCGGCTTTCATCGGCGCGACCCGGGTCGACTGCGACCTCAATTAAAGCATATTTCTCCTGCCCGCCATAGAGCTGGTTGAGATGGAGTTCGACGCGGTTGTCGCGAATCCGGCCGTCGCGGCCGATGATGCGCAGCGGGCGTACACCGTCGGGGCAGTCGATCTCGATGATGACCCGGCGGGCGGCGACGCTGAGCACGTCGCCCAGTTCAGAGGCGAAGATGCGCGGCAGGTCGCGGCTCGATTCGACAAAGTAATGGTTGCCGTCGCTGCGCTCGGCGAGCTGGGTCATCAGGTCCTCGTTGAAGTCGTTACCGACGCCGATGGTCGAAACCGAGATCCCTTCCTTGAGCAGGGCGGAGCCGAGGCGGGCGAGGTCGGCCGGGCTGCTCGGGCCGACATTGGCGAGGCCGTCCGAGAGCAGAATCAGGCGGTGGATGTAGCCGCGTTCGAGGTTCTTGCGGACCTCCGCCGCACCCTGGCTGACGGCGCCGAACAGGGCGGTGTTGCCGCCGGAATCGATGGCGCGGATGCGTGCTTCCATCCATTTTTGATTGGCCGCGTATTGTGGCGGAATCAGGGTTTCGACCCGGTCGTCATAGGCGACCAGGGAGAAGATGTCCCGTGGCCCGAGCATGCGCAGAGCGGTGATCGCCGCCTCGCGGGCCTTGGCCAGCTTCTGGCCGGACATGGAGCCGGAGCGGTCGATGACCAGGGTCAGGTTGACGGGGGGGCGCTCCTCTTCGCGCGGGATCTCGGGGACATCGAGGGTCACCTTGATGACGGTCGTTTCATTGCGGCCGGCGGGGAGGATATCGCGGTCGAGGGTCAGGTTGCAATTGACCAGCGGTTTGCCGGCCAGCGCCAGGCTGCTCAGGGGGATCAGGGCGATCAGGATGACGGCCAGGGTTTCGATGATTCTGCGGGTGGAACGGTTCATGGGTTTCTCCTTTCGGCGTGTGTGCTCTCTGGACGCAGTAGAGCATGGGAGCCTGAAGGAGTGGTCATGAGGGGGTCAAAGGTTTGTAAAAAATATGTCATGGCGCGTCCTGCAACTCACCGGAAGATTGCTTCCCTGACAAAGATGCCGCAACTGTAGAAACGCTCCGTGGCCGTGTGGTAGAACTTCTTCGCCTCGACGCGGCCGAAGCCGAGCTTGATCGGTTTCAGTGGCTGTTCCTGAAGAAAAGCCCAGTGATGGAGCAGGGTCGGTAGCTCGGATTTGTCTTCGTACTGGATGAAGCGGCGGTGCGACGAGGAGAGCAGGGTGCCCGGGGTGTTACGTTTGGCGGCGAAGTGGATCAGTTTGTGGATTTCGTCCGCGGCGACGAGCGGCGGGAGCCCGCGTTCCGTGCGCGCCCTGTTGATCGTGGCGGCGATGTGGCTGTCCATGCCGCCAGGGTGAAAACGGAGCAGGAACTTGTCGTAGGAATCGACGGCGTCCATGAGGAAGGCGCCGAGCATGGCGTCGTAGCCGTAGATTTTGCCGATGTAGAGCATGGCCAGGTCATCGCTGATCCCCAGGCCGTCGGCGCGGCGGAAATAGGCCTGGTCGCAGCGCGGATAGCTGTATTCCTTGTCCTCCGAAAAGAGGACCTCCAGTCCCCTCAATTCGTCGAGCTGAACATCGCTGAAAACCTGCTCCCCATTATTTATCAGTCCGCTCTGCGCATAGCGTTCGCGATTGACGGCGAAGAACTCGCCGCCGCCCAGTTCGAGCGGAGTACCGGCGAAGGTGTCGGGGCGCTGGTCGAGGATCTCCATCCGCCAGCGATAGCTGTCCATCGCCGCGGCGAGCAGCATCCCGGTCAGCAAGGCGCGGGTGTCCACTTCGCGTCCGGCGAGGAAATCGACCCCGAACAGCGGGCCGGCGGCGTCTTCCAGTCTCAGCCGTGGTTGGTCGATGTGCGCCAGAACCTGATGTTGCAGGCGCTCGATCTGGGCGTTACGCCGGGCGCGGACCTTGAGGTTGGCAAGCTGGGGAGTGTGGTTTTCGAGGATGGTGCAAATCTGGTCGAAGGTCGCGTCGACAAACTTCAGTGGCAGGCCGTCCTCATCCATGAACCAGCCGTGGCCGTTCTGGGCGCGGCCGAGAAGTGACTGGGGGAGCAGGTCCTGCAGGGTTTCGCGCGGCGCGGCGAACTTGAGCCCCATCAGGTAATCGAAGTCGTACTCGACGCACTTGCGGAACAGGTCGCGGTTCTGGCGACTGCTCAGCTCCTTGGCCGCGACCGGCCGCCCGCCACGGCGCTGGTCGAACTGCTCGTCCGGGTTCGCTTCGAGCTGGGCGAAGGTCGCCATGACTTTGTCGAGTGATTTCCGGGATGGTTTTCTGCCGCGCTTCTTCATGGCGGCAGGATAATCGCGGGGCGGAAGAAAAGCAATTTTAATGGTTTTTATCGCGGGCTACTCTTAGCCGACGGCTTGGCCCGGTCTGGTTTCCAGCGCGAGCAGGGTCCAGTCTTCCTGCGGCGTAAAATTATTGCCAGATGAGAAGATGTGGATCTGTTTTTTGTCATCAATGGCGAAGAGGGGGATTCGCTGCCCCTGGTTCATTTTTCGGTAGTCGGCAAAACCGAACTCTTCTGTCAGCTGGGTTGCCTTGATCTCAGCGCCCTGCAGCAACAGCTTCTCCAGCCGCTGGAACGTCGTGTTCTCATCAAAGAGAAAATTGCCGGCGTATTTAAAGTCGCTTTTGTCTCCGTTGGTCTCCTTCCCTTGAATTTGCGGACGAATAACAAAAATTCGGTTCGCTTCGAAGTCCAGCCGATAATAATGTGTCGCCAGCGCGTTCAGCTCCTGGTTTGAAGTCATGGCCATGAGGTGGCCGATGCCGATCAGGTTGAGGTGGCGTTCGGCATGCTCCGAAACCGGACTGCCCCAGTAGGCCTGGAGGCCGAGAAGTTTTGCCTCGCTGACGGCAGACCAGTTCTGGTCGGTCAGCACGGAGCGGAATCCCTGCTCCTCCAGCGCCTGAGCCAGTTTGCGGGCAACCAGATTGGCGCCGATAATCAGGAAGCCTTTGGGTTCGGGTTCCGCAACGTCCAGGTAGCGGGCAATCGGCCCGGCGGTGGTGCTCTGCAGCAGAACCGTGCCGATGATGACCATGAACGTCAGGGGAACCAGCTGTGGCGCATTGAGGTAACCAATATTTTCAAGCTTGATGGCAAACAGCGCCGTGATCGCGGCGGCAACGATCCCGCGCGGGGCGATCCAGGAGAGCAGGTGGCGTTCTGCCATGCTCAGTTTTGAGCCGATAGCGGAGAGCTGGATACTCAGGGGCCGGGCGAGAAACTGGATCGCAGCGAACACGCCGAGCGCCGGCCAGCCGAGGGCGAAAAAGCTGTCGAGATCGAGGCGCGCGGCAAGGATGATAAAGAGCGCCGAGATCAGCAGCAGACTGAGGCTCTCCTTGAAGTCGAGCAGGTCTTCGAGGTCAATGTCTTTGACGTTGGCCAGCCAGAGACCCATCACCGTGACGGTCAGCAGGCCGGACTCCGCTTCCAGTATGTTCGAGACGGCAAAGCTGCCGCAGACCAGCGCCAGGGCAATGACGTTGTGCAGGTATTGGGGAACCCGATGGCCGCGAACCAGCCAGGAAAACAGCAGCGCGCTGCAGACGCCGAGACCGAGGCCGATCAGCACGATCTTGGCGAAAACCAGCAGCCCGCTCGTCAGTCCCCCCTCCATCCCGCCGGCGATAATGATTTCATACGTCAGGACTGCGAGGATAGCGCCGATCGGGTCGATGAGAATCCCTTCCCATTGGAGGATATTGGCGATGCTCTCTTTGGGTCTGACGGTCCGGATCATCGGCATGATCACTGTCGGGCCGGTGACGACCATGATGGAGCCGAAGAGCAGGGAGATTTCCCAGGAGAAGTCGAGCAGAAAGCGGGTTGCCAGGGCGGTGATTCCCCAGCTGATCAGGGTGCCGAGGGTGATCAGGTTGCGGATCACCTTCTCCAGCCCGGGAATGTCGCTGAACTTCAAGGTCAGGCTGCCTTCAAAGAGGATCACCGCGACCGACAGGGAGATTATCGGAAACAACAGCTCGCCGAACAACTGATCCGGGTTCAGTAGTTGCAGGATCGGCCCGGCGAGGACGCCGCAGAGCAGAAGAAAAATAATGGCAGGCAAACGGACCCGCCAGGACAGCCATTGACAGGCTATCCCGGCAACCAGAATCATCGCCAAGGTTATCAGTGCGTGTTCATTCATGGGGCAATTAAAGCAGAATTTTCCCAATTCTGTAGGGTGTTTTTGATGAGTTGCTTTTCGGTTTCCGCCGCTTGTTTATTCTACATGGTGTCACTTTTATTTACTACTGTGTCTCGAAACGGTCGTGAGTGTCTTGGCTTTCTCAACGCGGACCTCTGGTGTAGGATGCTGTGGCCTGAGCTGGTCTGTTTCGGATCTTCCTGGGCGGGTAAAAACTCCTTTTTTCAGAATCTTC
Source organism: Desulfuromonas sp. (assembly GCA_002869665.1). Taxonomy (GTDB): domain Bacteria; phylum Desulfobacterota; class Desulfuromonadia; order Desulfuromonadales; family Geopsychrobacteraceae; genus PKUG01. Next base: position 2,718 of record PKUG01000097.1, on the reverse strand, counting down.
TGTGTCTATGGATTTACTGCTCATTTCTCTACTCTCTTTCTTCAGCGCTCTGGTGACCTCGGTTTTCGGTTTCGGCGCCGGGCTGGTGCTGACGCCGCTGCTCGGCTTCATGATGCCGCTGACCGAGGCTTTGGGGGTGGCGGGGCTGGTGTTCCTGTTCACCGCCGGGTCGAAGACCTTCTGGTATCGTCGCGATATCGACCGGCGTGTCTACCGCAAGGGTTTTCTGCTCTCCTTGCCGGGGTTGCTGATCGGCTTTGTTGTCATCAGCCTGGTTAATCCGGAGCTGTTCGAGACTGCTTACGCCCTGTTGCTGATCTTTTTCGCCGTCAATATCCTGCGCCAGACCGATCAGACCCGCGCCCTGCTGCCGCAACCGCTCTACCCGGTTTGTGGCGGGATCCTTTCTGTGCTGATGCATAGCGGTGGGGTCTTCTTCTTCCGCTTCGGCCAGTTTTATTCTCTCAACCGGCTGCAGTTGGTCGGGACGGTGGCAGCGATCCACCTTTCCATGAATATCTTCAAGGCGATCTTTTTCACCGGCAGCGGCATGGTCGAGGTCAGCTATCTCTACCGCCTGGCGCCCGCTTATGTCGCGGCGGTTGTCGGCACCCGGATCGGCCGGGCGGTGCTGAAAAACTACGTCGATGAGCGGACCTTCTCCATCGGCATGGCGATTTTGCTGTTGCTGCTGGCACTCAAATACCTGGTGTGAAGGTCCGCTCCTGCCCGGTCAGGCCCTTCCCGGCGCTGCCTACCATCTTGCTTTTCGAGAGAAAACGGGTTAGTTTTCCCTACTTTCGCTGAAATCGAAACCTGGCCGCCCTCGCGGCCGTCATCAATTCATAGAAGGAACGGGACTTTTCCATGCGCTACTCTCAATATCTTCTGCCGACCCTGAAAGAAACCCCTTCGGACGCCGAGGTCATCAGTCATCAGCTGATGATGCGCGCCGGAATGATCCGCAAGGTCGCTGCCGGTGTCTATAATTATATGCCGCTTGGTCTGCGCTCGGTGCGCAAGATGGAGCAGATCATCCGCGAGGAGATGAACAAGGCGGGCGCTATCGAGTGCCTGATGCCGATGGCCAATCCGGCGGAGCTGTGGCAGGAGTCGGGGCGCTGGGAGAAGTATGGCAAGGAGCTGCTGCGTTTCAAGGACCGCAAGGAGACCGATTTCTGCATGGGACCGACCCACGAAGAGGTGGTGACCGACATCGTCCGCAATACGGTGAATTCTTATCGTCAGCTGCCGCTCAACCTGTATCAGATCCAGACCAAGTTCCGCGATGAGATCCGCCCCCGTTTCGGCCTGATGCGCGGGCGTGAATTCATCATGAAGGACGCTTATTCCTTCGACCTGAACGACGAGGGTGCGGACAAGTCGTACAGCAAGATGTACCAGGCCTATCGCAATATTTTCAACCGCTGCGGGCTGAAGTTCCGCGCCGTCGAGGCGGACAGCGGGGCGATCGGCGGCAGCTTCTCCCACGAGTTCATGGTTCTGGCCGAGTCGGGCGAGGATGGCATCGTCTCATGTGATACCTGCGAATATGCCGCCAACGTCGAGAAGGCCGAACTGATCTATCGTGATCTGAAGATGCCGGAAGCGACGGCCGAGCTGCAGAAGATCGATACCCCGGATCAGAAGACGATCGAAGAGGTCGCGGCGTTCCTGAAGGTTCCCGCCGAGAAGCTGGTCAAGACGCTGATTGTTCAGACCTCCGATGATGAGGTGCTGGCAGTGCTGCTGCGCGGCGACCGTGAACTGAACATGATCAAGCTGAACAACCTGCTCAATGTCGACTGGGTGCTGATGGCGGAAGATGCCATCGTTCGCGAGGTGACCGGCGCGCCGGCAGGATTCGCCGGGCCGATCGGCCTGAAGATCAAAGTCATCGCCGATACCGAGGTGATGGGGATGGCCGACTTTGTCGTCGGCGGCAATGCCGTCGATGTCCACTACACCGGGGCCAACGTTGAGCGCGACTTCAAGGTCAGTCGTTTTGCTGACCTGCGCCAGGCGGTGGCCGGTGACCCCTGCCCGCGCTGTGACGGCGGCAAGTTCGAGAGCTGGCGCGGGATCGAGGTCGGTCACGTATTCAAGCTCGGGACCAAGTATTCCGACGCTATGAATGCGACGGTTCTCGACGCCCAGGGAAAATCGATTCCGCTGGTTATGGGGTGCTACGGGATTGGCGTCGGCCGGACGGTTGCGGCAGCGATCGAGCAGAATCACGATGAAAACGGCATGATGCTGCCGATGCCGCTGGCGCCCTTCCAGGTGCAGATTTTGATGCTCAGTGCGAAGGATGATGAGGTGCGCGAGGCGGCTGAAAAGCTCTATGCCGAATTGCTCGACATGGGGATTGAAGTGCTGCTCGACGATCGTGACGAACGGCCGGGGATCAAGTTCAAGGACGCCGATCTGGTCGGCATCCCCCTGCGCGTCACCGTCGGCGCGAAAGCGCTCAAGGACGGCAATGTCGAATTGAAGAAGCGGGTAGACGGCGAGCAGAGCCTGGTGCCGCTGGCTGGCGCAGCGAAGAAATTGCAGCAACTGGTGGATGCGGCCCTGGCGTAAAGCCGGCGGCAGCTGAGAATAATTAATAGAAGATTTTCGCTATCGATACCGAGAACGGTTGTGGACTTAGTCGGAGGAGTTGATGCAAGGAACTGCCAAGGAACGTTTGATCTTTGGCCTGGATGTCGATGATTT
>PKUG01000059.1 GCA_002869665.1 Desulfuromonas sp. | reverse complement strand
AAAGCCCCCAGCATCTGAGAAATGCTGGGGGCTTCCCCCCCTCCGGAACCTGTTTTGGCCACGCCAACAGGCTGATGGTGTTTTGATAGCCCGGAGTATAGGAGCTGTCTCTGACAGAAATCTGAATCGATCTGTGCTCGTGCAAAAAAATTGTTAAAAAAGCAAAATCGAAAAAATAAACGAGCAAAAATGAACAAAGGCCTCGCTGTGAACAGCGAGGCCTTTGTTTAGACATTAATTTAATTTTAAAAATCCGATCTGGCGTCCGGTCATTCCCTTGTCCCGCCGATAGGAAAAGAACAGCTCAGGATGACAGCAGGTGCATTGCTCAGCAACCTCAATCGATTCCGTTGCCAGTCCGGCCTGTTCCAACTGCAGGCGGCAACTGAGCGGTAAATTGAGTTGCCAGTGCCCGAGCCGGGTCTCTGTTGTGATCTCATCCCAGAACCCGCTGCCTTCGCGGAAGGCGGTACGGACCTGGCGGTCAACCTCATACTTGTGTGCGCCGATTCCCGGGCCGATAGCGGCTTGCAAGTCGGCCGCTGAACAGTTGAAGTTCTGCTGGATGGTTTTAACGGTTTTGGCAATCAGGCCGTTGGCGGCACCGCGCCAACCGGCGTGAATCGCAGCGATGATCTTTTCTTCGGGATGCCAGAGGAGAATCGGCAGGCAGTCGGCGGTTAGAACGCCGATCATGATCCCCGGCTGGTTGGTGACAATGGCATCGACTTCGACCGACAGGAAGTGGGTCAGGTCGGGGTTTGGTTCATCAAGGAGAAGGATGTCGCTGCCATGAACCTGAGTAACCGTCAGCAATTGATGTGGGGAGAGATCAAAGCTGCGGGTGAAGTTCGAGCGGTTTCCCTCGACGCTCGGCAGGGAATCTTCCGTTCCGAAGCTGAGATTGAGAGAGTGATACGGGGGTCTGCTGACCCCGCCATTGCGGGTGCTGAAGCCGGCTTCGATATGCGTGGATAAGCGGCTGGGTTGAAGATAGGAGATTTTCCCCTTGCGGACTAGTTTCATTGTTGACCCCGTTGTCGCTGCAATTTGAGCGTGGCTTCGTTGCCCGGTCAAGGGGCGTTGCCACTGTTACTGGTAGCGTTGGTCCAGATAGTTGATGATATCGGCCAGAGTGTCCGGCATTTCACTGGAAAATTCCAGATATTTTCCCGATTCGGGGTGAATAAAGCCTAGCAGTCGGGCGTGGAGCGCCTGTCCCGGCAGTCGTGCGATCAGTTTTTTCAGCTGTGGATCTTTCAGTGCCGCGGTACGGCTACTGTTTCCGTAAAGCGGGTCACCGACCAGAGGCAGGTTGCGTTCTGAAAAATGTACCCGAATTTGATGGGTCCGGCCCGTTTCCAAACGCAGCTCAATCAGCGACAGGTTGTGGTCCGCGTAGCGTTTAATGACTTTCCAGTGGGTGACCGCATGTTTGCCCTGTCTGGCCTTGCTGCTCATTTTTTTGCGCTGCACCGGATGGCGGCCTATCGCCTGATCGATCACCCCGGAATCGGTATCGGGGCAACCGTGTACCAACGCCAGGTAGCGCCTGTTGATGCTGTGCTTCTTGAACTGGGCGGCCAGGTGCTGGTGGCTGCGATCGTTCTTGGTAATCACCAGCAGGCCGGAGGTGTCCTTGTCGATACGGTGGACGATCCCCGGCCTGAGTTCGCCGCCGATGCCGGCAAGATCGTCACAATGATGCAGCAAGGCATTGACCAGGGTGCCCCGGGCATGCCCTGCCGCCGGGTGGACGACCATCCCGGCTGGCTTGTTAATGACAAGCAGGTCCTTATCTTCGTAGAGAATGTCGAGGGGGATTTCTTCTGGCAGGGCTTCCGCCGGTTCGGGTGGCGGCAGGTCGATGATAATCTCTTCGCCCCCCTTGAGTTTCAGGCTGGCCTTGACGGTCGAGCCACCGATAGTGACCCGACCGTTGTCGATCAGTTTTTTGAGCTGTGACCTGCTGACTTCAGGCAGCCCTTCGCTGAGAAAGGTATCCAGCCGCTCAGCAGGGCGCGCATCCGGTAAGGTCAGCGTCCGGGTCGCGTCCATTTACCAGATGGAACTTTCGATTTTACCCGCCTGCTTGATCAGGACGTCGACGATGGCGCGATCATAAATATTTTCACGGTTCCGGACTTCAGGCGAGACACGGGAGAAAAAGTGCTCCCGACCTTCAAGAAGTTCCTCGTCCATCACGTCGAAGATGCTGTCTTCCTTGATGCCGGCGACAACTTTCTCCTGATTATAGAGCGCGATGTCCGAGACGATAGCCCGTGCCAGCCGGAATGCGAGTTCCGGATTTTCAACCAGTCTTGCCATATTGTCAGCCTCCCGCTGCTGAAAAAGACGAAGTCCGTAATAAATTTAAAGCCTATAATAATTCACCGTTAGACATCAAGCTGATTCTCGCATTCGCGAGTGAATAACTGGTAAATATCGTTATGTAATCATGGGGTAATTTGCTAGTATGAAATGCGTGAGTTTTACCAACGGCGATTGCGATGGCCGACAGGACACGGGCAGGCGCGTCAATTACGGGGGACGGCATGATCCAGGGGGCAGATAACAGCAACGAGCCTGTCAGGGTTCTTTATGTCGATGACGAAAAAAGCCTGACGCAGATCAGCACGGATCTGCTTGAGGATTTCGGCTATCAGGTCTTTTGTGCTTACGACGGTCGGGAAGCCTTGCAGCTGTTTCAGAAGGAAGTGTCGGGTTATTTCAGCGTGGTGGTCACTGACGAGTCGATGCCGGTGATGGGGGGGATCGAACTGGCGCGGAAACTCAAGCAACTGGCCCCCGAAATGCCGGTCGTGCTCTGCTCCGGGTTCCTGCTGACCATGCAGGAGCAGGGGATTGAAGAGACCAATATCAAGGCCGTCCTTTTGAAGACCGATATCTGCACCGAGCTGCCGGGAATTCTGGAACGTCTCGTCGGTTGATCTGGGGCGACATCGTTCGGCCGGTCATCAATATTAAAAGCCACTTCGCAGGAAGTGGCTTTTTTCGTACCCGCTGTTTTAAGTCAGATGATAAATGTGATGATAAGCAGGATCAGGACGAGGGCCATGATGACGATCGAAACCATGGGGAGCCCCCCCTCTTTGGTCGGTTTCGCCTCTGTGGCCATCTCCAGCTTGCCGACAACGGGAAAGCGTTCGATAACCGCCCGGACATGAGGTGCCGATTTCAATTCTTCGGTCAGATCGCAACCGGCCTGGTGGGCATTGACGTGGTTGCCGCCCTCCCAGAGCGGGCTTTTGCTGACATCGTAAATCGTTCCGCTGACGGCGACATAGCTCGGCTTCCCGTCGTGGCCGTTATATTCGGCCAGGTCTTTGAGGGTCATGATCCTCTCCTTGGGCTGATTCCCCTGAATTTTAGTGAACAACAACCTATGGAGTACCTTTCAACTTCCGAGCTGTCAAGGGTTTATGCCTCTGTATTTTGTTTTTCCCCTGTGCTAAAAGAATCTTGCCTGAAAGCAGCTTGATAGCGATCTATTTTTGAAAAGGACGAACGTAATGACAAACTCCAGCAGAATCGGATTTATCGGTGGTGGCAATATGGCGGAAGCCCTGATCAAGGGGTTGCTGGCGGGTTCCTGTCCGGCGAACCGGATCATGGTTTCAGAGCCGAACCCGGCCCGGCGCGAGCACCTGGTCGATGCTTATGCCATAGCTGTCGCGGAGACCAACTTTGAGCTGATGGAAAAATCGGATATCGTCGTTCTGGCGATCAAGCCGCAGATTGCCGAGGAAGTTCTCGAGGAGGTCGCCAGCGGCTACACCGAGGAAAAATTGCTCGTTTCCATTCTTGCCGGGGTGACAACAGCCGCAATCGAGAAGTTCTTCCAGCAGGGCGCCAGGGTAGTCCGGGTTATGCCGAACACCCCGGCGCTGGTTGGCGAAGGTGCAAGTGCCATCTGTCGCGGCCACCATGTTACCGGCGCCGACATGGACACGGTCAAGGAACTCCTGGAGACCGTCGGTATGGTTCAGTTGATCGACGAGCGCCAGATGGATGCTGTGACAGGTCTCTCCGGTTCCGGTCCGGCCTATATTTATACCGTGATTGAAGCTCTTGCTGATGGCGGTGTGCGTGAAGGGTTGCGCCGCGATGTGGCTCACGCTCTGGCGGTACAGACTGTCGTCGGGGCGGCATTGATGGTGCGGGAGACCGGAGAGCACCCGGCGATTCTGCGTGATCAGGTCTGTTCTCCAGGGGGGACGGCGATCACCGGGGTCAGCACCCTGGAGCGTAAGGGATTGCGAACCACGCTGATGGAAGCCGTCTCCGCGGCAGCCGGACGTTCGCGTGAACTCGGCAGGAGTTAAGGCGATAATTTAACTTATTCTGGCCCGCACTTGTTTGAGTGCGGGCTTTTTTCGCTCATGTGGCTGATTTGCGGTCGGGAGAAGAGAACGATGATCGAGCACTTCTGGACATTCCTGGTAGCCATTACCCTGTTGACCCTGTTCCCTGGGGTCGATTCTTTGCTGGTTGTTCGCAATGCGGCCCGGGGAGGCTGGAAAGACGGCCTGGCAACCAGCACCGGGATCTGCTGCGGACTCTTCGTTCANGGTGTCCGCGCTGGGGATTTCGGCGTTGCTGCTGCAATCTGCAGTCGCTTTCGGACTGCTCAAGATGGTCGGGGGGGGCTATCTGTGCTGGCTGGGGGCAGGGAATCTCTGGAACGCTCTGCGCAGTGGAGACGGGGCGACGGTGAAGACTGCGCCTCGGCTAAAGCGCGATTTTCGCCTGCAGCGCTCCCTGCGTGAGGGGTTTGTCTGCAATGTTTTCAACCCCAAAACCCTGTTGTTCTATATGGCATTTCTCCCCCAGTTCATCGACCCGACGCGGTCGCCGTTACTGCAATCCCTGTTCATGGCTGCCGTTCATTTTGTCATTGCCATGATTTATCAGGGGGGACTGGTCGTTGTTGCCTGCCGGGTGCGCGGTTGGGTTGCCGGTGGCCGGCTTGGTCGCATCCTGGAGGGGGCGGCTGGAACGCTCCTGCTGACCTTCGGTCTGAAGGTTCTGCTGGAACGGCGGGCTTGATTTCCAATTGTCTATGAGGCTGGTGTGACGAAAAACAGTTTTCACTATGGGTGGCTGATTGTTGTAGCAGCGGCACTGACCCTTTTTACCTGTCTGGGACTGGCCCGTTTTGCCTTCGGCATGCTGGTTCCGGGAATGCGGGACGGGTTGGCACTGGCCTATGATCAGATCGGTTACATGGGAACCGGAAATTTTATCGGCTACCTCGTCTCCGTGGCGTTGACCCCGACCCTGCTCAAGAAACTGCGCCCCCGGTTGGCCATCGTCTTCGGCCTGCTTCTCATTGCGGTGACCCTGGCGGGGATGGCGTGGGCCGGAAGCTTTTCCCAACTGCTGTTTCTGTATGCTCTGACCGGTAGTGGCAGCGGGCTCGCGAACATCGCCAGCATGGTCCTGATCGCCCAATGGTTCCGGCGCGAGAAGCGTGGTCGGGCGGCGGGGATCATGGTCCTCGGCAATGGTGTCGGGATCATTCTTGCCGGATTGCTCATCCCGTATCTCAATCGTTCTTTCGGAACGTCCGGCTGGCGTGTCAGCTGGGGATTGCTGGCGGGAACCGCTTTCGTTGTCGCTCTGGTTGTTGCCTGGATTGTCCGTAACAGTCCTGAAGAGAAGGGGCTTGAGCCACTCGGCGCTGCTGCGCCCTTCAGTGCGGATGAATTGAGCGCCCCGGATGTCACCAGCCCGGGGCGGGTGCTGTTGACCCTCGGCGGGCTTTACCTGGCGTTCGGTGCCACCTATATGGTTTACGGCAGTTTTGTCGTGATCAGCATGATCGAGGAGCATGGCTTCAGCGAGACGATCGCCGGGCAGTTCTGGTCGTGGGTCGGTTTCTTCAGTCTCTTCTCGGGGATCATCTTCGGCCCGCTGTCCGACCGGATCGGTCGCAAGGGGGGGCTGATGGTCGTTTTTGCCATCCAGACGCTGGCTTATCTGTTTGCCGGTTCCGGCTTCGGAACCTGGGCGTTGCTGCTCTCTGTCTTCTTTTACGGAATTGTCGCCTGGTCGATTCCGGCGATCATGACTGCCGCTGTGACTGATTATCTTGGCGTTGCCAAGGCGGCTGGCGGATTCTCTTTGATCACCTTCTTTTTTGCCGGCGGGCAGGTTGTCGGGCCAGCCGTTGCCGGGGTGATCCGTGAACACAGTGGCAGCTTCTCCCCGGCTTTTCTGCTATCGGCGGTGGTGACCAGTGCGGCCGTGCTCTTTGCTCTGACGCTGCCAACGCCACCGCGACATTGATCCGGTGAGTGTCGTTTGAGGGGGATGCCTGTCAGATGTTCTGTGGATAGTGGGCGGCAACCAGCGGTAGCAGTTCCCGATGGACCACGGCGGGAGCGCAGACAAGAATCCGGTCGCGCCAGGGAGAATACCTTTCGCCTCGCTGATTGGTGAGGACGCAGCCGCTTTCATCGAGGAACAGCATGGCCGCGGCAACGTCGTAAGGTTGCAGATCGCTTTCCCAGAACCCCTGGAGGAATCCCGCAGCGACATACGACAGGTCGAGAGCGGCGGATCCGAATCTCCTGATTCCTCGGCAGCGGTAAAGGATATCCCGGGCGCAGGGGAAGAAAAAATCAGCCAGATCGACGGAACGGTAGGGAAACCCGGTGCCAATCAGGGCCTGTTGCAGTGGCCTGTCGCTGAGCTGTTGGCATGGTTGCCCCCGGTGGGTCAATCCGGCTCTTCGCAGGGCACTGAAACATTCCGCTGACGCCGGACGATAGACAACCCCCAGCTCGCTACGCCCATTCAGCTGCAGGGCGACCGAGATGGAGAACTGCTCCAGTCCGCTGAGAAAGTTGGTCGTGCCGTCGAGCGGATCGATGATCCAGCGCAGTTTTTCCTCCCCTTGCTCACCGCTCTCCTCGGCGTAGAATCCTGCTTCGGGCAGCAGTCGCTGCAGTCCGCAGATCAGCCGCTCTTCCGACCGAATGTCAACTTCGGAGACGAATTCTCGGGCAGCTTTCTCATCGCCATGATGTGAAGGAAGGGTGCGGAAGCATCTCAGTTGGTATGCCCCAACCTCTTGGACCAGGGCGCAGACCTCCGTCAGAAGTTGCTTGTCAAACATCGCTCAGAGAATCCTGCCGCGGGTGCTGAAGAGCCGGTTGTAGGGATTGAGGCTGCGACGGTAACGACGGATCTCGATGATGATGATGTTCAAGATACTGGCAATGGGAACACCGATGATCATTCCGAGAACACCGTAGAGCTTGCCGCCCATGATAATCGCGAGTATGACCCAGAGTGGGTGAAGGTTGGAGACGCGCGAGATCAGAATCGGGATCAGGATAAAGTTGTCGACGACGATCTGGGCGATCAACAGGTAGACACAAAAAATCCACCAGAACTGGCCGCCGACACCCAGGTCGACAAGGGCGATGACCAGGCCGGGAATCATGCCGATGATCGGCCCGATATAGGGGACAAGGTTTGTTGCCCCGGCGATCATGGCAAGGATCGGGGTGTAGCGGATGTCGGTCAGGGAGAGTCCCGCATAAACGACAAGCCCGACGATCAGCGCTTCGAGAATGCGGCCGCGAATGAAGTGGGCCAGTTGCCAGCTCACCCGGGCGTAAATATCGAGCGTCATCTCGAAATAACGGTTGGGGGAGAGGGAAATCAGGCCGCGCATGATGCTGCGGCTGTCGCGCAGGAAGAAGAAGGAAAACAGGGGGACCAGCAGCATTAAACTGCCGAGTCGCAGGGCTGACTTTGGCGTCTCCACCAGGATCAGGCCGACAAAACTCTGCGACGCTGAACGCAGTTGACCGGCCAGATCGTAATTTTTGATAATCGGGAAGTGTTGATGCAGCCCGGCCAGCACTCCGTTCAGGTAATCAATGGCGTGGCCGATATAGCGGGGAAAGTCGGCTTTGAGTGCCTGGGCCATCGCTTTCCAGTTCGGCGGGCCGATGAGCACCAGCAGCAGCGCCATGAGCAGGCCGATGATCAGGTAGACGATAAAAATACTCAGCGTGCGGTTGAGCTTCTTTTTCTCGAAATACTGGACGGCCGGATCAAGCAGGAAGGCGACGATCAGCGAGAGCAGAATCGGCAGGAACAGGCCGGTGGTTGCCGTCTTCAGCAGCGCGGTGATGGTCGAGGCCGAAGAATAGATTGCGATCCCCGAAGCGATCGCCGAGGTCAGAACCAGGTAGAGAACTGCGACCTGGGCGCGATTTAAACCACCGCTCTGACCAGTCATTGCTGCTCCGTTCCGTAAAGCTTCATCAGCTTGTCCAGTTGCAGGCTGCACTGGAGCAGGCGGTCACTGATGACGCGGTTGAGGCCGAACATGATTTTCGCCATTTCCAGCGGGTGTCGACGGATTGCTTCTTCGACATCGGAGCGGAACAGGCCGACCAGAACCGTTGACTCCGTGGCCTTGGCCGAAGCACAGCGCGGTCGCGATGCAGTCAGGGCCGTTTCGCCGAAAAAGTCGCCGGTTTCCAGGACAGCTTTGTCGGTTGTCTGTTCCAGGTCATCCTGGGTGTAGATCCGCACCTGGCCGGAGCGGATGATGTACATCCCCGAGCCGATATCCCCCTCGCTGAAGACAACTTCGTCCGCCGTGTAGTTGCGGACATGAACCAGGTGTTCAAGTACCGCCAGGTCGCGCTTGTCCAGTTTGCTGAAGGCTGGAACGGTACTCAGGAAATAGGCCAGGGTGTTTTCATATCCACGGCTGCGGAAGATGTTCTGCCATAAAGGGTTCACGCATTGATCCTTTGCTGCAGGCTGTCAACTGTCCTTGAAAGCGCCATTATAGCAACAAGTTTCACGAGTTCCAGCGAAAAGACGGTGCTGCTTCCAGCGCAGTGCAGCGCGTGGGCCTTTATCCCGGACACGATATCCTTTATCTTGTGGGCATGATGACGATCGATCTGAAAAAATATCCGCTCTCTCCCGGTGTCTACCAGATGCTCGGAGAGAATGACGAGATCCTCTACGTCGGTAAGGCCAAGTCGTTGCGTACTCGCCTGCGCAGTTACTTTAGTGCCGGTGGCGACGGGCGTCAGCATATACCGCTGTTGATGCAGAAGGTCAGACGCGTCGAGGTGATCGTCACCGATACGGAAAAAGAGGCACTGCTGCTTGAGAATACCCTGATCAAGAAGCACCGGCCGCGCTATAACATTGAATTGCGTGATGATAAAACCTACGTCTCAGTGCGGATCGATCTCAACGATCCTTTCCCGATGATGCAGGTCGTTCGCCAGGTCAAGAATGATGGCGCTCATTATTTTGGCCCCTATTCATCGGCCGGAGCGATCCGCGAGACCCTGAAACAGGT
>PKUG01000032.1 GCA_002869665.1 Desulfuromonas sp. | reverse complement strand
GCGTGCTTTTTAATGGGGAAACACCTGCCATCAGCCTTTGACTCCTAATACCTTCCGTCTCCAGAAATCGGCCTGCTCATCCGTCATGCCCTGGGCGCGCGCTTCATCACCGACAGCCTGCGCCGCTTCCTCAAGCGCCTGTTTCCGGGCGCGTTGTTCCATCCCTTCCCACTTCTCGATCAGGGCTCCGAGCTTGGCCAGGGCGTCCATCATCTTTGAGTCCCGCTGCAGTGGTTGCAGGTTCTCCATGGCGCTCAGCTGCTCATCGAACATGCCGCGCAGCCGATCGATGCGGGAGCGCTTTTCCTCCCGGGCGCGGTCCCATTCGTCGAATGGGGCGCCGGGTTTGAGCGTGGCGTGCTTCCAGTTGGTCAGTGTCTGGCGTGATACGCCCAGCTCTTCGGCCACCTGGGTGAGGTTACCCGTCTCAATGTAGCGCTGCCGGGCCAGCGGCTCGAGCCGCGCGCGATCGCCTTTCTCAGCCATCAGCCAAGTTCCTTTTCCAGCCGAGCGATCTGGATGTTGACGGCCTGCAGTTCGCCCCAGGCGATGGTCAACTGGTCCATCTGCTCGGCGACCATGGGAATTTCGAGATCATCGATATCGATCAGGGCGGTGTTCAGCCCGGTCCGGATCGCCAGGCAATCCCCTTCGGCCTTCAGGCGCAGTTTGCTGCGCTGTTCTTTCAGCCCGGCCAGTCGGCCCTTCATGGCTTCGCGTTCAAGATTCATTTGATCAATCCCCTGTCTATAATCTGGTGGCACTTCGGCTGGTTCTTCAGTGTCTCGACCAGCATGGTGCTGGCCTGGGTGTTCAGCCTGATCGTGGCGACGAGGTCCTCGGAAAACCGTTCGTACTGTTTGACCAGCAGTACGTTGTCCTCGTAAAAGCGGGAGATCTTCCGGACGTCCTCGCGATAGGCATCAAGCAGATCGCGCAGTTCATTGGCGTGCTGCAGGCGCTCTTTCCGGATCTCTTCGAGCAGTGCCTGCTGTTCGGCCTTATGCTCGGTCATCATGCGATCGGTGCGGCGCTGATCCACGTACCAGAAGACAACAGCCAGGCCAGGCAGGCCGAGAGCCGAAAGGACAAACGAAACAAATGACAGTGAAATTCCCTCAAGCATTAAAGTGGCCCCCAGTGCTCCAGAAGTTGTTGGCAGTCGATGCAGCGCTGGACGTTGGGAATCGCCTCTCTTCTCCGCTGCGGGATTTCATCGCCGCAGTCAGCGCAATGCGTGCGGCCGGGTTTGCTGTTTGCGGTCTTGCTCAGGTGATCAGCCAGGGCGTCCTGGTCTTTTTGGTCGGCGATCGCCTTCGCGCGGTCTGCGTCATCCATCAGAAATGCACCTTGTAAAGGGTGATGAAATGCGGCTGCTCAAGCCATCGCGAGGGGTCGTCCGGAATGGCTTGCATGCAGCCGGTGAGCAGCAGGCTACAGGCCAAGACGCACAGCAGCGGTTTCATTGACTATCCGCACGATCGCCAAGAGCACTGCGCTGACCTGGTTGCCGGAGATATCGGGCAGAGTCAGGTCGTGCCTCACCTTGGCGACGGCAACGTTGACGATATCGACAACGGCCTGGGCCTCGACGGCGGTGAAGCCGTTTTCGAGCACCTTGGTCTGCAACTGTTCCGGCAGGGCGGACAGCGTGAGCAGGCCGTCTGCGGCGAGGATGGCTTTGGTGGCGGCATAGGTCGGCGCGATGGCGGTAGGCTGTACAACAAAAGCGGCACCGGTTGCGGCGCGGACCAGGCTGGCCTCGACATCGTCGACCTGGCCGTCGATCGTGACCAGGCCGATCGACTTGGTTCCGCCGCTGTCGGTGCCGGCACAGCCGGAGATCAGGACAAGGGTGGCAATGACAAGAATCAGAAACAGCGAGTACTTGGACATGGTTTAATCCTCCGTTAACGGGTTGTTAGAATTCGATTCTGTGGGTCGTCGGACAGGCCTTGACGATATCGCCTGGATCGGCGGTGCGTGGCAGATAGTGTCCTGCGGCGGCCCAGCACTTTTGGACAAAGGTTGAACAGACTTTTTGAATGACGTGAACCTTGCGGCCGGTGATCTGGCTGTAGAGGATGAGGAACAGGCTGATGTAGCCGTACCAGCGGGCTGCAACAGATGCGTTACGATAACCAACGGCGTCCTCCTTGACAGGCTGTGGGCAGGCGCGCACGCACTTCGGGCCTTCGCAGTAAATGAGTTCCTGCCCCTGGCGCCGCCGGACCCACTCTGACGCAGGCATGATCTGGTAACCGACGAACTCTACAAACTCGGCGACAAACAGCCCTTCATCGAGCCATACGAGCATGGCGACGTGGCTGTAGCTCTCGCCGGTGAGGACGCGGATGATTTTGCTGACCATCCCATTGCCCTGAACGGCGAAGACGTCACCGGTTTTTGCGATGGCTCTGATATCTGCGTAGGTCATGCTGTAGCCTCCACTCGGTATTCCTCATACCGGTTCATGATCTTGCTAACGTAGTCAGTTGCCTGTTTGTAATCGGGACGCCGACCCCTGATTTCGCACATCTGGTCAGCCAGGCGCGGCGCCGTAAACGACCAGGTCTGCCAGCGCCCTGCATGGCGTCCAGCTCTGTTCCACCGGCTGTAACTGGCGGGCTGGTTACAGGCCATGCGCGCCAGCATCAAAGCTTTGTTGACGTAACCGCGACCACAGTTGTAACTCGCAAGGGCAAAGCGGATGCGTTCATCGGGATCAGGAATTTCATTCAGGCGGCGATACTGATGGGCCAGGTAGCGGATGCCGTTATCCAGATTCCCCTCTGGATTAAATCCGTCATAATCGCCATCGATCTCAAAATCAGTTGCCGGCATAAGCTGCAGTAATCCGGCAGCACCGACTGGAGACTTGGCGGTCGGCTGCCAACGGCTCTCCTGCCACACCTGGGCGTGGATGATCAGCCAGCCCCGGGGAATGTCGATAAGCAGCTCTGGGAAGTGCGCTTCGATTTCCCGAAGGATAAGCGGGCCATATTGAGTTCTGGCAGCTGCGTCTAGCATTGGTTGTCCCTGCGTTTGTAGCCCGTCGGGAGATCCGGCAGGCGTTTCTTAACTCTTAGCGCCCCGCCAGGACCATCCCGGCGGGGCATTCAGAAAGGAGGTGACAAGCAGGGACAGAATAAAAAAAAACCACCGGTCAGTGACCGGTGGTTTTGCAGGGTTTTGCAGTGATTTCTTTGTGTTAGATCTTCGTTACTACAATCGACAGGCTAAAACAAGCCCAATTGTCTGTCGTCGGTGTTGTTGCGCTCATACGTCTGGTTGCGATCGATGAAGGAAACCAGCTCATGGTACCACACGCGGTGATGCCCCATTTTGTAGCTGTCCAGGGAGTTGGGGTTTTTTGGCTGGCCGTTCTCCCCGGGCTCGTAGCGGCTGATCAGGTAATGGAAGGTGCGCTCGCTGATCCCGAGGATCCTTTGCACCTCGCCGGGGCGGTAGCTGGCCTTCTTAATCAGTCCGGCCGCTTTCAACATCCCCTGCAGCTTTGCTTCTGCCGGGGTCATTATTCCGCTCCCTGGCCGACCGTCCAGACCCTGATTCCATACTGATCGGCAACAACGTGAAGCCGCTCCAGGTAGCGCCGATCGTCCGTGCTCTCCAGGATCAGGACCACGCCCGGGCGGCTGTCGGTCATTTGACCGTAGTAGAGCGCCTGGCCGATCGCCTCGGCCCACTTGTTGGCAAAGTCGAATTCGATCGCGTATTCATCCAGCAGGCAGTCAACCCGGGTACGGTCCTGCAGCACGAATTCGGTCACGCCGCCGGCGGCGTCGCACCACTGCTGCTGATAGTGCTTTTCGGGGTGTCGGTGCGCCGCTTCGGCGCGACTACCCAGCAGCATGAACAGCAGCAGAATGGCAACGCTCAGGACATCGGCCATGTCGTAACGAACGGATTTGGCTTTCTCGATCAGACGTTCCATCACTTGTACTCCTTTGGACAGTGCCGGTCGATGTACTCCATCACCCGCGGATCGTCAAACTGCATCAGCCACCACTCCTTGCCGTATTTCGCTTTCATGCCATTCTCAAACATCTTCTTCAGCCCCTCGATCGCGTGCAAGGCGTCACTTGAGGTGACCACTTTTCCGTTCTTGATGCCGAGTCGTTTTGCCAAAAACAGTTCTGCACCGTTCTCGCTGCGCCAGGAGATCAGGGCGACCAGGACGGCGATCTTCGCCCGCTCCTCGCGGCTGGCCAGCATGACCACATTCTTGCCTTTCTTTGTGGTGCGTTTCTTCCCCGGGCGAGGCGCCGCGCTGTTCCACCCCTGTTTTTTCGGCTTCAGCGCAAACCCTTTTTTCTGGAGGATATCGATCAGGCGATTGGCTTCCATGGCGGTCAGCTGTGTGCTGCTGGTTTTGTTAAACTCGTCGGCGAGCAACTGGCGATAGGTGACATCGTCAAGGCCAAGCTGAGCCTGGGCCATCTTGATAATGCCGATCTGCTTGGGGGCGATTCTCCCGCCGCCGATCCTGTTTGACTTTTGTGTTGCCATCGCTATACTTCCTTTCCGAGGGGGCGGATACGCTCACTCTGAACGGCCTGCAGCTTGGATGCCCCTCCATTCTCTGCAGGCCGTTTTTTATGGCTTTACCCCAATGCCTTTAGGTGTTCTGAGTATTCATTCCAGCTTTTAAACCCTGCTCTCCTTGATACGTCCTCGAAAACATGGCCAAGCTTCAACCCCTGCTCAGTTTTTTTACGCTGGCTGAATTCCTTTTTAACATTTCTCTTGATCTCTTCAATCCCTATGGTTG
>PKUG01000064.1:315-29080 GCA_002869665.1 Desulfuromonas sp. | reverse complement strand
TTTGAGCGGTTCACAGATGGGAGGCTTTCAATTACTTCCGGAACTGTCAAACTTTTAGGGTCCCCCGGCAAAGCCGGGGGGTTTCCTTTCGTACTAAAGTTTCCATTTCAACAAGCGAATCCCATAGTCCCTGTAAGCATTTTTTGTGAATTATGCAGTAGACTGCGGCCTTTGCCTGCCCGTGTGAACGAATTCAAGCTGAGCCTCTGAATTGGCAGACGCAGGTGGACAACCAGAAGAGGGCATGGGTTCAAGTGAAAAGGATCTGATATGCCAGAGAACCTGACTGTCGGTGAAGTAAAAAAACTGTGCGGAGAACGCACCTACCAACGAGGCTTGCATTACCAGCGTGGAGAACGGGTCACTGTCGCCGAGTGGGATGAGTTCTCTCGCGCAATCTTCGGTGAAGTCGAAGGAAGCGGTAAAAATATCTATGAGCAGGAGATCTATTTTTCCCCGGCCGGCCGCAATCGCCTCAATGGTTTTTGTAGCTGTCCGGTATCAAGAAACTGTAAACATGTGGCGGCCGTGCTACTGGAATGGATTGACCGGAATCAGGCCAGTTCGGAAAATCCCGTTTCTCCCCTCAAGGGGGACCTCGGCAAATGGCTGAAAAGTACCAATGAACTCCTGTCCCTGAAAAACAACGATCAAGGTCCGGAACCGGGAAACAAATGCCTGCTTTACCTTCTTGATGAAAAAAACCGCGGGTTTGAGCACAAAGTCACTCTGCGTGCTGTAAAAAGCCGCCGATTAAAACGTGGCGGCTGGGGAAAAGCAAACAATTTCAATCTCTTTGATTTGAACAGCTACTATAGTTATTACGGAAGCGCTGCCGGGGCTTTGCCACTAGATTACGAAGTCGCCCGCTTACTCGCCGATGACAATGCCTATTCAAACCACCTGCCTCAAATCAAAGGAGATTTCGGACTGCTGGCTCTGCAGCGTCTTTTACAGAGCGGTCGTTGTTTCTATCGCTCGCTCGACAACCCGCCGCTGAGCCTGGGTCCGCCTCGGACAGCGAGTTTTCACTGGAAAACCGAAAAGGAGAAAACCCAACTGGAGATCCTGCTCGAAGGAGAGTCTTCAGGTTGGTTACTGATCCCCACAGCCACCCCCTGGTATCTGGACACCCAAAGTCATCAGTGTGGCCCCATCTCACAGCCCCTCTCTACCGTTATGCTTCAGGCCCTTCGCGCGTTACCTGAGATCGCTTCTGATCAGCTGACTGAACTGAGTTATTTCTTATTGCGGGAGCTTCCACCGCAGAGTATTGAGTTGCCGGTCGAATTGGTCGTCAACCAGATAGATCAACCGCCAATACCGCACCTGTTCCTTCATTCAGTCAAAGATTCGCAAGGAAATCGACATCATCTTGCGAGGATTTGTTTTGACTACGGTCCCCTGACGCTGCCGCCTTATCTGCTTAGAGGGCAAGAGTTGGAATTGATCCGAAGCACAGAAGAAGACTGGCAGGTCAGACGCTACCCGACTGAAGAGGCGAGCGCTTTACAGTCGCTGAGCGATCTGGGCCTGGAACCTGCGAGCCCATCGCTGGAGCGAAAGGGGGAGTTGGAGCTGTTTTTTGAGCGCGACAGTCTGGCCGCGTCAGCACTGGCATGGAGAAACCTCGTCGCCGAACTGCCGCGACTTGAGGGCTTCGGTTGGAAAGTGACGATCGATGACACCTTTGTTATCAGTTTCGAAACGATTTCGGAAATCTATGCTGATATCGATGATGAGAACAGTCAGGACTGGTTCGAAATCGGTCTGACTATCGAACATGATGGGCACAAAATTTCGCTGGCGCCCTTACTCGTCCAATGGTTTGAAGAAGATGCTCACGATCAGCCTTTACTCCACCGCCTCGAGGGGAATCGGTGGCTGGAGATTCCCCATTCCGTTCTGCAGCCGGTCGTTGAAACCCTGGTTGAGTTGTTCTCTGATCATCAAGGCGATGTTGACGCCGCATTCAGGCTGCTGCGCTCCCGCTCTCACAGTCTACTGGATATTGAAGAGCGGCTGAACGACAGCGGCCATCAAATTCACTGGAAAGGCGGAAAAAATGTCCGACAACTGGCTGAGAAGTTGCGCAATTTCAGTGGAGTCACCCTGATCGATAAGCCTGATGGGCTGACAGGTGAGTTGCGCGGCTACCAGCAACAGGGTCTGTCCTGGCTGCAATTCCTTCGCGAATATGAGTTTAACGGCATTCTGGCCGATGACATGGGGCTGGGAAAAACCCTCCAGACGTTGAGCCATCTGCTGATCGAGAAGAACTCAGGACGCCTTGACAGGCCTGCGCTGATTGTTGCACCGACAAGCGTTCTAAGCAACTGGCTGCGTGAGGCCGAGCGTTTTACCCCTGGACTGAACTGTCTTCTGCTGCACGGTCCGGAGCGAGCCGAAGAGTTCTCCCAACTGGCCTCTTATGACCTCGTCATCACCAGTTACGCGCTACTGACCCGCGACCTTGAACAGCACTTGCAACAGTCTTATCACAGCCTGATCCTCGACGAAGCCCAGGCAATTAAAAATCCACAGGCAAAAACGACTCAGGCTGCGCTTCAAATTAAGGCTGCTCATCGCCTCTGCCTGACTGGCACACCGTTGGAAAATCACCTGGGGGAGCTCTGGTCCCTGTTTCATTTCCTGATGCCCGGTTTTCTCGGTAAGCGCAGAGACTTCACCCAGATCTTCCGTACTCCGATCGAAAAACATCAGAATAAGGCTCGCCAAGAGCAACTGCAACAGCGCATCTCCCCCTTTATTCTCCGGCGCACCAAAGAGAAGGTCGCTCTGGAACTGCCGCCAAAGACGATGATGATTCGCGAAGCGGAACTGGGGAGCGCCCAGGCCAAGCTGTATGAAAGCCTACGACTTTCGATGACCAAGAAAATCACCGGGTTGCTGAAAAGTAAGGGATTGCAGAGAAGCCATATCGAGATTCTCGATGCTCTGCTCAAATTGTGCCAAGCCTGCTGCGATCCGCGGCTGGTCAAACTCGACAGTGCCCGCAAAGTCAAACCGTCGGCGAAACTGGAGACGCTGCTCGAGCTGCTGGAAAAATTGCGGGATGAAGGGCGCAAGATCATCGTCTTTTCCCAGTTCACTTCCATGCTCGCCCTGATCGAAGTGGAACTTGAGCAGCGCAAAATCAACTACAGCAAACTGACCGGCCAGACACGCAAACGGGACGCCGCCATCACCGCTTTCCAGGAGGGAGACGCGCAGGTCTTTTTGATCAGCTTGAAAGCGGGTGGCGTGGGGCTGAATCTGACCGCTGCGGACACCGTCATTCATTACGATCCCTGGTGGAATCCGGCGGTGGAGAAACAGGCCACGGACCGTGCTCACCGTATCGGTCAGGAGAAGCCGGTTTTTGTCTACAAACTGGTTGCAAAAGGGACTGTGGAGGAAAAAATTCTTCAGTTGCAGGAGAAAAAACAAAAACTGGCCGATGGAGTTTACGCCCGGCGTGCGCAGGATGAGCCGTTATCCGGAATCAGCTCGGAAGACATACTCAACCTGCTGACACCAATAAAAACCTGATCTCGATTCTCACGCGAAGGAAACAGAATACAACCATGGACATCGCGCTCTGGCAATATGTTGTCGTCTTCCTGCTGATCGGCTTCGCCGGCTTTATCGACTCGATCGCCGGCGGTGGCGGGCTGATTTCGGTACCGACCTATCTGGCCCTCGGCCTGCCGGCGGACTTTATCCTCGGCACCAACAAGTGCGTCAGTTCAAGCGGCACCACCTTCGCTGTCTTTCGCTACATCCGTAGCGGCACCATTATCTGGAGCACCGTCATCTATGCCATCGGCGCCGCCCTGGTCGGCTCGGCGATCGGTGCCTCGCTGGCCCAGTACCTGTCGCGCCACACCATCTTTATCCTGCTGCTGGTCGTCATTCCGCTCCTGCTCTTCCTGCAGTCGCGTCACATGAAAATGCGCGGCGAGCAAAAGCCCCTCACCCGTGGCCAGACAATCACCCGCGCGACCCTGGCCGGCCTGTTCATTGGCGGTTACGACGGCGTCTTCGGGCCCGGCACCGGAACCTTTCTACTGCTGGCATTCATGGTCTTCCTGCACATGACCACCCGCGAAGCCAGCGCCAACGCCCGGATCGTCAACTACGCCTCCAACCTTTCGGCCTTCGTCTATTTCCTCGTCCAAGGGAAAATCTATTGGCCCATCGCCCTGGTCGCCATCTGCGGCGCCATCTGCGGCAACTGGCTCGGCAGCGGCATGGTCATTCGCAATGCCGACCGCGTCGTGGTCCCGGTCTTCCGCTTCGTCCTCGGCCTGTTGATGCTCAAGTGCGCCTACGATCTCTTCCTCGCCTGATTCACCTTCTGCTCTGATATTGCTATACTCTCTACTCCGTCTCCATTCTCCCGGTAGAGAAGTTGGCCAAACGGCCGGATGATGGGGGCTCACGTAAACACCCCCATCCCAACCTTCCCCCATCAAGGGGGAAGGAGCTGAAATGGCAAGAAGAGTGAGTGTTACGGAATTCAACTTACGCAGGAGAACACATGGAATTACAAGGAATCTACCCGATCCTCCCGACTCCGTTTCTGGATGACGGTGCGGTCGATTATGCGAGTATCGAACGGCTGATCGATTTCATGGCCGCGCGCAAGGTCCACGGCCTGGCGATCATGGGCGCCCTCGGCGAGGGGCCGAAGATGACCGGCGATGAGCGGAACAAGATTATCCGGCTCTATCGCGAACGGATGCCGGCGAATATGCATCTGGTTGTCGGCGTGCGTGCTCCGGCGACCGACCCGGCGAAGCTGATGGCGGAAAGCGCCCGCGAACTCGGGGCCGACGCCCTGCTGCTCGGGCCACACGGGATTCAGAAAGACAAGCCGCTGCTCGAATACTACCAGCAGGTTTCAGAAGCGGCACAGATCCCCTGCATTATCCACGATTACCCGGCGGTGACCGGCATCACCATGTCGGTCGACCTGATTAATCAGATGTTCGCGACGGCCGAACACGTCAAATACATCAAGCTCGAAGATCCGCCGACCGGGATGAAGATGCAGGCCCTGCAGAAGAGTGTCGGCGCCGACCTTAAGGTGTTTGGCGCTCTCGGCGGCAACTACGCCCTGGAAGAACTACAGCTCGGTGCAATCGGCATCATGACCGGCTTCATCTACAGCGAACTACTGGTCAGGCTCTACGATCACGCCCGGGCCGGGGAGTGGGACCAGGCCAGGGAACTCTTCTACGACTTCCTGCCGCTGACCCGCTGGGAGTTCCAGCCCGGTATCGGCATCTCCCTGCGCAAGAAACTGCTCCAGCGCCTCGGCGTCTTCACCACGGCCAAGGTCCGTCATCCGGGGATGGATGCGGATGAGAAAACGGTTGAACAGTTGATCCAGATCGTTGAGCATCTGAATAAGAAGGGGTACGGTCTGGCGCTATAATCGCTATCGGAATCGGAATCGGGATCGCTATCGGAAAAGATTTATATATCGTGCGGAGGCGCTGAGAAAACCGATAAAATCGTTTTTTGAACGATTTCAGTTATATTTACTCTGCGCCACAGCGCCTTCGCGCGAGATCAGGTTCTGAGTTTCTCCGTGTCTTGCCTGTTCAATAAAGGAGTTACAAATGCAACGAATCAAAGTCATTCTCGGTGACATCACCCGGCTGGAAGTCGATGCCATCGTCAATGCGGCCAACAGCAAGCTGGCCGGCGGCGGCGGGGTGGACGGGGCGATTCATCGCTTTGCCGGGCCGGGTTTGCTGGAAGAATGCGCGACCCTCGGCGGCTGCCCGACCGGCTCGGCGAAAATCACCGCCGCCTACAACCTGCCGGCCAAGTACGTCATCCACGCCGTCGGTCCGGTCTGGCATGACGGCAACAGCAACGAGGACGAACTGCTGGCCGGGTGTTACCGAACAAGCATGGAGCTCGCCGTTGCCAACAATGTGCGCTCCATCTCGTTCCCGGCAATCAGCTGCGGCGTTTACCGTTTTCCCATTGATCGCGCAGCCCGCATTGCCGTTCGCGAAGTCACCGATTTTCTTAAATCGAACAACACCCTGGAGAAAGTGATCTTTGTCTGTTTCGACGCAGCGATCAAGGAGGCGGTTGAAACGGCTTTGGCTGAATTGGGCAGCTGAATTTCACTTGACCAAAGCATTCTGATCAATAAAAACGGGGCTTACAGAATCGGTTGTAAGCCCCGTTTTTATTGAAATACAGCCTGATTGATGATGGGTTCAATCAGTTTTGTTGGTCGTCTTGATGCGCCATGATTCAGGGGGCAGAAAACTGACTTTAAGTCCGAATGGCGAAGCAATCTTTTCCAATGTCGCCAAAGTTGGATTCCCAGAACCGTTCTCAAATTCCGAGAGGATACGCGGGGACACACCGGCGACCTTCCGAGCGTAATCTTTTTGCGTCATGCCGAGTATTCTGCGCATCTGACGCGTCGCCTCTCTTATGCCGATATCTCCTGAGGCAAGATCCCTGTAGAGAGTTTCTTTCATCTCGGTCATTTCATTATTGCCCGGTCGTTTCATGCACACCTCTCCAGCAAGAACCCATCATTTGATGCTTTCGCAAAAAGTATCAAAATTGATGGCTAAGCAAAAAACGCCAAATGCGAGGCGCGCCATTATCGAGTAATGAGGCGTACTTACGTACGTCGAAGCAGCGAGATGATGGTGGCAACGAAGCAGTTGGTGAGTTTTTGCGCCGCCATCATCATTTGCTATTTTCGAGCCCTGCGGCGACAGCCTGGAGCCACCCGGTCAGTCGTTCAATGATTTCGTCGTCCACATGACAATCCCGCATGACATCCGGCAGGCGCTTGATCTTCTCGCTCTGTGAGAAGAGCCAGGCTCTGGTTTCTGCGGAATCAAGTACATATCCAAGTTTTTCGCAGATCGTTGCCCACTCCGGTTGACTGCCGGGTCGTTCATCCTCCCAGCGGCTGACACGGTTGATCCCTTCCGGGTCAAGAAACATGGGGGCGAAATCAAACAGCGGAGACAGAGCGATTTTGTCCTCCATTCTTAATATTGCCGTGTTACGCCCATGATTGTCGGTATTGCGCAATGCCAGATTCAAAACATCGCGGAGAAGATATTCGCGAATTTCCGTGGCCGGGTCAGTCGTGAATTGTGCAAGAGCACGGCAATAGACATCATGACATACGGAGGCTCCGTAGCCCTGGATGTTGGCCAAGGCATACAAGCTGTGCATCCCATGCCTGGCAACCTTGCCATTTGAAATCCTGCGATCAAAGCGTGGAACGAACAGAGTGCCGTTTTCATATTCCAATGGTTCGCCGGTGCGAACACCAAACCAGCGAGCGACTTCCAGGTAAGGGGCTTCATTTCTCAAGACCTGCTGATTGCGTTCGTCGGTGCGTCTGCCCCGGGGAAATTTGACCAGCCAGAACCTGCCGGCCTGATCGTCCGGGAGAGATCCTTCGGCATGAAACATCCCTGCCCTGTCTTCGACGAGGAGATATTTTGGGGCTTCGCCTTGAACACTGGAACCACCCGCGACATGTGCTCCACGCTCTGCAGCGTATTCGAGAAAATCTTCACGTTGCTCCAGAATGTCGGTTCGCGGGAAGCCGATCCTGAAATGATCAGCTGGCGGCGGAAGAACCGCTTCGGCAATACGCAGCTGTCCCGGAGGATTACCCGCCCCCCTGGTAAGCAGGTGCCAGTCAACTTGCGGGCCATCGTGTTGTATCCGCAGGCGCCTGAGCCAGGCGCGTCGACCTGCCCCGGAGGGGAGCAGATCAAGCAAGAAAGGCGGCCAGGCTTCAAAGCGGCGGAGTTCAAAGTCAACGGGAAGACCCGGGATGAGTTCTGCTTTTGGGTTGCCTAAGTTCTCGACAGCATAGTCAGTGTCGTATTCCAGGCGGCATGCCCCCTCGATTCCCCTATCCAGAGTTCCGGGGTAGGGTTCAAATGAAGCGGCAATCTGCCAGCGTCCATCAAGGTATATTTCAATCTGACAATTCATTCTGGTTCACAATAGTGATCTGAAAAAGGTTTTTTGTGACGCTTTTATTTACTTTAGTGGTTCAATGGTTATTTTAGATCGAAAAAAATCTATAGATAACCACTATAGTGAGTCAATTTGATCCAAATTTCAAGTTTTCATTCACTTTAGTGATTTTTACTGCTTGCTTAGGATTCTGGTGAATCGTCATGAGGATAAGTCCGGTCTGGCATGACGGCAACAGCAACGAGGACGAACTGCTGGCCGGGTGCTACCGCACCAGCCTGGAGCTTGCCGTTCCCAACGACGTACGCTCCATCTCGTTCCCGGCAATCAGCTGCGGCGTTTACCGTTTTCCCATTGATCACGCAGCCCGCATTGCCGTTCGTGAAGTCACCGATTTTCTCAAGTAGAACAAGACAATCGAAAAAGTCATCTTCGTCTGTTTCGATGCTGCGATCAAAGAGGCGATCGAAACAGCTCTGGCTGAATCGGGTCGTTAAATCGCTTCAGCTTAGTTTTGAACGAACTGACAGAGTTACAAACGCTTTACTTCGACACGGTTCAGCTCTCGCGCTAAATTCGCGGCAGACAATCAATGCAAGCAGCTGAAAATATTTAGGATTAATGACACATACGAAAAACCATCCGGGAAATGAACGGATGGTTTTTTATTGACCTTTATCAGGATCAGTCAACTAAGTTAAGAAAGTAATTGCACATGCAATTACTTTGAGCTACACTTCCACCATGTTTGAAGAATGCCTGTATTTCAATAGCAATGCGTTAGCTCGCACGCTGACCCGCATCTGGACGGAGGCGTACAAATCGTTTGATTTATCACCTCCCCATGCTTTTTTACTTCGTGTTGTTCTGGCTAAGCCTGGCCTGATGCCCCGTGAATTGGCAGCAGCGCTCAGTCTTTCCCGCTCTACGGTCACACGTTTTCTGGACAGTTTAGAAAAACGTGGGTTTCTCGAACGTAAAATGTTGGCTCGAGACGGAAGGGAGGTTCAAATTTTCCCCACAGAATCAGCTCAATCAATTCATGAAGAACTAGATCAAACGGGCAAAAGGCTGACCAAGCTAATGCATGAGCTGATCGGCCAGCAAGAGGTTTCAGATACTATTTCCAACCTGCGGAAATTTCAGAAAACTCTTGAAGCAAGCTAATTTTTTCGCGCATATAATTGCATATACAATTACATGCGCGTACCTCACTCACTTTTGGAGGATAACCAGATGCCGTACATAAACATACCCACCCTCAATGCTTCACAGCATCAACATCTCTATGCAAAAACAACAGCTCTAATGAAGACAATTATGGGCAAGCGTCCAGAAGTCACCGTGGTTCATATTCAGGAGTCTGAACCACGTTTTTGGTCAACAGATTCTTCAGTCCTCGAGTCAACTGATCCAATAGGCGCCTATGTTGATATTAAGGTTACCGAAGGAACAAACACTGCGGAGGAAAAAGCTGAAATGATTTCGGAAACAGTCAAAATGCTCAAAGAAAGCGTAGGGCTGGTACAGGAAGCTTGCTATGTTGTCATTGATGAAATCCCTGCAAATTCATGGGGATACAATGGAAAAACTCAGGACAAACGAGCAGCCACAGCTCTATAAAAACAAAACAATCCGCCAAGAGGCGGCAAAAGTCCTCGCTCCTCTTTTTGCCGCCTCTGACTTCATGCATTGCTAAAAATCACGGTTTATTGGAAAGCTGAATGTATAGCTGAATGCAGCATTCATCATTTCTATTGAGAATATCCTTAACTGATTTTTTCAATCAACTTCGACCGTTGTGGTCGATAATCGATCAGCGCATAAAGGGTCCCGTTGTACATCCCGCCACAACCGACATCCGAGGTTGCGATGCTGACGAGAAACACCGACTTGCGCGGAACTGTCTTCGCGACACAATCCACAATTCTCTCAACTGGCAGCCCGTCCATAAACTCCTCCCGAGTTCCGCAAAAACCGATTAAACTCTTTTCTGCGTAGAGCCTATCGATCTCGGCCTCGAGGCGCACCCGTGATGCTGAATGGCACCATTTCCACGTCCGTCCAACACTCTCCGCCCGAAACAGCAGGTGTGGGCAAACGGCATCGGGGCAGCCGCTTCTGAACAACCGCACCCCACAGACCGGGCAATGAAAATCGACCGGTTAACTGGCGAATTCGAGTTCCAACCTCTTCGTTGCCATCTTCTTCCCCTCACCCCTCAAGCGGATAATCGAAGCGTCTCTGAATCTCCGGCTCCTCAACCTTTTTGAGCATGAAATCGCGGAAGGCCTTTTCCGTCAGTGTTGGGATCTTGTCCTGCAACTGAACGAGGGAGATCATGTTGACCATCGTCTCTGCCGCCGTCGTGATTGTCACCAGTTCGCCGCTTTGCACCTCTTCCCAGATCAGGTGCGCGGTGGCGATCCCCAGCCCCATCCCCAGCTTGAGCCCGTGAAGCAGGGCCTCGTGGCTGTCGAGAGTCATAACCACATTGAGGTTGTCAGGCACCCGGTTGAAGTGATGCTTGAACCAGAGCGCGAGGATCGAGGGTTCATCCTCATCGGTAATATAGTCCTTCTGCAGCAGGTTCTTCAGCGAATGATCGCCACGGATCTCCTTATCGTAATAGCTGCGCGAACAGACCATGATCATCCGTTCCGTCAACAGGGGATCGATGCTGAATATATCTGGGAAGCCGGGCAACTCCCCCGGCTTGAAATAGACATCGACCAGGGCGTAATCGAGCGTACCCTCCTGGATCATCCTCAACAGGGGAACAGCCTCTTTAAATTTCAGCTTGAAGTTGACGTCCGGATAGAGTTGACGAAAGGCGGTGCAGAAGCGCGGCAGGTACTCCTTGCCGAACTCTCGCGGCGCGCCGACCCGCAGCTCACCCGCCGGTTGTTCATAAGGCTGCCGGAGGTAGGGGAGCTCCTTCTCCAGCTTGACGAGGAACGGCTCAATCAGGCCAAAGAGCCGTTCCCCTGCCAGGGTCGGCACCAGCTTCCGGTGCAGGCGGGTAAACAGCTGGACCTTGAGCTCAGCTTCCAGCTTCTGCAGCTGCTGGCTGACGGCCGGCTGCGTCAAGTGCAGCTGTCCGGCCGCCTTGACGATACTCCCGGCGCTGTAGACCTGATGAAAGATTTTCAGACGATTCAAATCTGGTAACATAATTATAACTTATCCAAAACTGAATTATGAATAATTTTACTTATACACTACCATCATCTACACTTCAACCATCAACAGGGATTCATTGCCATTACGGACGAGGGACGGTGACTTATGAGTGGTATCATTTTCGGATTATTTATCGGCATTTTTTTGATTGTAGCGGTCAATGCTGACAAGCACAGCGACGCTAATGACGGCCAGCTCATCACCAGCGACGGACTGGACTGCAGCACCAAGTTCCACCTGATTTCCCGCTGGGGAGCCCAGCGCTGAATTTTCAGAGGTCCCCTCATCCGAGCTACGGCCAGCTTCTCCCGTGAGGAGAAGAGACACAGAGGATCATCCTCTTAAAGCCCGTAGCTAAAATGAGTTTTTCAACAACAACCTGAGCAGCCCGCATGGCATTATGCGGGCTGCTTTTTTGTGCTTCATGCGGGAAATTAAATGTTTGCCCTTGACCTTCGAGCGGCGGTAAACTGGCAAGGTTTTTCAGCAACCCATACGCAAACAAACAGAGGTTTTCACGCCGTGTATACCGAAATCGTCATGGAACATTTCAACAATCCGCGCAACGTCGGGATCATCAAGGAACCCACGGTCCTGGTTCAGATCGGTGATCCGAGTTGTGGTGATTCGCTGCTGATGTCCCTTAAAATCGAAAAAGACCGGATCGCCGATATCAAGTACAAGATCTACGGCTGCGGTGCTGCCGTCGCCACCTCCTCCATCGCCAGCGAAATGGTGATGGGCAAATCCCTCGACGATGCGCTCAAAGTTGACGAGAAAGTCATCGCCGACGCTC
Source organism: Desulfuromonas sp. (assembly GCA_002869665.1). Classification (GTDB taxonomy): domain Bacteria; phylum Desulfobacterota; class Desulfuromonadia; order Desulfuromonadales; family Geopsychrobacteraceae; genus PKUG01. The sequence goes on along the minus strand of PKUG01000064.1, from coordinate 17,106 downwards.
TCGGCGGCCTGCCACCGGACAAGCTGCATTGTTCCAATCTGGCCGCCGGCGCGATTCGTGGTGCCATCAACGAGTACCGCAAGGCCGTCCTCAAGGGCTCGGTCAAATAGCCGCCGCGGAGCGAATCCAATGACCATCATCCTGTTGATCTGCGCCTACCTGATCGGTGCCATCCCGACCGGTGTCATCCTCACTCGCATAGCCGGCGGTGAGGACATCCGCAAAGCCGGCAGCGGCAATATCGGCGCAACCAACGTTTATCGTGTTGCCGGTCGCAAGCTTGGCGTCATCACCCTGATCGGCGACTGTCTTAAAGGGGTCATTCCGGTGCTAGTCGCCCAGCAGTTTTTTGGCCTGGAGCAGGGTGCGCTTGGACTGGTCGCCCTGGCCGCTTTTCTCGGCCATTGCTATCCGGTCTATCTCGGCTTCAAAGGGGGAAAAGGGGTCGCAACCGCCCTCGGTATTTTCCTCGTGCTGTCGCCGTTGACGATCCTCGTTGATCTGATCCTCTTCGCCCTGATCCTCTGGAAGTGGCGTTTTATCTCCCTGGCCTCTATCTCCGCCGCCGCGGCCACTCCGTTTCTGTTGCTCTACTTTAGCCGCTCGCTGCCGCTCTTCTTCGCAACCCTGATCATTGCCGGCATGGTCATCTGGCGCCACCGGGCCAATATCGAACGCCTGTGCAACGGTAGCGAAAACAGGTTCAATATCTGACATGCGTCGCCTGCTGCTCTGGTCGGGACTGGCCGGCATCATCGGGCTGGTTGTGGCCGCGCTCGTTCTCTATCAACTGACCTGGGCAGCCCGTCAGCCCCAGAACGTAGTCCGACTCGAAATCAAGCAGGGAACCAGCCTCTCAAGAGTGGCCCAAGACCTTGAGACCAGCGGTGTCATTAATAGCGCCTTTGGAATCAAACTCGTCGCTCGCCTGCAACGGCCGGGTCAGCAGATTCAGGCCGGAACCTACCTGTTTAATCATGCGGCGACACCTGTTGAGGTCCTCGATCGCCTGATCCGTGGCGACGTTGAAAAAGTCAGCCTGACGATACCTGAAGGCTTCACCCTGGATCAGGTGCTCGAACGAATTGCCGCTGCCGGCTTCGGCGATCTCAACGAGCTGCGCCGTCTCGCTCATGATTCCGATTTCATTATTTCGCTGCAGCTTGAAGGGGACAGCCTTGAAGGTTATCTCTTCCCCGAGACCTATGTCTTTGCTCCCGGAATCGATGAACGCGCCATCCTGACCATGTTCGTTAACGAGTATCGACGCAACCTCGACCCCTCCCTGCTCGCAGACGCCGTGAAAGTCGGCCTCAACCCGCGGCAACTCGTCATCCTAGCCTCAATCATTGAGAAAGAAACCGGAGAAGTATCCGAGATGCCCTTGATCTCATCCGTCTTTCACAACCGACTCAAGCGCAGAATCCCCCTGCAGACCGACCCCACGGTCATCTACGGTATCGAAAACTTCGACGGCAACCTGACCCGCAAACACCTGATCACGCCGTCCCCCTACAATACCTACCTCAACCGCGGACTTCCGCCGGGACCGATCGCCAACCCCGGACTTGCTGCACTCATGGCAGCCGCCCGTCCGGCAACTACGAAGTACCTCTACTTCGTCGCCCGCGGCGATGGCACCCACCAGTTCTCAAGAACTCTCGTCGAGCACAATGCCGCCGTGCGTAAATACCAGCTACGGCGTAAACGCTGATTCAAGCGAAAATCAAACTCGTTCTCGCGCGGAGGGGCAGGGGCGCAGAGTAAGGCACCGTCAAACTTATTAAAAAAGTTTATTTGGTTTTCTCAGCGTCTCTGCGCCTCCGCGCGAGAACATTCTTTTCCGATTCCGATTCCGATTCCGATTCCGATTCCGACAAAGAGTCTAATCTGATAATCAGTATCTCTGTATTTGTCCCCTTGGCTCAAAAAAAAACGCCCCGGGGAAACCCGGGGCGTAGCATGAAAATGTGCAATGTAAAACTGTTTATGCTTTAGCGATCTGGACCGCGGCCTGGTTGTCGCCATCGGCAACAAGCTGCTGGATACCGAGAGCAACAAAGTTGGTCGGTGCGAACAGCAGACCCTGCGGAACCTTGTCGGTCACTTTGGCTTTTCCGGTCACCGAACCACTGGCGCTGGTCAGCTTGAGCTGGCCACCATCGGTAATCCCTGCGGCCTCGGCATCGGCGCTATTGATCTGGATCAGGCCTTCCGGCTCGACTTCAAGCGGCGCGGGTGCCCAGGTCGAGGTGGTGCCGAAGTGGCTGGCCGAAGTACCGGTCAGCAGTTGGAGACCGTCGGCAGCAGCTGCGGCAGCAACCGGCTGGAAGCTCAGGCTACCATCGGCAGCGGCATAAGCGGCCTTGACGCTGGTCCGACGCTCATCGCCAAGTGCGGTCGCACCGGCATAGAGATCGGTCACTTTCTTGACCTCCTCGAGGATTGAAGCACGGCTGAAGCTCATCTGCGCTTTGGTCAGGCGGCCGTAAAGTTCAGCAAAGATCGTCCAGTCCTCACGGCTTTCGCCAACCGGGCGGATTGCCTGGTTAAAGGTGCGGACGGTGCCGTCAAGGGCGGTGAAGCTGCCCGATTTCTCAAAGGCCGAACTGCCCGGCAGGACAACGGTCGCCTTGCTGGTAATTTCCGTCGGGAAGATATCCTGCACGACCAGAACTTCGACCTTGTCCAGTGCTTTCATCCAGCGGCTGCTGTTCGGGAAGGCCTGGGGGTTAGTCGCCGCCAGGTAGAGGAAACGGATGCTGCCGGACTCGATCCCGGTGAGAATCTCGTCGGCATTCAGGCCACCGTCGGGCAGGTAGCATTTCCAGGCGTCTTCAAACTTGACCTTGGCAGCTGCGTAAGCCTGGTGACCCGGAAGACTCTCGGGGCAGACGCCCATATCGAGGACACCCTGGGTGTTCCCTTTTTCATCCAGCGGGAAAATTCCACCATCGGCACCGAGAGCACCACTCATGATCGCCAGATTGGCGATGGCTGCAGATTTTTCGACCCCTTGAGCCGATTTGATGACATCGCCACCGAAGATGACTGCAACCTTGCCAGCCTTGCCGATGATGTCGGCTGCCTGCTCGAGAGCGGCAAGCTCAAGACCGGTCTCGGCGACAACCTGATCGAGGTTGACGGCGGCAAGCGCGTCCTTGAGTTGATCCAGGTTGGCAACGCTGCGCTGCAGTTCGACTTCGTCGATCAGTTCGCGGTTGACCAGCAGGCGGGCCAGACCGTTGGCCAGGGCGACTTCACTCCCCGGCTTGTAGTTCAGGCTGCAGTTGGCAAACGGGGTCAGGTGGACCTGACGCATGTTGGCAAGAACAAGCTTGCCGTCACCGCGCCGCACCGCATCCTGAATCTTCCAGTCGACCGCCGTCGCTTCCGCTGTCGGATCGGCACCGAAAACGAGGATCGCATCGGCCTGGGCGATAATGTCGAGAGAATTGCTGGCACCCTTGAGGCCGAGCGCGTTCAGGGCCTGCAGGGCACGTACGGCACCGAAGCGCGCTTCGCTGTCGATATTGTTGCTGCCGATGGCAGCCCGGAACAGCTTTTGGAACAGGTAATTTTCTTCGTTGCTCAGGCGCGGCGAAGCCAGTCCGGCGATAGCAGCGGCACCGCTCTCTTCCTTGATCCGCTCGATATCGCTGACAACACGAGTCAGGGCCGCATCCCAGGTGGCCGTATCCTTGCCAACCTGCGGTGCACGCAGGCGCTTGTCGCTGTTGGCGTAACCGTAACCAAAGAAGCCGCCGATACAGAGGTTGCCGTTGTTCGTCGTCCCGGCGTCGTTTGAGGTGACGCGATAGACCTGGTTGTCCTGAACGTTGACGTCGACCTGGCACTGGCTCGGGCAGTAGGTACAGACCGCGGGAACCTTGCGCAGCGCCCAGGGACGAGCCTTGAATTTGAAGGGCTTGGAGATCATCGTCCCGGTCGGGCAGGCGGAAACACAGTTACCGCAGAAGGTACACTTGGCGACATCCTTGTCGATGAACGCCTTGTCCCCTTTATCGTTGACGAACAGAGCGTCAGCGCCAACCAGTTCGTGGCAGACCTTGACACATTTCTCACACAAAATGCAGCGTGACGGGACCTGTTGGATCAGCGGCCAGTGATCAATGGTCTCGGGGTTGACATCCTGAGCACGGAATTCCTGGCGCACGACATCGAGATCGTAACAGGTGTTCTTCAGGTCACACTCGCCGCCGGCGTCGCAGACGGGGCAGTCGAGCGGGTGATTGACCAGAATCAGCTCCATGATCTGGCGGCGGGTCCGGGTCAGCTTCTCCGACTGGGTCGTGACCTCGATCCCTTCCTTGACCGGGGTGTTACAGGCGGTCATCGGCCGATCGACACCGGCGATCTCAACTGCACAGATCCGACAGGCGCCGGTCGTGGAGACTTTCTCCAGCCAGCAGAGGGTGGGGATATGGATATCCAGCTGCCGCGCGGCCTCAAGAATCGTCGTACCCTTGGGAACGCTTACCGACTTACCATCTATCGTCAGGTTGACCATGTTATTTTCACCTCAAATGCCGGTTACATCTTAATCCGGAGAGAAAAATTTCAGTTGCAACTGTGATTCTTTATTGACCCATTAAACCGCAATCATCGAGACGCGGTAGCAACGCAGGCAGCGCTCCGCTTCGATGACCGCGTCACTGTCGCTGAAGCCGAGTTCGACCTCGTTGTAATTCCCCTTGCTGGCGCGCTCCTTGCCGTGAACCTCTTTCTGGTTGAAACGGCCGATGGCGTCGAGCCAGGAGACTTGCTCGTTCTTATCGTAAACACCGAGGTGGCTGAGAATATCCTCGTGGAAATCCTCGTCCGTAAGATAGGCTTGCCCCTCCACCAGGTAACGCTGAATGACCTTGGCAGCACGGTGAGCGTTGCCAACGCAGGCGACAACGGTCAGTGGACCGATTTCGGCGTCACCTGAGGCGAAAACGCCGTCCATATCGGTGATCAGGGTCCGCGACAGCGGGTTGCCCATGACGTCGTTCAGGCCGCGGCCCGCAGCGTTCTGCAGATCGACATACTTGGTGACGACGGTGTTCCAGCGGGTGATCTGAATCCCGGTCTCCTCGGTGATGAAGGAGAGCTCCGGATCCTGACCGATGGCCGGGATCAGGGTGTCGCACTCGACGATGAATTCACTGCCGGCAACCGGCTGCGGACGGCGACGACCGGAGTCATCCGGCTCGCCAAGTTCCATGCGCACACACTCGACACCGGTAACCTGCTCGTTCTCATCGACGATGATCTTCTTCGGCAGAACGAGGAATTCGAACTTGACGCCTTCTTCGTCGGCACCGTCGATTTCCCAGACGTCTGCCGGCATTTCCTTCCGCGTCCGGCGATAGAGGAGCACCGATTCTTCGGCCCCTTCGCGCAGGGCGACGCGGACACAGTCGATTGCGGTGTTACCACCACCGACGACGCAGACCTTCTTGCCCATGCCGGTCGGCCTGCCCATGTAGGCATCACGCAGGAATTCGATACCACCGGCGAGGAAGCCTTTGTAGCCCTTGTCTTCCCCTTCGACCCCCATCGGCTTCGATTTGTGGGCGCCCGGCGCGAGCAGCACGGCATCATGCTTCTGCTTCAGCTCCATCAGGCTGATATCGACCCCGACCTTGGTATCATAAACAATGTCGACACCCATTTCGCAGATGATGTCGATATCGCGCTGGAGCAGGTGGCGTGGCATCCGGTAAGCCGGAATACCGACGGCGATCATCCCGCCGCCGAAACCTTCGGGCAGTGCTTCATAGATCGTACAGTGATAACCCTCGAGGGCGAGGTAGTAAGCCGCGGCGAGTCCGGCCGGGCCGGCACCAACGATGCCGATGGTCTCTTTCTGCTTCGCTTTCGGCTGCATCGGCGGCTGATGATTATGCTTCCACTCGTAGTCGGAGGCGGTCCGCTTGAGCACCATGATGTTGATCGGCTCGTCGACGTTGGCACGGCGACAGGCAGTCTCACAGGGGTGCGGGCAGACGCGGCCGCAGACGGCCGGCAGCGGCATGCTCTCGCGGATGACGCTGAGGGACTCATCGTAACGCCGGTTCTTGATCGCCTCGATGTACGCAGGGATATCGATGTGCGAAGGACACTTGTCCTGGCAGGGCGCAGTCATCTTGACTTTGTAGTCAACCGCTTTTTTCTGACCACTGTTGCCGTTGATATATGCCAGGTATTCGTTACGGAAATGCTTGACCGTATCGAGGATCGGAATCGCCGAGGTCTGACACAGCGTACATTTGCAGTTCTGCAGCAACTCACCGACATTCTCGATCGTGTCGAGATCAGCTTCCTCACCGTCACCGGCGACGATCCGGGCCAGGGTGTCCTGCATAACGCGGGTCCCCTTTTTCCCCGGTGAGCACTTGGCGCAGCAGTAATCTTCCTGCACACGCTTGGCGTATTCGGCAGCCATCGCCACGACATCGACGTTGGAATCGAACAGGATCAACCCGTCCCATCCCATGAACGCGGAAATCTGCTTGGCGCCATCAAAAGTAACGGGCAGTTTTTTCTTGGCAACCTCGACTTCCGCGTCGCCGCCCTGCCTGTTATCCGTAACCTGTCTTCCCCAACTGGAAAAAGCAACCTGTGACAAACCGGCCTCCTATGACCTGCTTCGACCTTCCAAAACGGAAGGTCGAGAATCACGTAAATGGGCAAAATCACCAGATGTTCTGGCGTTTTTCGGTGTTTGAAATCGTATACAGTATGCAGGTAGATACCACAAACAACTGTTCTAAATCAAGGCTATTTTCCCCTTAAAAAACGGAAAACTACCAGACAAAGGCAAGAGAAAACAGTCCGTTAGACTGTCATCCAGCTAGGGAGTCCACGGAACCGCGGGGGGCGCGTTATCGATCAACCAGTTTGCCGAAGAAAGGGGACCATCCTTCTCAACTTTCCAGTGCTGCGACCAGCGCCATTTTTTCACCTGGCCGGACGGCAGGCGAAAGTATTCCATCTCATATACGGTCTCGGCCCAGCCTTCATCTTCATGCAGGTCGGCCGTGAGAACCTGGCTTTCGACGATGTGCAAAGCGCTGTCGCCATCGACGAACTTACTCTTGAAATCCTCCCGCACATCCGGGTGCAGATAGAACGCCGCGGTCGGAAAATCGCCCCAGCGCATCGATTCGCTGAACCCGTTGGCGTTGGTGACGACGGTGGGCTCTGAAGAGATCGGGGCGAAGCACGCACTCAAAACCAGCAACAGCGGCAACAGTATCCAGGCAAAACAGCGCATGAGAAGATCCTCCTGTTGAATGAGATCAGATCGCGGAACGGCCCTTGACGCCATTTTCCCGCAGGCTGGCGATGGTCGAACGGTAATCCGGCGAACCGAATACAGCGCTGCCGGCGACAAAAACCTCGGCACCGGCGGCGGCAATCGCACTGATATTGTCGGTCTTGACGCCGCCGTCCACCTCCAGCTCGATCGGCAACCCGAGGCGGTCGATCCGCTGGCGCAGAGCGGTAATTTTGGGCAGACAGCTGTCGATGAAAGACTGGCCACCGAAACCGGGATTGACCGTCATCAGCAGCACCAGGTCGAGATCGGGCAAAATCATGTCGAGCACGCTCAGCGAGGTTGCCGGGTTGAGGGACACCCCTGCCTTTTTGCCGAGGGACTTGATCAATTGCACCGTCCGGTGCAGATGTCGGGACGCCTCGGCGTGAACGACGATAATATCGGCACCGGCCTTGGCAAAACCGGGGATATACTGATCCGGGTTTTCGATCATCAGGTGGACATCGAGAGGGAGGCTGGTCACCGGCCGGATAGCGTCGACGACCAGCGGTCCGATGGTAATGTTCGGGACGAAGTGGCCGTCCATGACATCGACATGGACATAATCGGCGCCGGCCTCTTCGATAGCTTTAACTTCCTCACCCAGGCGGGCAAAATCGGCGGAAAGGATCGAGGGGGCTATTTTGATCATGAAATCATCCTGAAGGTTGATAGCGGTTTGTCGGCAACGGCTCCGGACCCCGCAAAGAGCCATCGGAGCGCCACAGTGGAAAGTCAGAATTTATATAATTTCTGCCCGAAAGACAAAGGATTCCTGCGCCCGGCCAGGGAAGCGGATCATTCGCGCCGCCGCAGGCGGGCGGCAAAGAAAGCGTCCATGCCGTCATGCCGATGGGGGTAGCTGCGCAGGGTTCCCCTTGCGGTGAACAGGGGCGCCCACTCCGGCGCAGATGCCGCGGCAAGGTCTTCAAGGACAAACTCGGGATGGTCAGCAAGGAAGTCGTCGATGACGGCATCGGTCTCCCCCTGGCTGAAGGTACAGACCGAGTAGAGCAGTTTGCCGCCGGGAGCGACCAGACCGGCGACGTTCTCAAGGATCGTCTGCTGAATGACCGCCAGCTCGCGGAGATCGACGGAACTCTTGTTCCAACGCCCTTCTGGATTGCGCCGCAGCACCCCCAGACCGCTGCAGGGCGCGTCGAGCAGAACCCGATCGAAGCGGCACTCGGTGAGAAATTCAGGCTGAACGGTCAGATCCCAGCAGCGCGTCTCGATGTTCGCACACCCCAACCGTTTGGCACCCTGTGCGAGTAGTTCCAGGCGCTGGGGGTATTTATCGAGGGCAAGGATGTCCGCACCGCCAGCGGTCAATGCTGCGATATGGGTGGTCTTGCCGCCGGGCGCAGCACAGCAGTCGAGGACTTTCTGCCCGGGGTGAACATCGAGCAGGTGCGGAATCAGCATGCTCGCCTCATCCTGGATCTGATAGAGTCCTTCGTCATCACCGGGCAGGCGTTCCGCCGCGCGCCGTTCGATGACAATCCCTTCCGGCGCGAAACGACAGGGGCGGGCGGCAAAACCCGCAGCAGCGAGAGCGGCGAGATAGTCTTCGCGATTGGTCTTCAGGGTATTGACCCGCAGGCTGGTCGGCGCCGCTTGCGCCAGTGCCTCCCCCAGGGCCCGGGCCTCGGCATTCGGCAGCAGCCGCATCACTTCCTTGGACAGCCAGACAGGCTGGCTGCAGACCTGCTGCAGATAGCGGCGCAGATTTTCCGGTTCGGGCCAGGGGATCTCCCCCTTGCCTCGCTCCAGCGCACGCAGGACGCCGTTGAGAAAACCGGTCGCCTTCTCCAGCTGCAGCTGGCGCGCCAGCTCGATGGTCGAGTTGACAGCCGCGTGAGCCGGCACCCGGTCCAGTTCGAGCAGCTGGTAGGCGCCCAGGCGCAGCAGGCGCAGAACCTCGGGCTGCAAACGTTTGAGCGGCTGCTTCGAGAAATGTTCAAGAGCGAAATCGATGCGACCGCGCAGCCGCAGAATGCCGTAAACCAGTTCCGTGACCAGCCCGCGATCGCGCGGATCGAGCGTGGAGCGACGTAGAACCGCATCGAGAACCAGGTCGGCGAAACTCCCCTCGTCGACCCGCAGCAGGATATCGTAAGCCGCCCGACGCGGATTATTCTGAACAGAGAACACCAGCTAGAAACGCATTTCTTCGAGACGCCGGATGCGCTCGGCCATCGGCGGGTGGGTGGAGAAGAGCTGGGCCATCTTCTGGCCGCTGAGCGGATTGACGATGAACATGTGGGCCGTCGCTTCGTTGACTTTGCGCATCGGCATGCGCTGATTGGACATCTCCAGTTTGCGCAGGGCACTGGCCAGGGCATGCGGATTGCCGCAATATTTCGCCCCGCCGGCGTCGGCGGCATACTCGCGTGAGCGGGAGATCGCCATCTGGACCAGCATCGCAGCGATCGGGGCGAGGATCATCATCGCGATCATGGCGATGGGGTTCTGGTCTTCGTCGTCAGAGCCGCCGAAAATCATCGCCCACTGAGCCATGTGCGCCAGCCAGCTGATCGCTCCGGCGATGGTCGCGGCAATCGAGCCGATGAGGATATCACGGTTCTGGACGTGCGCCAGTTCGTGGGCCATAACCCCTTTCAATTCCTCGCGGCTGAGGATCTGCATGATCCCCTCGGTGGCGGCAACGACGGCATGCTGCGGGTTGCGCCCGGTGGCGAAGGCATTGGGGGTCTGCTGCGGGAGCACGTAAACGCGCGGCATGACCAGACTGTTCTGCTGGCAGAGTTCGCTGACCACCTCGTAGAGCGTTCCGCTGCTGGTTTCCTGACCACGGTACATCGAGATGACGACCTTGTCGGAAAACCAGTAGGTGCCGAGGTTCATCACCCCGGCCATGATCAGGGCAATGAGCGCTCCACTCTGGCCGCCGAGGGCACCACCGGCACCCACCAGAACCAGGGTCAGGAGCGTCATCAGCATCACGGTACGCATCGTGTTCATTGAGTGTCTATCCTATAGTCTTTTGTTTTGATTCAGTCATCATCGCTAGCGGCATCGCACATCGCAATCGGTCATCGAATCCTGCACCCTCGATGCCGATAGCAATACCGATCCCGACAGAAACGGTCGTGCCAATTGGTGAACTGTTCCTAACATCAACCCAGCCGGGTTCCAACAAAAAGCGGACGTCCGCTGAGGAAATTGATCACCTTGAGTCGTTTCTTGCCCGGCAGCTGCAGTTCGTCAATCACCAGGACACCCTGACCGCAGGCGATCCTGACCCCGCTTTTGTCCGCGGAGAGGATGGTCCCCGGCTCGCCGGCACCCTCCTCGACCGCTGTCGCGGCGATCTTCAAGACCTCGCCGTCGAGCATGGTATAAGCACCGGGCCAGGGATCGAGGCCACGGACCTGGTTATGGATCTCCTGGGCGGAGCACGTCCAGTCGATCAGGCCGTCTTCTTTTTTCATCATCGGCGCGTAGGTGCTCAGCTCATCATCCTGCTTTTCCGCCGTCAGAGTGCCGGCACAGAGCTGCGCCAGGGTCTCTTCCATCGCCTTGCAGCCGAGCAAAGCGAGGCGGTCATGGAGCTGGCCGGCGGTCTCGTCCGGACCGATCGGCAGGCTCAGCTTGACCAGCATATCGCCGGTATCGAGACCAACATCCATCAGCATAGTCGTCACCCCGGTCTCGGTTTCACCGTCGAGGATCGCCTTATTGATCGGCGCCGCGCCGCGATATTTCGGCAGCAGCGAGGCGTGAACATTGATGCAGTGATAGGTCGTGATCTCAAGCACCGCCTTCGGCAGAATCTGGCCGAAGGCGACAACCACGATCAGGTCGGGCTTGAGCGCCCGCAGCTCTTCAACCGCCTGCGGATCACGCAGCTTGACCGGCTGATAGACCGGAATCTCATGCTCTAGGGCCAGCTGTTTGACCGGCGACGCCGCCAGTTTCTTGCCGCGCCCCTTGGGCCGGTCCGGCTGGGTGTAAACACCAACCATGTTGACACCGGCGGCGATCAGGCCTTTGAGGGTCGACAGGGCAAACTCCGGGGTGCCCATAAAGACGGTACGGATGGTTTCAGGCTTCATTCTCTTCTTCCCGCTCCTTGAGCATCTTCAAATATTTTTTCTTGAACATGGAACGCTTCAACGGCGACAGGCGGTCGACGAAAAGGATCCCTTCCAGGTGGTCGATTTCGTGCTGCATGCCGATCGCCAGCAGGCCGTCGGCCTGACGTTCATGGGTATTCCCTTCGACGTCCTGATAACGCATGGTCGCCCGGGAGTAGCGCGGCACCCCGGCCCAGAAGCCCGGAACCGAAAGACACCCTTCCTCTTCGCAGGAATCACCTTCGCCGGCGATGATCTCCGGGTTGACGGCGATGAGAAGATCCTCCGGCTCATCCTTGGCCGAGCAATCGAGCACGATCACCCGTTTCAGCACACCGACCTGCGGCGCCGCCAGCCCGACCCCAGGGGCATCGTACATGGTCTCGACCATATCTTCGGCCAGTTGTTTCAGTTCATCATCAAACTCGGTCACCGGCAGCGATTTCTGCTTCAGCACCGGATCCGGATAATGTAAAATCTCTCGTAAAGCCATTATTTTTCTCCGTCAGTCTTATTCAGGCTGTCTTCAAATCTTAAGCTGAACCTGCGGGCCCACCAATGAAAACCCCGCCGACTCAGCTTTTAGCTCATCTTACCCCTTTCCAAGTTGTACAGTCAAGAATCGGGGAATCGAAATCATGGTTATTCCGATGATCTTTCAGGAGCGGCTGAACGCAATACCCACAGCCTGCTTCAACGGCGCCCAATGTACCATAAGCACCATTTAAGAGGGGCTCTTTTCAGCCGCAGCAGACAGGCGCAGCACCAAACCCTGGACGACAGTCTTTTTCAATTTGAAAAATTTACTGATGGATGGTTACATAGCGCTCTGCGAATGCTGCTCTTGCCCCTTTTGTCGGCTTTCAAACCATAACATTTCAACCAGGAAGATTGAGATGAAAACGATTATTCTTGCGCTTGTCGCTCTCTGCCTCTCCCTCCCCGCCGTTGCTGCGGACCTGAAAATCGGACTGCTGCTGATCGAAGACTCGGTCCCTTTCTGGGTTGCTGAACAGGAAGACCTCTACCAGGCCAACGGGGTCGACGTTGAACTGATCCCCTTCCTCAGTGCCCTGGAGCGCGATTCCGCCCTCGCCGCCGGAGCGATCGACGGCGCCATCAGTGACCCGGTCGGCGCCATTCTCTTCGATAAAGGGACCGGTCGCCTGAAGATCACCTCTCTCGGTCTCGGCAAGACACCGGCCGAAGGGGTCTTCGCCATCCTCGCGGCACCGAACGCCGGCATCGAAACGGTCGATCAGCTCAAGGGGGTCCGGATCGCCGTCTCCAACGCAACCATCATCGAATACGTCACCGACCGGCTGCTGACCGACCAGGGGTTCGCCCCTGAAGAGATCAATAAGATCGAGGTCAAGAAGATGCCGATCCGCATGCAGATGCTGCTCGGCGGCTCGGTGCCGGCGGCAACCCTGCCGGAACCGCTGGCCTCGATCGCCGCAGGGAAGGGCGCCAGGATAATCCTCAAGGACAGCTCCGCGGAAGAGAGCCTGTCCCAGACGGTCATCGTCTTCCGCAGCGAATCCCTGGATGAGAAAGCGGATGCGGTCGCCAGGTTCTTCCACGCTTATGGCGCCGCGGTTGACGCCATTAACTCCGATCCGGAAAAGTTCCGCCCGCTGTTCGTGGAAAAGGGGCGCATCCCCCCCTTCATGGCCGCTGACTACCAGATCCCGACTTACCCCGCGCCCGAACCGTTCAGCAGTGAGCTCTACGATCCGGTCATCGAGTGGCTGACGGCGAAAGGGCTCGTCGAGTCGATCTATTACAACGAGATCGTTTCCGAAGATTTCATGGGTGAGCAGTAATCAATGATCGACGTCTGCGCAGTCAAGTTGGGCTACGGTGAAGGGCGAGAGCGGAAAGAGGTTTTAGATGAGCTCTCCTTCACCATCCCGGCAGACAGTACCTGCGCCATTATCGGCCCGTCCGGCTGCGGTAAATCTTCGCTGCTGTTCCTGCTCGCCGGATTGAAAAAGCCGGACAGCGGCGAAATCCGCATCGCCGGGAATCCCCGCTGCGGCACGATCCTGCAGAATTTTGGCCTGTTCCCGTGGAAAACCGTGGCCCAGAATATCGGCCTGGGACTGGCCCTGCGCGGGGAGAACAAGCAGCGGACCGGAGAAAAGGTCGCAACCCTGATCGACGAGATGGGGCTGACCGGCTTTGACAACTACTTTCCCGCCCAGCTTTCCGGGGGGATGCAGCAACGGGTCGCCATGGCCCGCGCCCTGGCCATCGATCCCGAAATCCTGCTCATGGACGAGCCCCTGTCGTCACTCGACGCCCTGACTCGGGAGCGGCTGCAGAACCTCTTTTTGCAAGTCCGGGCGAAAAAAAAGATCACCGCCGTGATCGTCACTCACTCCATTGAGGAAGCGGTTTTCCTGGGAAATACAATTGTCGTCCTCGGCCAGCGCCCCGCACGTATCCTCCAGATCGTGGACAACCCGGATGCCGGCGATCTCGCCTATCGCGGTCGGGAGCAGTTCTATAACCGCTGCACCATGCTGCGCAGCCTGCTGCGAGAGGAACAGTAGATATGGGGCGCAAACGTGACATCCTGGTTGCCGGCATCATCCTGCTGCTGATCTGGGAGGGGGCAGCGCTGCTGCTCGATTCCATGGCTCTGCCGCAACCTTGGGCCGTGCTGCTCGACTGCGTCGAGCGGATCGCCGACGGCAGCCTGATCGACGATTTCCTGATCAGCGCCGCCCGAGCGGTTGCAGGTATCCTGCTCGCCTTCGTCACCGCCGTCCCCCTGGGGCTGGTAGTCGGTGCCGAACCGGGTTGGCGTAAGCGGATCTCCCCCTTTATCTACCTGCTCTATCCCATTCCGCACGTCGTCCTGCTGCCGCTGGTGATTATCCTCTTCGGCATCGGCGACTTTTCGAAAATCTTCCTGATCGCCCTGATCGTCTTCTTCCAGGCGCTGGTCACCACCCGCGACGGGGCCAAAAACATCCATCGCAACTATTTCTATTCAATGCAGACCCTGAGCGCCAGCCCGCTGCAGGTCTACCGTCACCTGGTACTGCCGGCGACCCTGCCGAAAATCCTCACCGCCATGCGGATCTCCATCGGCACCGCCGTCGCCATCCTCTTTTTCGTCGAGTCCTTCGCCACCACCAAGGGGCTCGGCTATATCATCATGGATTCCTGGGGGCGCTCCGATTACACCTCGCTCTACACCGGGATCTTCGCCATGGCGATCCTCGGCTTCATCCTCTATCTCATCCTCGACCGCCTGGAACAGCGCGTTTGCCGCTGGACCATCGTCAAGTAAATCAATCCCTTATCAGGGGAACAGCAGCAGTTTCAACGCGAAAACCAGAACCGTCAGGCTGACGACCTTCTTGATCCAGTCATGCCCCTTGTCAACTGCCAGTTTCGGCCCGAGCATGCCGCCGATGGAATTTCCGGCGGCGAGGGCGAAGCCGAGTGGGTAGTTGACCTGATCGTGATAGATGAAGACCCCGAGGGCAATGAAGGTATAGGCGAAGATGACGAAAACCTTGATGGCGTTGATCCGCACCAGATCGAGGCCGTGGATGAGCAGAGCGGTGATGACGAGAAAACCGACCCCGGCCTGAACGAATCCGCCGTAGATACCGACGAAGAAAAACGAGATGACAATCAGCAGCTTGCGCCAGAAACCGAACTCGACATCTTCACGGCGGAAGCGTTTCATCGGATCGACAGCGGTAAAGATCAGTACACCGATCATGATCAGCGCCAGCACCCGCTTGAACACCTGGTCGTCGATGCTGATCGCCAGGTTGGCGCCGACCCAGCTACCGAGCAGAGCCGGTGGGGTGCAGAGCAGAGCCAGCTCCATCGGCAGCATCCCACGTTTGCGGAAACCACGGATAGCAAAGATATTCTGACAGAAGATGGCGATCCGGTTGGTGCCGTTGGCGATCGCGCCCGGCAGCCCCATGAAAATCAGCAGCGGCAGAGTCAGCAGCGACCCGCCACCGGCGAGGACATTGAGAATTCCGGCAACGATACCGACGAGAAAGAGGGCAGGGAGCTGCCAGAAATATGCGTCCATGAGTGATGTCTCCACGGGAATAGCAGACAGGCTAAGTGGCTGAGGTAGCCCCATGACCAATCAAATATCTAAATAAATCCGGTTCTGCCCATTTGAGCCGCACGGCTCGGCTGGGCGGCCTGTTGTTGGTAGCCTGATTCCTACAGGAACCGGACTCTCGCTTCAGGCAATATAAAGAGGTTCTTTTGCATCCTTTTCTTTGCGCTCAAAGAAAAGGATGGCTGAAGCACGCCGCGAAAAACGCGGAGCGAAAACTGCGATAAGTGACCGTCTGAATCGTCTTGATACAATCAAAATACTTTTGACGCAAGCCTAGAACAGCCCTACTTGAACCCCTCTTGGCTTGTGGCACTCCACCGGGCCACGTCCCGTAAACCATCTCAATGCAATCGCTGCGACCTTCTGCTCCACCTACCGTGTACTGATAATCAATCTCAATCGAGGGGAGATCTCCGAACAGCTTGCGAATGTCCAGGTGACCGTTGATGCTGATAATCATCTGTCCCTGGATCGATCCGGCCAGTTCGTGCAGCAGCAGGTATTGATCCCAGCCGAACTCGACGCCATACCCTTCGGTCTGCCAATACGGCGGATCGCAGTAAAAGAGAGTGTGCGGGCGATCGTACTTTTCAATCACCTTGTCCCAGCTCAGGTGCTCGATCGTCGTGTTGGCCAGGCGGAAGTGCGCCTCGGCGAGATCCTCCTCGAGCGTCAGGAGATTGAAGCGCGGGCGCGAGCTGGTCGCCGTGCCGAATGACTGGCCGTCAACCTTGCCGCCGAATGCGAGCTTCTGCAGGTAGAGAAACCGGGCAGCGCGCTGGACGTCGGTCAATGTCTCAGGAGGTGTCGCCTGCAGCCATTCCCAATTTTGTCTGGAGGTCAAAGCCCACTTGAACTGTTTATAAAGTTCCTCCAGGTGGTGCTTGACCACCCGGTATAGATTGACCAGGTCGCCGTTGATGTCGTTGATGACTTCGACCCGCGATTCGCGCTTGAGGAAGAACAGCGCCGCCGCGCCGCAGAACGGCTCGACGTAGCATTGGTGATCAGGAAACAGAGGGAGAATGCGATCGGCCAGTTTCCTTTTCCCGCCGATCCAGGGGATGATTGGTTTTGTCATGTGAGCGGCACCTTATCAAAAGTTTTTTGATGTGATATCGTGCCTCCGCCACGCGCGTGGTGGGGCAGCCTTGGTCGGCTCACAGCTGTACTCTGTGTGCTGGCGGTCCGGTTGTAGTTCCAGCTACAGCCGGACCGCTGCCTCTTCTACTTCTATTGAACAACTATCG
>PKUG01000064.1:0-283 GCA_002869665.1 Desulfuromonas sp. | reverse complement strand
ACCAACAGCGTCCGCAGCAGTACCGCCCACCGCATACTTGTCTGCAATATATGCCAGCAGTTTTGCCGCATCTTCGTCTGACAACGTCTTAACGACAGCTAGTTCCCCTACGGTCTGGCCCGAGATAGAGAGGGTAATCGTTGTCTCTGCGAGAGCAACTGCAGAGAGCGCATGGGTGAACAATAGAGCAAAAATAAGTCTTTTCATGAGCTGGTCCTTTACGGTTTGACGTCGTAGAAATCGAGCTTGGCGAACCACTCTA
Source organism: Desulfuromonas sp. (assembly GCA_002869665.1). Taxonomy (GTDB): domain Bacteria; phylum Desulfobacterota; class Desulfuromonadia; order Desulfuromonadales; family Geopsychrobacteraceae; genus PKUG01. The sequence goes on along the minus strand of PKUG01000064.1, from coordinate 21 downwards.
TCGTAGTCGCCGCCGCTCCTG
>PKUG01000004.1 GCA_002869665.1 Desulfuromonas sp. | reverse complement strand
CCACCAGGATATCGATCCCGTTACGCAGGGTCTGGATCTGCGGCCGGATGTTGACACCTCCGAAAATGACGCTGGAACGCAGCGGCAGATGTTTTCCGTATGTGGCGATACTCTCACCCACCTGGGCCGCCAGTTCACGGGTCGGAGCGAGGACCAGGGCGCGGACGTGGCGTGGGCCGCGAGCCGGTTTCTGAGCACTCAGGCGCTGCAGAAGAGGCAGGGTAAAACCGGCGGTTTTGCCGGTGCCGGTATGGGCTCCGCCGAGAACATCGCGGCCGGCCAGCACGGCGGGAATCGCCTTGGCCTGAATAGGTGTCGGTTGGCTGTAGCCCTGTTCGGACACAGCACGCAGAAGTTCGGTCGCAAGACCGAGGTTGTCAAACGTCATAAAACTATGTGACTCCAAAAAATGGAACCGGCCCATCCCCTGCATCAACAAAGGAACGGTCTCAGGCTGGAACTTGAATGATAAAAAAAATGAGGTGTCTGGGGAATTATCTTGGGATACTACCGAGGCACTACATAAATGTGCCGACCGAAGGGCACGAGATGCGCGGACACTAACAGAGTTCGACGCTGCTGTCCAGCTTTATTAAGTTTCCGAGATTGCGACGAAAATTAATCCCGGTCCAACTCAGGCCAGGGAGAGGGCCACAGCGGCGACATCGTCATGCATCTTGAAGCGGGGGTAACGGTGACAATCGGGATCGGCGGCTTCCAGGGTGCGGATCCGTTCATGGACAAGCCCCAGGCCGCCCTTGAGGTAGAGATTGACAAGCCACGAGAAGTCGGGCTCGGCATCGGGGTCTTCTGTCGGCGGCAACAGCCCGTCGGTGAAGATCAGCAGGTGGCGGATATCGGCGAGCGAGCAGCTGCCGCTGGCAAGAAAGTCGAGCGCCTGCTGCTCGCCGTTGATCACCCCGTAATCCCGGTTCATCCCGCAACGGACCTCTTCGACCAGCGGGCGCAAACTGGCGTGCGGCGTGGGATCGCCGTCGGCAATAAGTTGTTTCAGATGCAGCAGGGTGCGGGTGTCGTGACTTTCATAAGGGGGGATAAGGCGATAATCACCGGAGGCATCGATCGCCAGGATCAGGCAGTCACCGATCTGGGCCCAGTCGAGGGTTTCCTCACCGACGCGCACCGCTGCCATGCTGGTACTCCAGCAGGCGAGCCGGTCTGCGCTTGCGACCCCGGCGCCGCGCATGGCGTCATGCAGGCTGCTATTGGCGCGGCTGCTGAGCTGCTCCAGCGAGCCGTCGTTGCGGGCAAACTCGCTCCCGGCGAGATGGGAGGCCCACCAGGCGCCGGTCTGCCCCTGGAAGAGTTCGGGCACCAGGCTTGATGCGCCATCGAACACGCCGAAGAGTTCGCGCGTGCAGACCATCTGATCCTCGTTAGGCCGTCGGCCGCCGGGCTGAAATGCACGCTCAATTTTGTTGATGGTTCTGACCATTGAAACTATCCTGAAACCGTAAAAAACGGTCCTACCCTCCGGAAAAAAAACCAAAACCCTAACCACTGGGGCACAGAGTCACAAAGAACAAAATTACTGCAAGGACCTTTCTCTGCGTTCTCAGTGGCTTGTATGTGGTGAAATCTCTTTGGTCTTTTAGGGCCTGAAGGAATAGGCTTCACTCTATTGGGTGAAATTCTATATCTGTTTTTCCACTTTGTTAAATTCGTAATTTCAATAGTCCGGCGGGACGATAGCGCTTTTTCCGATAGTTTGACCTCCTCGCTCAGCTCTTAATACGGAATCGTTTGACGGAATTGCGATTCAATCAGTAATATGGGTTTTTTATTGCTCTGGAGGGCTGTTTCTTGCTACGTACCGCCATCTATTACCTGCTCTTTTTCCCCTGGACCCTGATCTGCGCGATGGTGGCTATTCCCTCGTCCTTCATCAACGCGAACCTGGCCCATTCGGTAGGGATCTTCTGGGGGCGCCACTGCCTGACCGTGGCCGGACTGCGCCTCAAGGTCAACGGCAGTGAGAACATTCCACGTGACCAGCCCGCCATTTACGTCTGCAATCATCAGAGCAATTTCGACATCCCGATCCTGTATGCCGGACTGCCGATCCAGTTCCGCTGGATGGCGAAAAAAGAACTGTTCGACATCCCGGTCTTCGGCCTGGCGATGAAACGCTGCGGCTACATCCCCATCGACCGCTCCGACCGACGCAAGGCGATGCACAGTCTGGCGGACGCCGCAGAGCGGATCAAGGGTGGAACCTCGGTGATCGTTTTTCCGGAAGGGACCCGTTCCCCGGACGGCCGCCTGCAGGAATTCAAGAAGGGCGCGCTGGTCATCGCCGCCAAGGCCCAGGTCCCGGTCGTTCCGGTTGCCATCGACGGCAGTCACCGGGCCCAACCGCGCGGCAGCATACGGGTCAACGGTGCCGACCTGAGGATGACCATCTTCCCGCCGCTGGCGACCGATGATCTGAAAGTTCACGCCATTGAAGACTTTACCCAGAAGCTCCATAGTCAGATAGCTTCGGCCCTGGAAGGAGGTGCCGGCCATGCCGCATAAAACCCCCGCCAACATTCGTCTGCTCCCCTTCGGTGGGCTGGGCGAAATCGGTATGAACATGCTCGGCATCGAGTACGCCGGCAAGATCCTGCTGGTCGACTGCGGCCTGATGTTCCCCGAGGCCTACATGTTCGGCATCGACCTGGTTCTGCCCGACATCAGCGTCCTCAGTGAACGCCGCAACGACATCGTCGGCCTGGTCCTGACCCACGGCCACGAGGACCATATCGGCGCCATCCCCTTTCTCTGGCGCGAACTGGGAACACCCCCGATCTACGGCACCCGCCTGACCCTCGGCCTGCTGTACGACAAATTGAAAGAATTCGACCTGATCAGCGTCTCGCCGCTGGTCGAGATCGAACCCCGCCGCGCCTTCAAGCTGGCCCCTTTCGAGATCGAACCTTTCCGCGTCGCCCACTCCATCGTCGACGGCGTCGGGCTGGCGATCAAAACTCCGGCCGGAACGATCGTCCACACCGGCGATTTCAAGATCGATCAGACCCCGGTCGACGGCCAGATCACCGACCTCGGCCGCCTGGCCGAGCTGGGACAGGAAGGGGTTCTGCTACTGCTGGCCGACTCGACCAATGTCGAGAACGAAGGCTATACCCTGTCGGAGAAGACCGTCGGCAAGGTTCTCGAAGAACTGATCCCGAGCTGCCCACGGCGAGTCGTGGTGGCGACCTTCTCGTCAAACATCCACCGCATTCAGCAGGTCGCCGACGCCGCGAGCAAGAGCGGGCGCAAGCTGCTGATCAACGGCCGCAGCATGCTCAGCAACATCGGCATCGCCCGCCAGCTCGGTTACCTGAATATTCCGGACGAGCACTTTACCGACCTGCGCGCCATGCGCGACCTGCCACCTGAAGAGGTGCTGATCATCACCACCGGCAGCCAGGGGGAACCGCTGAGTTCGTTGATGCGCATCGCCATGGGGGATCACAAGCAGATCGAGTTGGAACCGGGCGATACGGTCATCCTTTCGTCCAAGTTCATCCCCGGCAACGAGAAGGCGATCAGCGACCTGATCAACAATCTTTACCGCCGTGGTGCCGAGGTTATTTACGAAAAGACCAGCGAGATTCACGTGTCCGGTCACGCCAGCCGCGAAGAGCTGAAACTGCTTCATCAGCTGGTCAAACCGACGTATTTCGTCCCCGTCCACGGTGAATACCGCCACCTGGTCAAACACCGGCAACTGGCCATCGAGCTGGGGCTCCCGGCCGAAAACAGCCTCGTCCTCGAAAATGGCCAGTCGCTGCTGGTCGGGGCCGACGGCATGCAGCTCTGCGAACCTTTTGAAAGCGGACGGGTGTTCGTCGACGGCAAGGGGGTCGGCGATGTCGGCACCATGGAGCTGCGCGACCGCCGTCATCTGGCCAACCACGGGCTGGTCATCCTGATGCTGGCGATCAAGCAGTCGACCGGCGAGATCATTCAGGGGCCGGACATCTTCACCAAGGGGTTTGTTCCCGAAGAGAACGAGGAGAGCGACGCCATCATCGAAGAGGCCCGCCAGGCGGTCTGCGCCCTGCTCAGCGAACACAGCCGCGATATGCTCGCCGACTGGGAAGAGCTGCGCGTCGAAGTGCGCAAGGTCCTGCGCCGCTGCTTCAACAAGAGCATCGCCCGTCGCCCGCTGATTCTGCCGTTGATTTTAGAATTGTAATCACGAGGAACAGGGTGAAAGGAAAAAGGCCAAAGGTAACCTACCGGAGATCCTTTTCTTTCATCTTTAGCCTTTCACCTTTAGCCTTTGGCCTGATTGTATGGACTTCTTCTCCGCCTGCCTGCTCGGCTTAGTTCAAGGACTGACCGAATTTCTGCCGGTCTCCTCATCCGGACATCTGGCCATCGCCCAGCATTTCCTCCCCGGCTTCCAACAACCGGGGCTGCTGTTCGATGTCCTGCTCCATGCCGCGACCACCCTGGCGGTCATCATCTACTTCCGCCGTGATGTCTGGAAATTACTGAGCTGCTACCTGCGCCCGGCCGCCGAAGCGCGAGAGGATCGCCACGTGCTGCACATGATCATCCTCGGCTCGATCCCGACGGCGATCATCGGCCTGACGGGGAAGGATTTCTTCGAGGGGCTGTTCGAAAACCTGACGCTGATCGGCAGCATGCTGCTGGTGACTGCGGCCCTGCTGATCCTGGCCGAGAAGATCCGCCGCGATGGGCGCGGCCTCGGCGAGTTAAAGGGGAGCGATGCCATCCTCGTCGGCATCGTTCAGGGCATGGCAATCCTCCCCGGCATTTCCCGCTCCGGCTCGACCATCGCCTGCCTGCTCCTGCGCGGCATCGACGGCGAGGCAGCCGCACGCTTCT
>PKUG01000076.1 GCA_002869665.1 Desulfuromonas sp. | reverse complement strand
AGGCCTCCATCTCCATGCTCCAGCGCCGTCTGCGCGTCGGCTACAACCGTGCCGCACGGATGATCGAAAAAATGGAGCAGGAAGGGATCGTCGGCCCCTCGGACGGCAGCGGCAAACCGCGCGAAGTCCTCGCCCGTAAAATCGACTGATCTTCACAGGGGCGGAAACCGCCACTTTTTACCGCAGAATCTCCAGATTATTCTTGCATCAATTCTGTGCCTCGGCTACCCTACCCCCGCCCTTCATCATCATGCAATCACTATATATTGTTTTTTGGTTAAGACTGTCTGCTGACCACTCTTATGTCGCACTGACGACAACCAGAGTCAGCCTTGCATGGCCTTTTCGATCAAGGCCTGTTCCTTAAACTGTAAAGGAGGAAAGAGATGAAAAAATCGATGGCCGGCGCCCTGGTACTGGGGTTGCTCTGGGCCGGAAGTGCCGCGGCAATGAACCATTCGTTCATCGTCGGTACTTTTGCCACCCCTTCCGATGTCACCAAGACCTGTCTCGAATGCCACGAAGACGCTTCCGCCCAGATGATGAAGACCACTCACTGGACCTGGGAATCCGAGCAGATCATCGACGGCAAAAAGGTCAAGCGCGGTAAGAAAAACGTCCTCAACAATTTCTGTATCGCGGTCAAGTCGAACGAGCCCCGCTGTACCAGCTGCCACGTTGGTTACGGCTGGAAAGACGATTCCTTCGACTTCACCGACGAAACCAAGGTCGATTGCCTGGTCTGCCATGACACCACCGGCACCTACAAAAAGCCGCCGACAGGTGCGGGTATGCCCGATCCGAAACTGGATCTGACCAACATCGCCAAAAATGTCGGCGTGCCGGAGCGTGACGACTGCCTGACCTGTCATGCCAACGGCGGCGGCGGCAACAACGTCAAGCACGGCGACATCGACACCTCGCTGATCAACCCGACCGCGGAAATCGACTTCCACATGGGCACCGACAGTCTCGATTTCAGCTGCCAGGAGTGCCACGTGACCACCGATCACCAGATTCCGGGCAGCTCGCTGATCGTCTCCCCCAACAACACCAACCAGGTGACCTGTGAACAGTGCCACGACAATGCACCGCACGCAGAATCGCTGCTCAATCAGCACGCAGCATCGGTCGCCTGTCAGACCTGCCATATCCCGACGTTCGCAAAAGAGCACGCCACCAAGATGACCTGGGACTGGTCGGCATCGGAAAAAGACACCAAGGTTGAAAAAGAGCATGGCCACAAAGTCTTCATTCCGATGAAGGGCCGCTTCACTTACGAGCAGAACGTCACCCCGGAGTACCGTTGGTACAACGGTAGCGCCGGTGCTTACACTCTCGGTGAGAAGATCGATCCGAGCAAGGTGACCGCCCTGAACTACCCGCTCGGCAGTATCGCTGATAACAAAGCCAAGATCATGCCGTTCAAGGTCCATCGCGGCAAGCAGATCTACGACGCCGGCAACAACTACTTCATCACCCCGAAAGTCTGGGGTCCGAAGGGCGATCCGATCGCCTACTGGCAGAATTTCCAGGCCAAAGGCTCGGAAGAGGCCTGGAAGGTCGCTGCTGCTGCCGGGATGGAGGCCAACGGCCTCGAATTCAGTGGTGAAATCGGCTTCGCCCCGACCGAAACCTACTGGGCGATCAACCACATGGTAGCCAAAGCTGATGAAGCTCTCGATTGCCTCGACTGTCATGGCGACAGCGGACGCCTCGACTGGGCCGCCCTCGGCTACAAGGGCGATCCGCTCACAACCCCTGGTGCTGCCAGAAAATAACGGCTGACCGGGCGACCTTCGCCTGACGCCGGTCCATAAAAAAGCCCCCGGAAGATCCGGGGGCTTTTTTACGTTCACAGTTATACCCAGTGCAGTCGCTACATCTGGGGACATTCTGATTAAAAAATCAGTTTTCAGATGTCGTGCTTACCCTGATCAGGCCCTCCAAGAATGCGCCCGACCGCCGCACCGATCTGCTCCAGGGTGTAGGGCTTGGAGAGAAACTCTTCGGCCCCCAGCGCCAGGGTCTGGTTGACATTTTCGGCATCCGAATACCCACTGACGATCAGTGCTTTCTGCTGCGGTTTGAAACGCACAATTGCGGTATAGGTCTCCAGACCGTTGATCCCCGGTTCCATCAGCATATCGAGAATCAGCAGGGCTGCATCCTGCTTGCGCAACCAGGCAATCGCCTCCTCACCGCTGGTCACAGCGGCAACCGAGTACCCGAGCTCCGTCAGGATTTCACTGGCGATTGTACGCTGGCGCGCCTCATCATCCACGATCAGGATTTTTTCTCCGTGACCGAGGGTACCGTCAACTTTGACCGGGTCGACCTCGAGGCTTTGCCCGTCCCCGGCAAGCGGAAAATAGAGAGTGAAACAGGTACCATGCTCACCGTCGCTGGCCACACTGACCTGCCCACCATGCTCCTGCATACAATTCCAGACGACGGTCAGGCCGATCCCGGTGCCGCTGCGCCCGAGCTTTTTCTTGGTATAGAAGGGCTCGAAGATCTGCTTCATATCATCAGCCGAGATCCCCGGTCCGCTGTCGGCAATACTCAGCATGACATAGTCACCGGCGGGCAGGCTGGGCTCAGCCCCCCCGCTGCCGTCAATCCGTACGACCCCGGTCTTTATCAGAACCTCGCCGGCTTCACCGATCGCCTCCGCGGCATTCAGCACCAGATTCATGATGCATTTGTTGACATGGGTCGGCGAGCACTCGATATCGGGCAATTACGCAGCCAGCTCGGTCTGGATCCGGACCCCGGGATAATTCTTGCGCAGCAGCTCCGCTTCCGGGAGATGGAGATATGTCAGCACGAGACGATTGAGGTTCTCCCGGCTTCTGACCTTGGCCGAATCCCTGGCGACCGTCAGCAGATCGGCAACCACAGCCGCAGCCCGCAGCCCCGCTTCCTTGATTTCACCGAGCGGCCGACGCAATTTACTATCTTCGGGGACCCGCATCAGCAGCAGCTCGGGATAACTGATAATCCCGGAGAGAATATTATTCAGATCGTGGGCGACTCCGCTCGCCATCATGCCGATGGCTTCCATCTTTTCCGCCCGATGCAACTTGTCCTCAACCGCCTTGCGCTCATCCATTTCCCGACGCAATTCGCGGGTCCGTTCGTTGACCCTTTGCTCCAGCTCGATATTTGACTTTTCCAGCGAACTATTGAGGCGGAAGATTTTGCCGACCAGCGCACCGAAACTGAAATGGAGAATGAAATAGGTCACGATCAGCAGCAGGGCGCCAAGCAGCAGCGCCACGCTTATGGTGTGATTCGCATCCTGGGTCATGTCAGCGATATTCGCCAGAGTGAAGATACAGGTCAGGTGTTCCCCCTTGAAATTCTGCAGGGGCACGACACGATGGAGTATATAGGGGTTTTTCTGGATCTGAATTTGCTGTTTTTCCGTGTTGCAATCGAGCTTGTCAGCCAATTTAGCGAACAGCTCATTATCGGTTGAGTACAACCCATTTCCGGGAGTCTCGACTAGCGGAACAAAGCCTTCCTCCCGCTCTTCCGCCAAAATGGCCGGATTTCTGCTCTCAAGCTGAAAAACGAAAGGAAGGCCGAGTTTTTCCTCCAGTTGATTGAGAATAAAACAGGCATCGACACCCACCTGCACAACACCGACGTATTCCCCCTCGTAGAAAACCGGCTGGTTGACCCGGTATTGCGGCAAAGACTTCCCGCCATTGAAACCGGAGTTCGGCTGTCGGGTCTGATTCACCGCGACGATATCCGGCCGCCGCTGGGTAATATCATCCCCGTACTGGTCGGGGTCCTGAACGCGGAGAAACACATGGTTATCAGGAAGAATCCAGCCGAGGGAGAAGAAATAGGGATTCTCTTTCTTCAGCACCTCGAAGGGGGGGCGGGAAAGGCGCAGCAGGGTTTCGCGATCGCGTTCGGCAAAGGCCTGGATCATCTCCCGGCGGGTTGCAGATACCTCGGCGCTGACCAGGGCTTTCAGCCGCTGCTGGTAGCTACGTTGTGTTTGAGTGAGGATGGAGTCGGCAAGCAGGGCTGCCACTTCGCGTTTATCATCAACCAGATGCAACAAACTGTGCTGACTCTGGCGATAGATCAGGGTCAGGAATGATGCGCAGATCAACATGACCAGCAGCATCATCGAAACAATGGCTTTGGTACGGATACTCATAAATCGCCAGAGGCTCATGATGGGCACAAAAATCAATTAGCGAATACTAACATGGCGATGTGGCAATGGAAATATTAAATTGATCGGAAATCAAAACTTCGAGGAAAAACAATAGCAAGGCGCTATGAAATCAGCCTGAAAAATCTCAAGCAAAGAGCTTTCATGTCTTGCTGACAATAGATTTTCACACGGGAGGTGCCCTGGAGAGGCGCCGATCCGGCACTTTCTCCGAATCTCCCTTGTCCCACAGCCATGAAACTGTTAAACAACAGGAGATCCCGGCAACGTAAACAGAACTGAACCGGCGCCGATCCGGCCCCAAGCCCGAACTCCGACTGGCCATGCAGATCATTCCCAAAATCCTCGCTCTGCTAGAACGCACCGGCTTCCGCATGCTGATCCTCTCGGTTCTCGTCGGGATTGTCGCCGGTTGCGGCGCGCTGTTCTTCTACTTTGCCACCAACAGCGTCGAACACCTCGCCCTGGGCACTATCGGCGATTTCCATCCGCCGCAGGAAGGTCTCTCCGAACCCTTCTTCGACCGTTTCGTCGACAGCCTCTCAGCCCATTACCGCTGGTGTCTGTTCCTGATTCCGGCACTAGGTGGGTTATTTTCCGGCTGGCTGGTCTACAGATACGCTCCCGAGGCGGAAGGACACGGCACTGACGGTGCACTGGAAGCCTTCCACCGCAAAAGTGGTGTGATCCGCGGCCGGGTACCGATCGT
>PKUG01000144.1:41430-46481 GCA_002869665.1 Desulfuromonas sp. | reverse complement strand
CGCAAGCGGGTCGAGCTGGCGCGGGCCGTGGCCCTCAAGCCTGATCTGATCATCCTCGATGAGCCGATGGCCGGGATGAACCACGAAGAGAAAGAGGACATGGCGCGCTACATCATCGACCTCAACGAAGAGTGGGGGATGACGGTGGTGATGATCGAGCACGACATGGGCGTCGTCATGGACCTTTCACATCGGGTCATGGTCCTCGACTTCGGCAAGTGTATCGCTTCCGGTCAGCCCGATGAGATTCTCGCCAATCCGCTGGTCAAAAAGGCCTATCTCGGTGAAGAGGATGACGCCCTGGATGACGGCACGGCCGCCGGGGAGGTGGCCTGATGAACGTCGCACATCCGGATGTCGCCGTTTACGATACCTTTCCCAAGCTGCTCGCCTACAACGCCGAGAACTGGCCGAACGAGATCGACCTGCGCGAGAAGACCTTCGGCATCTGGAAGGCGCTGACCTGGAACGGTTACCAGGAGTTGGTACGCAACATCGCCTTAGGACTCACCGCTCTCGGTATCGGTCGTGGCGCTGCGGTCGGCCTGATCGGTGATAACCGCCCCGAGTGGGTCGCCGGGGAGATCGGTGTTCACGCCGTGGGGGGGATGATCTTCGGTATCTATCAGGATTCCCTCAACGAGGAGGTCGCCTACCTGATCAACTACGCCGGGGCGCGGGTGATCCTCGCCGAGGATGAGGAACAGGTCGACAAGGTTCTCGAAATCACCGAACTGTGCCCCTGTGTCGAGCACATCATCTACAGCGACCCGCGTGGCATGCGCAAGTATGACGACCCGCGGCTGATGAGCCTGGCCGAGCTGCTGGACAAGGGGGCTGCCTGCCACCAGACCGATCCTGACGCCTACGCCAGTATGATCGCCGCCGGTTGTGGCTCCGACACCGCGATCCTCTGCCCGACCTCGGGGACGACCAGCAAGCCGAAACTGGCGATGCTGCAGGCCGGGCCGATGCTGCGTCACTGCACCTACTACCTCCAGGCCGATCCGCGCGAGCCGGGGGACAACTATGTTTCGGTGCTGCCGCTGCCGTGGATCATGGAACAGATCTATGCCGTCTGCCAGGCACTGATGGTGCGCCTGGTGGTCAACTTCGTTGAAGAGCCGGAGACCCAGATGGCCGACCTGCGCGAGATCGGCCCGCACTTCGTCCTCCTCGCGCCGCGGGTCTGGGAGTCGCTGGCCGCCGATGTCCAGGCGCGGATGATGGACGCCTCGCCGTTCAAGCGCTGGGTCTACCAGTACTGTATCCGGCGTGCGATCCACAGCTTCAAGGAGACCGGCAAGCCGTCAAAGCTCGCCTACTGGCTGATCTTCAAACCGCTCAAGGACCGCCTCGGGTTCTCCCGCCTGCGTTCGGCGGCGACCGGCGGCGCGGCCCTCGGCCCCGATACCTTCAAGTTTTTCCTCTCCATGGGGGTGCCGTTACGCCAGATCTACGGTCAGACCGAGTTGGCTGGCGCCTACACCATCCACGCCGCGGATGATGTCGATTATGACAGCGTCGGCGTTCCTTTCGAAGGGAGCGATATCCGTATCGACAACCCGGACGAGAACGGTGTCGGCGAGATCATCGCCCGCAACCCGGGGATGTTCAGCGGATATTACAAGAATGACGAGGCAACCCGCGAGTCGGTCGATGCCGAGGGGTGGATGGCGACCGGTGACGCCGGGTATTTCAAACCCGAGAATGGCCATCTGGTGGTCATCGACCGGATCAGCGATATCGCCATAACCGCTTGTGGGGCGCGCTTTTCGCCGCAGTTTATCGAGAACAAGCTCAAGTTTTCCCCCTTTATCGCCGAGGTGGTGGTGCTCGGGAATGAACGCCCCTTCCTCACAGCGATGGTCTGCATCCGCTTCGATATCGTTGCCAAGTGGGCCGAAAAGCGCGGTATTGCCTTCACCAACTACATCAACCTGTCGGCCCAGGATGCCGTCTACGAGCGGATCCAGCGCGAGGTCGAGGCGGTTAACGCGACCCTCCCCGAGGCCCACCGCATCCGCAAATTCCTGCTTTTGTACAAGCAGCTCGATGCCGATGACGGTGAGCTGACACGGACGCGAAAGGTCCGCCGCGGGGTCATTCGCGAGGTCTATAGCGACATTATCGCCGGGCTCTACAGCGACAGCGATTCGATCCCGGTCGACACCACCATCACCTTTCAGGACGGCACAACCTCACGGGTGCAGACCGCGCTACGGGTGGTGGAGATGGGTCTGTAGGGGCGCGATTCATCGCGCCCGGTTGTCGCGACAAAAACAGGGCGCAATGAATTGCGCCCCTACGGTAACGAGATAATTCAATGGTCATGGAATTGGAATGAATTACGAACTGCTTTTGCAACTGGTCGTCAACGGCCTCATCGTCGGGACCCTCTACGGGGTGGTGGCGATGTGCTTCGTACTGATCTACAAGTCGACGCGGGTCGTCAACTTCGCCCAGGGGGAATTCCTGCTGATCGGCGCCTGGACCTGCTGGTGGCTGCTGGTGAAGTTCGAGCTGCCGTTCTGGTTCGGCTTTCCGCTCACCCTCGCCTTCATGGTGATCTTCGGTATCGCTTTGCAGGTGATCGTGCTGCGGCCGATGATCGGCGAACCGATCATCTCTGTCATCATGGTCACCATCGGTCTGTCGATCTTTTTCAAGGCGCTGATGGGGCTGCTGTTCGGCAATGAGACCAAGTCGTACCCGAAGGTTTTCGCGTCCGACAGTATCGGGGTGCTGGGGATGCAGGTGCAGTCGGCCTATATCCTGAGTATGGGAATTTCGGTGCTGATCATGGTCGCCTTCTACTACTTCTTCAAGTATTCGAAGATCGGCCTGGCGATGCGCGCCACCGCGTTCGACCAGCAGGTCGCCCAGAGCCTCGGCATTTCGGTCAAGGCGGTGTTCGCTGCTTCATGGGCGATCTCGGCGGTGGTCTCGGCGCTGGCGGGGATCGTTATCGGTATGGTCAACGGGGTCTCCTCGGCGCTCTCTTTCTTCGGCATCAAGGTCTTCCCGGTGGTCATCCTCGGTGGTCTCGATTCAATTGTCGGCTCGGTGGTCGGTGGCCTGATCATCGGCGTGCTGGAAAACGTGGCCGAGTTCGCCGACAGCCAGTGGCTGCATATCGGCAACCTTTACACCATCGCGCCCTTCTACGCGCTGGTGCTCATTCTGATGGTCAAGCCGTACGGACTGTTCGGCACCAAGGATATTGAAAGGATTTAAGCGGCTATGGGTCTCGGCAGTTCCATGCGCCCGTGCGGCGACTATCGCACCACCTACGCAGCCGATATGACGATCTTCGCGACGCCGGTCACCCGCTACGTCGCACTCGCTTTTATCGTCTGTCTGTTGTTCGTGCCGCTGTTCGGCAGCCCCTATGTGCTCAGCCTGATGATCCAGGTCGGCTACTACGGCATCGCCGCGCTGGGGCTGAACCTGGTTGTCGGTTTCACCGGCCAGATCTCACTCGGTCATTCGGCGTTCTTTGGCTTTGGTGCGTTCGCCTCGGCCTGGCTGAATAATTCATTCGGCATCCCGGTCTTCTTCGCCATTCCCCTCGCCGGGGTTCTGACCATGCTGGTCGGTTTGCTGGTCGGTATTCCGGCCGGGCGGATCAAGGGGCTCTACCTGGCGATTGCGACCCTGGCCTCGCAGTTCATCCTCGAGGATTTCTTTGCCCGGGCCGGCTGGTTCACTGGCGGTTCTTCCGGGGCGATGGCGGAATATTTCACCATCTTCGGCTACAGTTTCGACACCGATCAGTCCTACTTCTACGTTGTCCTGTTTTACGTGGTGCTGATGTACACCTTCACCTCAAACCTGGTGCGGACCCGCGACGGGCGGGCGCTGATCGCCGTGCGTGATCACTACCTGTCGGCCGAGATCATGGGGGTCAACCTCACCTGGTACCGGGTCATGTCCTTCGGTCTCTCGGCACTCTACGCCGGGATCGGCGGCGCCCTGTTCGGCCACTACCTCGGCTTCGTTTCGGCCGAGGGGTTCAGCATCATCCTTTCGATCCAGTTCCTGGCGATGATCATCATCGGTGGGCTCGGCTCGATTTTCGGCACCCTGCTCGGCACCATCTTCATGGTCCTGCTCCCCGAGGTCATGGAACTGGGAGTGGGGCTGGTCAGCGGCGTCATGCCCGACCTGGCCCAGTCTCTCGCCTTTATCAAGGAGATGGCCATCGGCCTGGCGATCATCCTTTTCCTGATTTTTGAGCCGGAGGGGCTGGCGCACCGCTGGAAGCGGATCAAGGCGTACTGGAAACTTTACCCATTTTCCTACTGACCCGCGGCGTGCGGGAGCAGTTCTCCTGTTGACGGAACAATGAAGTTGCAGACAACTTAAGAGGAGGTCAAACATGTTCGGAAAAAGCTTCAAACGTATCGCCGTGTTATTCGCATTAGGGACACTTGTGGCCGGTAGCGCCTCGGCCGCCGAAACGGTGGCTGTCGGCCACCTGACCGATTACACCGGTCCGACCGGTGGTGTCGGTGTTCACTACGGGCCGGGCGTCATTGATGCCATGAACTACATCAACGCCAACGGCGGGATCAACGGCAAGCAGATTGAGTTCGATACCGTCGATTACTCCTACCAGGCCGACCGTGCCGTGGCGACCTACAAGAAGTGGAAGTCGGGACTCAAGCCGGTCGCTATCCAGGGGTGGGGAACGGCCGATACGGAAGCAATGACCAAGTTCGTCGCCCGTGACAAGATTCCGTACATCTCCGCCTCCTACTCCGGTCACCTGACCGATCCGACCGGCAAATCGCCGCGTGCCAAGGGGGGCGCTCCCTATAACTTCTTCTATGGTCCGTCCTATTCCGATGGGTGCCGTGGTCTGGTTCAGTGGGCGATGGACGACTGGAAAGCTAAAGGGATTGAAGGGAAACCGAAATTCACCCATATGGGGGATAATCACCCCTATCCGAACGCACCCAAGGAAGCCTGTGGTGCCTACGCCGAGGAACTCGGTTTCGAAATTCTGCAGCCTATCGTCTACTCGATGAAACCGGCCGACACCAAGG
>PKUG01000144.1:0-41407 GCA_002869665.1 Desulfuromonas sp. | reverse complement strand
GCCCAGTGCCTGTCGCTGAAAGATTCGGGCGCCGATTATGCTTATCTCGGTAACACCTCCGGTTCGAACATCTCGCTGGTCAAGTCGTGCGCTACGGTTGGTGTCGAAACTCAATTCCTCGCCAATATCTGGGGCTGGGACGAGAGCGGTATCAGCGCCGCCCAGGAGGCCGGTGATGGTGTCGCCTGGGTCGTTGGCGGAACCCCCTGGAAAGCCGGTGCGAAAGACAATCCGGTGATGAAGGCGATCTCGGACATGTCGGCCAAGAGCGCCGACGAGTACCGTGCTCTGCATTACATCCGCGGCGCCTGCTCGGCCATGTTCATGGCCGAAGCGATGAAGGTCGCCGACAAGAACGGTGAGCTTGACGGCCCCGGCATCAAGAAGGCGATGGAACAGATGCAGGGTTATGTCCCCGCCGGTCTTGAAGGCGTCTGCCTCCCCTCGACCTGGACCGCTGAAGACCATCGTGGTACGACTCTCGTTTCGGTCTACAAGAGCGAGTACAACGGCGGCGATTTCAAGATGCTCAAGCAGGCGACGGTGGAAGTGCCGAAGCGCCCGGAATGGTTGGGTTGGTAGTAGAGTACGCATGACGTCGCTAGCGGCGTTGTCGGTCTCCTCGAATCTCAACGTAGCTTCCGCTACGCCTCGACTCTGCGGGGACCTCCGCCTTGCTTTCGACGCATTTTGCTGCGCCCTATGAAGAGAAGAACGGGGGCGGAATCTCGGTTCCGCCCCTTAGAATCATGAACCTCAGAGGTACGGAGACACAGAGGAAAACCATTTTTTTCTCTGGGACTCTGTGTCCCTGTGGTGAAAATAATTACTGGAGAAACATGTGAGTGATGTCGCCGCAAAGAGCGCAGTTGCCGAACCGCTGCTGACCCTGAACAATATCGAGGTGGTCTACGACGAGGTCATCCTGGTACTGCGCGGTGTCAGCCTCGAGGTGCCGAAGGGGGAGATCGTTGCCCTGCTTGGGCCGAACGGGGCCGGCAAGTCGACGACGCTCAAGGCGATTTCCGGACTGCTCGGAACCGAGGATGGCAAGGTCACCCGTGGCTCGGTTCACTATCAGGGGATCGAGATTGCCAACAGTGCACCGGAGCAGATCGTCCGCAAGGGGATCTTCCAGGTCATGGAAGGGCGGCGCATCATCGGCGACATGACCGTCCATGAGAACCTGCGCCTTGGTGCCTACACGCGCAAGGACCGCGAGGTCAATGCCGACATTGAAAAGGTTTATCACTACTTCCCGCGCCTCAAGGAGCGTACCGGGCTGGCCGGTTATCTCTCCGGTGGTGAGCAGCAGATGCTCGCCATCGGCCGCGCCATGATGGCCCGCCCGCAGATGATCCTCCTCGATGAACCCTCCATGGGCCTTTCGCCGTTGCTGGTCAAGGAAGTCTTCAATATCATCCAGACGATCAACCGCGAGCAGGGGATCACCATGCTGCTGGTCGAACAGAACGCCAACATCGCCCTCAAGCATGCGACCTACGGCTACATCATGGAGTCGGGCAAGATCGTCCTCGACGGCACCCGCGACGAACTGCTTAATAACGAAGACATCAAGCAGTTCTACCTCGGCGGTGGAGAGGAGCGGCGTTCGTTCAAGAATCTCAAGTCGTACAAACGGCGCAAACGCTGGTTGTAATTTTGTAGTTTGCCTCCCTTCTCCCCAAGGGAGAAGAGAAGCAAAATCAGCTCAGAAGGATAAAAGGAATCCCTTCTCCCTAAGGGAGAAGGTGACCCGAAGGGGCGGATGAGGGAGCTTTTAAAGGTTAAAGAGATTTTTTTCAACTGTTCACTGAGGGGAACAAATGACCATACCGGCGGAACTTCTCATTTTCGCCAAAGAACTGCGTCGGCAACAGACCGACGCCGAGATTTTTCTCTGGCACATTTTGCGGGGACGCAGGTTTTGTGGTTTTAAATTTCGTAGACAACATCCGCTGGCCGGTTACATTCTTGATTTTTACTGCCGAGAGGCGGCCTTGGCTGTTGAACTGGATGGCGGTGGACATAATTCTGACGCGCAACAGGCTCATGAGGAATAGCGTTCACGGGCTTTGACAGAAGCGGGCATCAAAGTTGTTCGGTTCTGGAATCACGATGTTTTGAATGCGACGGAAGATGTGCTCAGTGCGCTGTACGAGCATTTGATGGAAAGAAAATTCACGCCTGAAAGCTAAAGGCCCCCTCATCCGCCCCTTCGGGGCACCTTCTCCCTTGGGGAGAAGGGATGCAACCCCACCGGGGTTGTAAGAGGCAGTTTTGGAGTCCCCATGTCAGAATCCTACGACACCCTGGAAACCCGCTCTGCCGAAGAGCGTACACAGCAGCAGTTTGCTCAGCTCGGAGAAGTTCTCGCCCAGGCCATCAGCCAATCCCCTTACTATGTCGAGCTGTTGGCCGATTTTGCCGATATCAAGCAGGTTGACGGGGAGATTCTGGCGGCTATGCCGCTGACACGGAAAAGTGAACTGCTGGCATTGCAGCGTGAGCAGTTGCCTTTCGGCAGACTGGCGCGGCTGGCGCCGCCGACGCTGAAGCGCGTGTTTGCCTCGCCGGGGCCGATTTACGAGCCGGAGACATCCACACCCGACTGCTGGCGTATGGCGCGGGCTCTGTATGCGGCGGGGGTACGCGAGGGGGATCTGCTCTACAACTGTTTCTCCTACCATTTCACCCCGGCCGGGGCGATGCTCGAAGGGGGCGCTTTCGCCCTCGGTTGTGCGGTCTTCCCCGCCGGAACCGGGCAGACGGAGTTGCAGACCAGCACCATCGCCGATCTGCGGCCGCAGGCCTATGTCGGAACGCCGTCCTTCCTCAAGATTATTCTCGATAAGGGGGATGAGCTGGGGCTGGATCTCGGCTCGTTGCAAAAGGCGCTGGTCTCCGGTGAATACTTTTCGCCGGAGCTGCGTGTCGCTTTCGACTCCCGTGGGATCTTTGCCCGCCAGTGTTACGCGACCGCCGATCTCGGTTTGATCGCTTATGAGACGGTTCCCGGAGAAGGGATGGTGCTCGACGAAGGGGTGATTGTCGAAATCGTCCGCCCCGGAACCGGTGACCCGGTTCCCGATGGCGAAGTTGGGGAAGTGGTGGTGACCTGTCTCAATACCGATTATCCGCTCATCCGTTTTGCTACCGGCGACCTTTCGGCGATCCTCCCGGGCGCGAGCCCTTGCGGCCGCACCAACCGCCGGATCAAGGGGTGGCTCGGGCGCGCCGACCAGTCAGCCAAGGTGCGCGGCATGTTCGTCCACCCGAGTCAGATCGCTACGGTGCTGACCCGACACAACGAGGCGCTCAAAGGGCGACTGGTTCTGACCCGTAACGAGAAAGGTCTTGATGTCGCCGTTTTCCAGGTCGAAGTTATTGATCCGGAGCAGGCTGGACTGTCTGCTGCACTGGCCGAAAGTTTCCAGGCCGTTACCAAGCTGCGCGCAGAGGTTGCGCTCTGCGCCCCCGGCGCCCTCGCCAACGATGGGAAGGTCATCGACGATCAGCGCCTGATCACGTGATTTTTTATCATAAATTAACCAGAAATGGGGACGCTTCCGGGTTATTATCGCTGGAAGACGTCCCCTTTTTCTTGCCCTCAACACTCCATCTTCCGGCAAAAGGTCTATAATTGATAAGCCTGTCGCCGCTGATTTTGCTTCGCAAGGCAGGCATAAATGAAAACCGTCGCGATGGAGGAGATCATGATCAAGGTAAAAACATTTGGCGAACCGTTGGAAGTTTTTCGGGCGCGTAAGGAACTGGATGAACTGGACGCCCGGGTCAATCAATTCATAGCCGAGAACGGAATAACAAAGGTTATTTCCGTCAGTGACAGCACAACCAACGAAGAAGGCTCGACCATTGGCCTGATCCGGGTGCTGGTTTACGAAGGCTAACGTCCTCAAACTCAAATTCATTGCCTGTTAAGGAGAATGCTCATGCTCAGATGGATCCCCCTGTTTGTTATGCTTATCTGTCTCACCCTGGTTGGCTGCGGATCGCAGGAGGAAAAAGCTCCGGTGACGACGGCCAAGACCCCGGACCCCGCCCAGGTGGTTCCCGAAAAGGCTGCGCCCTTGCCCCACGCGGTAGTCAAACCGAGTGACGAGATGGCGGCAAAAGAGGGAGAGAGTGCGCAGACCGTGACAGAGCAGGTCGCGCAGGTTGCGGAGGCGGTTGAAGAGAAGGGCGAGGCCGCTGTCACAGCCGTCGAGGAAAAAGCCGCAGAGGCAACTGCCGCTGTCGAGGAGAAAACAGCCGAGGTTGCCCAGGTTGTCGAAGAGAAAACCGCCGCGGCCGTTGCGCAGGTGGAAGAGAAAGCGGCTGCGGCAACGGCTGCTGTGAGTGAAACCGTGCAGCAGGTGAAGGATGAGGCTGCCGCCGTAGCCGACTCGGTCGAGATTCCGGAGCTGATCACTCTCGAAGCCAGTTACGGGAATATCACCTTCCCGCATGAGGAGCATGCCAGCCGCCTTGATTGTACGGTCTGTCATGGTGACGCGCCTTACGCGGATCTGGCGCTGACCAAGGATACGGCCCACCCCCTGTGCCGCGGCTGTCACCAGACCCAGAAGGCCGGGCCTACCGGTTGCAAGGATTGCCACAAGAAGTAAGCGAACGCGGAGTTACCGTCATAAAAAAAGCCGCACCCTTTTTGGGGGTGCGGCTTTTTTAACTCTGGCAGTTTTGTGCTATTGCATCAGGGGGACGGGCTGGCCGTTAAGCAGGGCCATCCCTTCTTTGTAACTGGCCTTGAACCTGAGCTTCTCGCCGTCACGAATCAGAAGGTTCTGCAGCAGCAGCGCTTCGATCTGCTGGCTCGCCTGTTCCTCGGCCATCTCTTCCAGTTCCTCCTCCGTCATTTCGGGAAGGATTCCCAGTTCCTGGTATTCGGCCAGCTTCGGTTTGGTGTCCGCGATCAGGTAGGCGACGATCAGGCTCTCGTCGGCCGTCAGTTCGGCCGCAGCATCGAGCCCCTGGATCAAGGCCAGGGTGTCATCAAGGGTGATCCCTTCATGGCCATTGAATTTGACCTGGGCGTTCCCTTCGACGGTCCCCTGAGGGGCGATAAAGGTGAGCTCCCTGATGTTGAATTCCGGGTTTCCCGCCAGAACCTGTTCGCCGAAACCGATGTAGATCGGTAACAATTTGCTCAAAACGACGTCCGAATCGTATATGTCCTCAGACTGGTAGAACGCCAGAACCTGCTCCTGGAGATCGCTGAGCGCCTGGGCGTCGAGGTTGTTGAATTCGAGATCGAGGAGCCCCGGCCCATAGCTCTCGCCGAGAACATTGATTTTTCCCAGCTTGATAAGTTCGCGGATTTTTATCTGTCCCTCTGCGTAACTGCTGTTGGCTGAAACCAGCAGTGACTCCATTTCGACACTTTCATCAGGCGTCTTTTGGTTCTTGATGCTGAAGCTCCCGAAGGCGAGCTCGCTGCTACCCAGGAACAGTTTCGGCAGGGTTTCAACGAGATTGAAGCGACCATTCAGCCCCGCGAAATTTACGGTAACATCCTCATCACCGATAGTCAGCCCCGGCATGCTGAGATTGCTGATCAGTCTTTTTGTTTTGCTCGAGTATTCGCTGTCACTGGTCAACCCCTTCCAGTGATAACTGAACTCGTCGGTCTCCCCTTTGATTGCGGCAAACTCGGTGTGCTCATTGACGCTCCCGTCAAAGGCGATCCGGGCGTGTGAAAATGGTTTGAAGAGCAGGGGCATCTCCTGCTCGGCTTCCTTTAAAACCTCGCCGTCGACACGAACCTCTTTCACACGGGTTTCCAGCGTGGCTAGGGCCGGTCCTCCACCGGGGAAGGGGCCGTGGTTCAGCGTATGGGCAAGAACAACGGCGAAGCTTTCCGGCAGATCCAGATCTTCATCTTCTGTTTTGGGGAAGCCTTTGAGTTCGATCAGGGTTTCGGCGGTTGAGCTGGAAAAACCGCGTTCGTAGCTCAAATTAGACAGGGTGATGGTGCCCAGGTTGCCATAGTCTTCGAAAATGGCGAAATAATGGTCCCTGGCCTGCCCGCCCAACACATAAGTGGCGGCCGCCCAGGCGGCGCACAGCAGGACAAGCACAGTGGTAACGGCAATAACGAGTTTCTTCATATTTAATTCCCTCCCGGTGGGTTCATCCGTGGATGAACGGTTGTCGATCTAAATCATTTAGGATCGAGCACTTCAAATTAGTTAATCAATAACAATGACCTGCAACTATAGGGGAAACCGTGCCGAAACAAAAGAACTGAAATATATTTAATGAATGGTTTTGTCGCAAATCAGTCTTTGGGTTTGTGTTGTTCCAGCCGCTTCAGGATTTCCTGCAACTGTTTTTTATCCGCTTCGGTCCACTCCAGACGTGAATAGGCGAGTTCGGCGTACAACTCGGCGAAACGGCGGCAGTCGTCATCGTCGAGCCGGTTCGCGAGCTCCAGCAATCCGGTGCTCTCCGGAATCTCATTGAGCTTGTAGCGTTTGCGTACGGCCCTGTGGAACCGGTTCAGCAATTTCTCCTGCAAGCTGAGTTTGCGATAGCCGTGAAGTGTGCGGAAGATCAGCAAAATGGCGACCAGTGCAACCACATAAAGCGCAGGCTGTTTGAAGCGTTGCGGCTCGACCTTGAAGTCTTTCAGGGTTTTGGCCGTGTCGCGGATAGTGCTGAACTGTTTCTGCATGTCGTAGGTGATAACCGCCTGGGTCCAGTAATAACTGATGAAATCCCCCACACGGGTCATCAGGGGAAGCGGTCGCCGCGAGCGGGCAAGCAGGGTTGTTTCGGCATTGGTAGCCAGGCGGCTTGGATCGATGCGCAGCCATTCATCGTCGACCAGGGCTTCGACCCAGACATGGGCCATTTCGTCGGTGACCAGGTAATAGCCGCCCAACTGGTTGTACTCGCCGCCGTGATAGCCGCCGACCAGGCGACTGGGGACGCCGGCCAGGCGCAGCATCAGGGCGAACGATGAAGCGAAATATTCGCAGTAGCCGCGTTTGTCATTGAAAAGGAATTCCTCCAGCGGATTTGCCGTGACGGGCAGGTTACTGGTGGAGTAGGTCAGGTTCTGGCGGCGGAAGAAATCTTCCAGCAGGGTAATGGTTGACTGCGGGGAATCGCTTTGCCCGGCGATTTCCTCGGCCGCCTGACGGATAGACTCCGGCACCCGACGGGGGAGAGCAAGGTATATGCTTCGGTTAATCCGGCCGTTGACCTCGAGACTGCTGTTCAGCGAGGAGCGGACTTCATAGCTGAAATCTTTCTTCTGCGGTCTGTAAGGTTTGTAGACCAGATCCTTGTCTTTTTGGGTACGTAGCCCCTGCAGATCCAGGGGGCGGTCGGGGGTGAAGAGGTAGCGGCTGCCACTGGGGAGGAAGATGGTGCAGTTGACCTGCCTGCCTCCGGTTATCCGTGAAGATTCATAGCGTGGTTCGACGCGTGTCCAGACATTGTCCTCCAGGCGGTTCAGAACCGTGCCGCGCCAGTAGAGGCTATCGACCGGGAGCTGTTCACAGGCGGCGCGGAAGGCCAGGTTTCTGCTGGCGGCGTTGTTGGCGAAGATGCCCGGACTGACCTTTTCATTGAATCCTGATTCGGCTGTCGTGCCGGGGTTGAGGAAGTTCCAGAGCGGGAACTGGGTGCGCGGCAGGAGGAAAAAGAAGAAGATCATCAGCGTCAGCGAACCGAGTGGCAGGATCGCCGCCGTACCGAGCAGGGCGCGCCGCTGTCGCTTGCCCAGGCGCATGCCCGGATCCTGGTTATAAAAGGTCAACAGCACGAGGCCGGTTGTCACCAGGAAGATCAGGACGACGAGAATCGGGAAGAAGGCGACGTGCAGGGTCAGCAGGGTCGAAGCCGCCAGGCAGAAGATCGAGAGCATGAAAATCTGCAGGTAATTACGGCCGCTTTTTTCGGTGAGCAGGCGGATGGCGAGCAGCAGGGCGAGGATATTGACGACCGGGGAGACGACGTTCGCCAGGTTAAGCTGCACCAGGTAGAGCCCGAAGAGGATGAAAGAAATGACCGTCGCCAGTTTCGGACCAACCAGGTAGTGATCGCTCTTCGCGCCGATGATCCCGAGAATGAAGGCGAGCGGCAGCAGCACCTGGACCGCCGGGTCGAGGTAGAGGTAGAGCGGCATGACGCCGAGCAGCCCGCAGAGCAGGGCCAGCAGTTCGAGTGTGCTTTTAACCTTGATCATAATGTGCCAGTTCGGTCAGCAGCCTGATCTTGTGTTGCCGCCCTTCCGCTGCCGGAATAACAAGCTTGCCGAGCTTCAGGCCGACGGGGTGGCCACGGCGGATATAGTCGTCGATCAGGTAGCAGGCGCAGCTCAGCTGCTCTTCGATCGAGCGTCCCGGCAGGCGCAACGGATCGATCTCCACCGGCGGTTGGGCAGTGGCCGAAAGCTGCTTGACCTTCAGGGTGTCCTGGCGGGCGGAGAGTTTCCAGTGGATCATCTTCAGCGGGTCCCCGCTGCGATAATCGTCGATCCGCGAGATTTCCCCTTCCAGCCCCCGGCGATTTGTCTCTTGCTCCCCTGTCTGTCCGGCAAGGTCCTCCGCCGGGATCGTGGCACAGTGGCGGGGGCGGGGAAAGACGGTCAGCGCCTGGGGCAGGTTTCTGGCCCGGCTGCGGATGAAGAAGTTGATCGGAAAATTCGAGGTAACCTCGATCCGGTGCTGCTTATGGATACCGCGTCGGGCAAAAGTTGCCGGGACGGCGACCCGCTCCGTTTCGCCCCCCCTGAGCAGCAGCAGGCAGGCGGGTTTGCCGCCCAGGGAGATATCGAGCAGAAAGGCCGGCACTCGGCGGCGCCGGTTGCGGATCTTGACCCCGACCAGGGTTTCGTTGCCGGCGTAGATCTCCGACGGCGGCTCGAGCTCAAACTCCAGGTGCTTGAGGTTGCGGTTGCCGAGCAGCCCCGAAACGCTCATGAAGCCGAGCAGCGCCGACACCAGCAGGTAGAGCAGGTTGTTGCCGGTGTTGACGGCGGCAAAGCCGAGCAGCAGGGTGATGATGATGTAGAGAGTTCCCGCGCGGGTCAGCTTTAAAGCATGGGAACGGAAATGTTTTCGACGACCGATTGGAGTATCTCCTGTTTCCTGAGCGTTTCGTGCTGGGGGGAGAGGATCAGGCGGTGGGCGCCGACCGGCACCGCGACCAGCTTGATATCCTCGGGGATGACATAGTCGCGACGTTGCAGGAAGGCCGCCGCCCGCGCCGCCGTCGCCATGTAGATGGCGCCGCGGGTCGAGATGCCCGAAAGGACGTACGGATGGGCGCGCGTCCCCTTGGCGATCCGGAAGATGTAATCGACCAGGCTGTCGGAGATGTGGACCTCGCGCACCGCCCGCCGCGCCGCAAGAATCTCCTCGGAGGTGATCAGCGGCTGAATGTCGTCGAGCTGATCACGAATCCCCCCCTTGCTGATGATCGCTTTCTCCAGCTCTTCCGGCGGGTAGCCGATGTCCGAAGTGATCAGGAAGCGGTCGAGCTGCGATTCGGGCAGCGGGTAGGTGCCGGTCTGGTCGGTCGGATTCTGTGTGGCGATGACCATGAAGGGTTCCGGCAACAGGTAGGTTTTCCCCTCGACCGTCACCCGTTTCTCCTCCATCGCTTCAAGCATGGCGCTCTGGGTTTTCGGCATCGCCCGGTTGACTTCGTCGGCGAGCAGCAACTGGTTGAAGACCGGTCCCTGGATGAAGCGGAAATTGTTTTCCTCACGGTTGTAGACCGACAGGCCGGTGATGTCGGACGGCAGCAGGTCGCTGGTGCATTGAATCCGGCCGAAGGAGAGGCCGAGCGCCCGCGAGAGGGCCAGCGCCAGGGTTGTCTTGCCGAGGCCGGGAATATCTTCGAGAAGCAGGTGTCCTTCAGCGAGCAGGGCGATCACGGCCAGGCGCAGAACCCTGATCTTCCCCTGCAGGTAACGGCTGGCAAGGGTGTCGATGACTTTCAGGAGATTGGCCTGACCGGCGAGTTCTGGGGTCATGGAAATTCCGTTGCTTGAGTTGGTGATGCTAATGAAGTCAAGAGGTTGTTGCGTTACCGCTACAGGAATAATGGTACAGGAAAAGCTGTGACGCTGCAAAGAGGGGGCGGGCTTTTTAGCGGGACGGCACTGCTTATGTTTTCAACATCAATGAATACGCTGAGGAACGAATGGTTGTGAGCCGGAATCCTTCAGGTGTGTTTTGTCCTCGGTCTACAGCGAGGGGCTGTCTTTGAAGAGTTGGCGCAGGACGTGTTCCAAGGCAGGAATGTCATTCCGTACGGTTTTCCAGATAATCTTCTTTATCCACTCCAAAATATTCATGGATCAGCATGTTACGTATCCCTTTCATCTGCCGCCAGGGGACTTGCGGGTAGCTGATTTGGACAGATTCGGGAACGTGAGCAGCGGCTTTGCCGATGACTTCGAGATTGCGGATGACTGCGTCAAAGGTTCTTCTGTCTTCACTCAGGGCTGAATAGTCCATGCCTGCAGTATAGGAAAGAATGTTCTGAATCGCATCGAGAATGTCATCGATGCGCAGGCGCCAGTTCCTAGTGGACACGGATTGCCTCTTGAAGAATGGTCTCACGCAGTTGCTGTTTGAGGGCATTGCGGGTGACCAGATCAATTGGCACCCCGAGCAAGTCTTCCAGGTGATCCTTCAGCTCAATGTAACGGAACAGTCCGGGCGGGGTCGCGAAATCGACGAGAAGATCCAGATCGCTGTCCACTCCCGCTTGGTCTCGGGCGACGGAACCGAAGATGGACAATTCGGCAACATCGTAAAGATCCCGCAGCTCGGAAAGGTGCTCAGCTAGACGTTTGATGGCCTCTTCTCGACGCATAAACTGCACTCCGCTTGATGATGAGAAATTCTGCCATAGGTACTGAAGGATGTAAACCAGTCAACGTTACCCTTGCAACCGCTTTTCATCTTGCCCCCCGAAGCGAGTCAGTCAGAAAACTCTCCAGCCAGGAACTCTCTTCTGCGTAATCCTCCAGGCAGGTTGTTGAGTTCACGCTGGAGAAATGGCTGAGCAGGGCGGCGATCTCCTGTCTCAGGCTGGTGACGGCGTTGTCGATCAGCGTCCTGTTGTAGTTGCTCTCTTCCAGTTGCAGAACCAGATTCATGGCGACGATCCGGCTGATCAGGCAGCCGAATTCAGTCAGCTTGCGCTGGGTCAGGGGGAGCGCCAGGTTGAAATCGAGCAGATCCTTGAGCCGCTCCGTGGCGGTTGTCGTCAGCGGATGCTTGCCCAGGAACTGGCGCAGGTTCGTCTCCTTCTCGCGCTGCATCAGCTTCTGGATTGCTTCGGCGATCTGGATGTAGAGGATGTCGTTGGAGCCTTCGAAAATCTGGAACGGGCGGCTGTCGACCAGCGCACGTCCGGCGATATGATCGAGGCGGTAGCCTTTGGCGCCGACCAGTTGCAGCAGCGACTGGGCCGACTCCTGCATCAGGTCGGTGATGCAGGTTTTGACGGCGTTGGCTTCCAGCCCGGCGCCGGAGAGATCGTTTTCGATCCCCGCTTTGCTGCTGCTGTTGAAGCACATGGCCGAGGCGATGGTATAGGCGGCCTGGAGACGGGAGATCCGCTGCTGGACCTGGTCGTAACTGAACAGGCTGCGGCCGCCGACATGGCGTTCCTTGCAGTGGGCGATCGCTTCGTCGAGCAGGCGTTGGATAAAGCCCATCGCCATCCCCGGAAACTGCATGCGGCTGCGATGGAGCAGGTCGAGCATCATTTTGATCCCGGTCGTGCGCGGCTGCAGTCTCTGTAGTGTTGGGATTCTGACATCGATCCGGTTGCGGCCGTAGGGGAGCAGGTAGATGCCCAGGTTTTCGTAAACCTCTTCGACGTGGATCTGCTGCTGGGGCTGGCTGACATCGCAGATGAAAAAATCGACATCGCGGCCGAGGGTGCCGCTCGCGCTCATTTTGCGTGCGGTCAGCAGCCAGTAATCGGCCCAGCCGGTCAGGCCGGCCCAGTGTTTACTCCCCTGCAGGTGATAGTGGTCGCCGTCTTCTGTGTAGGCGGTCTTCATGTGCAGGGCGTCACTGCCGTAATCCGGCTCGGTGATCATCAATCCGCCCATCCTGCGTTCCTGCAGAAATCCTTCGAAAACAGGCCGCTTTGCCTCTTCCTGAGCGTACTTGGTCACCGGTTGCAGAAACAGCGCCCAGTTGATGCCGAACCCCAGCGCGAGGGGGAGCGATTCGTAACCGGCCGCGGCCGTCAGTGCCAACCCCTCATGTACGGCCCCGCCACGGCCGCCGTAGTCCTTGTGGATATATGTGGCGAAGGGGTTCGGCGCCATGATTTCACGCAGGACAAAGGGGGCAATGCCGCGCCTGGTGCTGGCTTTGTCGATGTCGATCCGTTCGTGAAACAGCTGACGCAGGTGTTTTTTGTAGCTGCCGAGGACTGCAGTGAACGGCTGCTTTGTTGTGGTATCAAATCTATTTGTCTGAGCTGGCATTGGGCGTCCTTGATGTGAAAGTTGACTTTTTTTGTCGGATTTATTTGTCACTGTATACCGGTTTGGGAGGTGGGGGCGTAAAAGTTGTGTAAAACCGCGACAGATCTCTGGATATGTGGGCACGCTTCCAAAGAAAAGCGACTCATTATTGGGGTCTCTCCAGGTACAGAAGCCTGTCTCCAGCGTACCCGGGTGGGGGGGTGTGTAGATCCTTCATCCTATTTTATGGGTCGTTGCCGTTCTTAAAATGACATGGTCGGAAGAAGATTTGAGAAAACCTTTATATTTCAGTGTGTTGAGCTGTGTCTCCTGGTGGATGCGAAGAGTTTCATCTCAAAGAAAGACAGATTGAATTTAGCTGTCCTTCTTAAAATATCAGTTATTCCAATACGTTATATTTCCTCTTCGGGTTGGCATGCATGTCGCAGCGAAATCGCCCAATCATTTGCGCCGTTGTCTTTCTGTCCGGTTCAAAATGGTATGTCCGGCCCATTCTGGGGGCAAAGTTGTTTATCGGCTGCTACTGCTGCTGCGGACAACGAGGGCTGGTGGAGCTATGACGATTCGCCAGGGTGGTTGCCAAGTGTGAAATCGATTTCGCCATGGCAATTGTGCCCAAATACATCACCGCAACGAGGAGGTACAGAAGCATGAGAGCATTGGTTATTGGGCTGTTGGTTTTTTGTCTGGCCATGCCGGCCATGGCAGCGGACACTGTTAAGGAAATGTTCACCGAGGGGAGTTTCAACGGGCAGATCAAGCTGCTGAGCTTTACCAGGGATTATGACGAAGGAACCACCGATCAGCAGAGTTATGCTCTGGGCGGTTCTTTCTACTATCGTACCGCTCCGCTGAAGGGAATCAGCTTTGGCGCGGCATTCTCGACGACCAACAATATCGACAGCCCTGACGATAAGAATACTTACGCCGGCCTGCTTGCCGCCGGTCAGGAGAGTGTTGCCCGGATGCAGGAATATTACGTCCAGGGCGACTGGATGAACACCCAGATCAAGATCGGTGCCCAGGAGGTCAATACCCCTTTCCTGTGCAAGCACGATGTTCGTATGATGCCGCGGACCTTCCGTGGGGTGTCCCTTGTCAACACCAGCTTTGAAGGGTTGAAGATTTCGGCGTATTACCTGCGTGATGCCATGGATTGGGACGACGAGAACTTCAGCCCGATTTCAGACAGCATCAACTCCAAGATCAGTTCCAAACCCGTCTATATGCTGGGGCTTAACTACAAGCTGCCGGTGAAAGCGTTGAACGCTAGTGTCCAGGGCTGGGGTTTCTCCATGCCGGACGTCTTCAATCAGACCTATTTCTCGGCAGCCTTCAGCAAGAAAATTGATAATGTTGTCCTCCATGCCTCCCCGACCTTCTTCACCCAGGATTCTCAAGGGGATGATCTGGCCGGTGATCTGGATACCTACCAGTATGGGATGAACCTCGGTGTCAGCGCCTACGGCTTCGATCTTACCGGTTTCTATTCCAAGACCGGTGATGACGGTATTGTCGATCCCTGGGGTTACGGGAAAATCATCATCCAGCAGGTTTACAACTCCGGTATCTTCGCCGATCAGGATGCCTGGGCTGCCCGCCTGTCCTACGATTTTGCCCAGGCCGGGATCAAGGGACTGGGTGCTTACGTCTTCTATGCAGATTACGACAGCCCCGGAACGACCTTCGACATGGAAGAAACCGACCTGAGCATTCAGTACGCTTTCTCCGGTGCGCTTGAAGGCTTCAGCGTCCGGGCGCGCCATGCGATCATTGACAAAGAGAGTGGCGAGGATTTCACCGATTCCCGTTTTTACCTGATGTTCAACTTCTAGCGGTTGCATCCTCCTTTGTCCGGTCGCACTTCGGGATCCTGACTTTCCTCCCCCGCTGCGACCGGGCAGCTGCGGCCGTCGGTTGTCGAACACAAAAGCCGAACGAAACAATTTGCCTGTTCCGTTCGGCTTTTATATTTTGGGCTGCCGTTTCTACAGCTTATGCCCGCTGCTCTGGACGTTTCCCTGTGTTCTCAGTTACTCCCTGCTCTCGTCATCGCTATCGATCTTCTTGTCCGCTTTCAGCGCGATTTTGAGTGCCATGGTCAGCGAACGGTTGATCAGTTCCTCCTCATTGTCTTCGCTCAAAGCGCCGGAGGAGATGAAGCCCGACAGGATGTTCGCCGCCATGGAGCAGATCATGCTTTCACTGTGCTGCAGTTTGAGAAAAATTTTGTCTGCCATGTTTTACCTCGCTTGAAAAGAAAACGCTTGCCAAAGTCGACCCTGGCGGGTCGACACCAAGAATTCAATGAATCGGATTGATCCCTTTTTCGATCGACTTCCAGATCAGCAGAACCAGCAGAGCCGTGGCCAGGGTCAGCAGGCCGTAGACCATGACCGGGTGCTGCCAGCGGTAGGTGACGAAGGCCATGCACAGTGCCCCGGAGATAAACTGGTAGAAGATCAGGAACGATGAGGCCGAGCCGACATCGGTTTTGACCAGACCGAGGATCAGCGCGCCGCTGACCGGGCGGCTGAAGCCGATACAGAAGGAGAAGAGGGCCATGAACAGCAGGAAGAAAATGTAGTGCTGCGCGGCGAGCAGGGCCACCCCGGCGGCGGCAAGGATACAGCCGGCGATCGACAGGGTGATCGCCGGTTTGTCGCCGATCCTGCGGGTGATGGCGGTCGCTGCGTAGGCTCCGGCCATGGAACTGAGGGCGTTGATGCCGAAGAAGAGGCTGAACATGCGCTCCGAGAGCCCGAAGATTGAAATATAGTAAATCGGTGAAAAGGCGATGAATCCGTAAAAGGGGAGACTCAATATCCCCATCCCTAGGCTGGCAAACATGAATTCACGGTTGCCGAAGTGCACCCGGTAGCGCGTAACCAGCTGGAACAGGGGGGTGGTCAGGCGTTCCGGGATCGTCTCGCGGAAACTGAGGGCGATCAGCAGGCTGAGCAAAACCATTGTCCCCTGGGTCATGAAGATGAAGCGCCAACTGAACCATTCGAGGAGCAGGGCGCCGATGATCGGCGCGACCATCGGCGCTACGGCGACAATGGTCATGACATAGGCGATCGCCTGCTGACGCTCGTTGCCGGTAAAGCGGTCGCGGATGATTGCCATGACGATGGCCGACGGCGCCGCCGCGCCCATCCCCTGGAGAACGCGGAAGACGATCAGCTGGTAGACGTTCTGCGACGCCGCGCAGAGGAATGAAGCGCTGACGAACAGGGTCAGGCCGGCCAGCAGGATCGGTTTGCGGCCGTACTTGTCCGAGAGTGAGCCGGCGACCAGGATAAAGACGCTGAAGGCGGCAAACCAGAGCACCAGGGTCAGGTTGGCCAGATGTTTCTCGACCTGCCACAGGTCGGCGAGTTGGGGGATGGCGGCCAGGTACATATCGGTCGACAGCGGCGGCGTGGCGGCCAGCATGGCGAGAAAGATAACGTACAGGGCCTTGTGCTTTTCGAGGTTGAAATTCATCAGTCTGACAATCTTGGCTTAAACGGGGCGGGCGACAGCCATCAGACTGCTGTCCGTCATATCTATGGTCGGCGTCGTGATGACGTCAGCCGTGAATGTGTTTTGTCTCTTCGCTTCAGGGGCGAATCTCGATAGGGGTTCCCGGCTCGATCAGATCCCAGATTTCATTCATGTCACTGTTCGTGACCGCGATACAGCCTGCCGTCCAGTCGAATCTCTGCGTCACTCCGGCCAGCCAACCGAAACCGTTTTTCTGTCCGTGAATCATGATCGCACCCCCAGGACTTACACCCATTTCTTTTGCCCGGGCACGGTCTTGCGCGTTGGGGTACGAAATGTGGATGGCCTTGTGAAAGTCGCTGTCGCTGTTCTTGCTGTCGAGCAGGTACATGCCTTCCGGAGTCCTCTCGTCCCCCTCCTGCTGCTTGTGTCCTTGAGGATTGCCGCCCAGGGCGATGTGATATTCCTTGATCGGTGTGCCGTCCTTAACCAGATACATTGTCCTGGTCGCTTTGCTCACCACTACCGAATCGATACCTGCCTGGGCGTACTCAGCCCCGTAGATGAACAGAACGAAAAGAAAAATAAACAGCTTCAAGTGGTGCATGAGTTCCTCCCCTCCATAGACTTCGCATCGTTGAGTGTATGGCGATTTTCGGCAAAATGCAAAGCTGTCTAAAGATCACTACCCTGGTGCGGTTAAATTAACGCTAAAAAAATATCAGGATTTCAAGAAGGGTTGGTTCTCGTCATTTGATCATGTAGGATACCCGGAACTGCCTGCGTCCTACCTCCCTGAAAGGGCGATCCTTCATGCCGCGTCGTGCGCTCTCTATCGTTCCGCTGCTTCTTCTCTGCCTGCTGTTTACGGCCTGCAGTAACGGACAGGGGCGTCTCGTTTCACTGGGCAAGACGGATATCGATCTGGTTACCGATATCCATCAGCGTCAGGCCGAAGAATTGCTGCGTACCCTGGCCGGGAAACTTTATCGGCGCAATCCCCGTGAACTGCATAAATGTTCCTCTGCCGATCTCGATCAGCGCCTTGCCCAGCTGTTCAACGCAGAGCGCAACCTCAGCTTTGCCGAGTTGGACAACCGGCAGGGGGTGGCGGCGATTCTGCTGGCACTTGAGCCCGACTATCCGCGGGATCGCGTTTTTGCCCTGATGGTCGGGCTGATCTCCATGGTTCGCAGTGCTTACGGAAATCAGCCGGAATTTTTTATGTTTGATCAACTTGAGCCGCAGTTGTTATACAACAGCGCCCGGAATATCGAGATCCTGGTCTGGCGCCTGAAAGTACGTGTCGATGACGGGGGGACTCCCCTGTTGCTGACCAACAGCCGGGAAGGTGAAGAGCCGAACCTGAGTTTCGAACGCCTGTTCGGCAAGCTGATCTCCCTGCAGGACAGCATGGCCCTGATTGCCGCACAAAAATGGGACCGCACCATCAACCTCGTCGTTCGCGGCACGGCATCGATGGTGTTTTTGCCGGTCGGATTGTAACTGCGAATCCAGGTCATTTGAACCGACCTTTTGTTGTTTAATAAATTGAATAGTATGGAAAGATTTATGGGGAATCCGTTATCAAGCGCAATTCAGGAACAGTCACAAATCCTTTTTGACGCGATATTTGTCCCTGTTTTCATCGTCGATGAAAACCTCCGCGTTCTGGGCGCTAAAAGGCTGCTGAAGAACTTAGACAAGATGGGACTGTGACTCTCGATTGTGCGGTGAAGTTTTTTCCTGTCTGCCCGAAAATACCTCGAAAGAAGTCTTTGTGTAAGTCCTTTGCCTTCATAGCAGGGGCAATGTTTCAGGATTGAAACCGAACCGAGTGTTTATATCGGTGACTGTTGCCCATCCGCGAAAGGGTGCTTGTCGGATCAGCACTACCTCCTTTGTGAAAAGCAGAGTTAAGCTGTTTTCAACAAACAGCCATCAAGGAGGTACCTTTATGTATCATATTCAGCATGCACACTTCGGTTTTCGCGAAATCAACAATTCTGCCGTATGGCGGAAAATCACCCACGCGTTCCACAAAGTTGTCGAGGCCCTTCAGGCGTCGCGGGCAAGAGAAGTGGAAAGAATCCTGGCTCAGTATCAGGATGATTACGGTGAACTTATTAGCACACTGCGCAAGTTCTAGGTTGGCCAGCAAGCAGGTCCGGGTCTTTAGCCCTGCTTGTCACGGCGGCAATTGATCAACCGATCGGGCCGCGACGATCACATTTTTTACTGCAAGCGAAACGCCCGCCGGGAACTCCAGGCGGGCGCTTGTTTTTATCCGCTAACATCTTTAATCCTGTCGCCATTCGGAGGCCCCGGACGGCTGTGACTCAGGAGTCGCTCTCGGAAAAGCACTTAAGAAAAGCATTGACCAGAGGTGAGGCGGCCTGGGCCTTGGGGAAGGCAAAGACGAGGTTGCGCGACGCCCAGTCATCCGCCAACGGTGCCGCCTTGATTTTTTTTCCATGTAAATGGGAGCGCAAATCTTTCTCCCCGATAATCCCGAGCCCAAGTCCGGCTTCGACGCAACTGAGCAGAGAGGTGAAGCGCATCAGCTTGATGTTGTAGTGCGGGTTGCGTCCGGCTTTGCGCCTTGCTTCTGCAATCAACTCGTCAAGCACACTCCCTTCGTGAAGGGAGAGGTGCTCGTGATCGAGCGTTCTTTCAAAATCGATCGTTGATTTCCCGTCATGACCGTCAAAAAGTGGATGATCCTGGCTGCCGACAACCCAGACAGGGTCCTTTTTGAAGGGGACAATCTCAAAGCCCCCGAGTTCCCCTGTTTCATAAATGATCGCCAGGTCGGCCAGATCTTCGCGCAGATGGCGGATGCCATCGCGGGTGAAGATTTCCTGCAGGGTAATATGAACAGACGGGTGCGCTTTTTTAAAGTCGGCGATAATGCCCGGCAGCGTACCGGTCATGGCCCAGGGAATAACGGCAATCCGAAAGTCTCCGGCTTCGCCATCGGCAAAACGTTTAAGGTCGGCACGGATGTCCGTATACTTGCTCAGCAGGTGCTCGCAGTGATGGGCAAATACCTTGCCGGCCGATGTCAGTCTGACTCCCGAAGGCGTTCTGGCGACCAGGATGGTGTCGAGATCGTTTTCCAGGTCGCTGATACGCCGGGATGCGGCGGACGTCGCAATATGTTCGCTTCTTGCTGCCGCGCCGATGCTTCCCAGGCGGGCAGTCGCAAGAAACACTCTCAAAGTTATGGTGTCAAAACTCTTCATTTAATCCCTTGAACCATCAATCTTCAAGCATGACCTTTTTGGCCGCGTCCTGATTGTACGGATCTTCAGCAATAATTCTAGCGACTTCTCTCGCTTTTGCAAACGAGTCAAGCAAGCTCAGGGCGTAGCCTGCAAGGCTGCTGAAAAAATGGCCGATCCGGCGAAGCGGACATGAGTAAAAGTGGTTGTGACAATCTAAATGTTGCATCGAATACATGGCATCAGCTCCTCATAAAGGGGTGGATATTTGTGGTGAAGAGACGATAGCGCCATCCCCGCCAAGGCGGGTAGTGCTGCTTCAACAACGGGCCTTTCGCGAGAAAGCATGACCGTAAACACGCTGGACGATCCCTTGTGTAGTGACAGGGGCCAGGGTAAATAAAAAGGGCCTCGCAGTGATCTGCAAGGCCCTTGTCTTTTTTTGGTTGCGGGAGAGGGATTTGAACCCCCGACCTTCGGGTTATGAGCCCGACGAGCTACCAAACTGCTCCATCCCGCGGCAACGGATGACGACCCTAGCTCAATTTTTCGGGGGGGTCAACCTTTTTCATGACTGTTTCCGTAATCCCGACCTTACTGCTGTTGTCAGCGTCGGCCGATTGGTGTAGAACCAGTCTTTCGGGATTTTTTACCGCGGCAGCAAGGCGGATGGAGCAGATGGACGAAACGATTGAACTTGATAAGGCCCTGGAACAGAGGCTCAACGGTACTCTCTTTATCGATGTGCGTACTACTGCGGAGTTTGCCGAGACGACAATCCCCGGTGCGGTGAACGTTCCGTTGTTCAGCAACGATGAGCGTGCCGAAGTCGGAACCGTCTACAAGCAAAAAGGGAGAAAAGACGCCCGTCGTCTGGGGGTGGAGCTGGCGGCACCGAAGATTCCCTGGTACATCGACCAGGTCGAGGCGGCGCGCAAGGACAATCCGGGTCCTGTTGTGGTTTTCTGCTGGCGCGGTGGAATGCGTTCGCTGGCGATGACCACTTTCTTCAATCTGGCCGGGATTCCCGCTCGCCAATTAATTGGGGGGCACAAGGGGTTTCGGCGTTTTGTTGTCGATTATTTCGAGCAGTGTCGCTGGGTACCGATCTTCGTTCTGCGCGGCTTGACCGGGGTCGGTAAGACCCGGGTGCTCCACGAGCTGCAGCAACGCGCCTATCCGGTGGTCGATCTGGAAGGACTGGCCAACCATCGCGGCAGTGCCTTCGGCGCCCTCGGTCTGGAACCGCAACCTTCGCAAAAGATGTTCGAAGCGCTGCTGTGGGATCGCCTGGAGCATCTCAAGGAGGCTCCCTATCTGGTGACCGAGGGGGAGAGTCTGCATATCGGTCGCGTCGCTGTGCCGAAACGTTTCCACCAGGCGATGCAGGAGCAGACCAGCCTGTGGCTGACAGCATCGCTCGACGTGCGTACCCAGATCATTCTCGAAGAATATCCCGCCCTCGACCGTCTGCGCGACCAGTTTGCCCGCCCCATCAACTCCCTCAAGGAACGCCTCGGTAAAGATGCCGTTGCGGAAATGATCGGGCTGCTCAACAGCGGAGATTGGGACGCCCTGGTCCGTGAGCTGATGGTCCGTTATTACGATCCCCTCTATATGCATACCCACCCCGATAGCCGCGTTGAAATTTCCCTGGATCCTTTTGACCAGGGAGTTGATAACGTCGCTGCCGCACTGGAACGATTGACCGCCAAGGGGTAGAATATCTTCTGCGTCTGACAGTCATTTGTTTTGGGACGTCCCCTTCTGGCAAAGTGTGGTCGGAGGGGATGTGTATTTTAAGAAAGGAATTCAGATGAAACTGATTGCCAAAAAAGGAGCGCCCCTGGAGCAGAAGACCGCTTGCCTGGTGCTGGGCGTTTTTGAAGGAAAATTGAAAGAAGAGCAGCTTGCCGGCGTTGACGGCCTGACCAACGGTGCCTGGAGCCGGGCCGTGCGGAGCAAGGAGTTCGGTGGCAAGGCGGGGGAAACCCTGTTACTGCACTGCGGCGCGGCGGCGAAAACCCAGCGTATTCTGCTGGTCGGCTGCGGCAAGGAGGCGGAACTGACTCTGTCTGCCGTGCGTCAGTTCGGCAGCGATGTCGCCAAACACCTGGCGGAGAAACAACAGACCTCATTCACCCTGGTGCCGCTGCCGGTGAAAAAGGCAACTGTGGTCGAAAGTCTCCAGGCCCTGGCGGAAGGGGTGTTGTTGGCGGACTACCGTTACGAACGTTACCTGCCTCAGGACAAGCCGGGGCGGACGGCGCTGCTGAATAACGTGACCCTGTTGCTCGCCGCCGGAGAAAAGCCTGCGGAAGCCGAAGCGGCAATCGCCACGGCCGAAGCAATCTGCGCCGGAGTCTGCTTTGCCCGCGACCTGGTTAATGCTCCGGGGAACCTCAAGTCGCCCGAATATCTTGCCATGCAGGCGGTCGCCATGGCTGAACAGGCGGGGATAGACGCCAAACTTCTCGATTATGAAGAATTGGAGCGCGAAGGGTTCGGTGCCATGCTCGGTGTGGCCCAGGGGAGCGAACGCCCCCCTTACCTGGTTGTCCTCGAATACCGTGGCGGTGCGGAGGATGAAAAGCCGGTCGCCCTGGTCGGCAAGGGGGTGGTGTTCGATTCCGGCGGGATTTCGCTGAAGCCGGCAGAGAAGATGGATGAGATGAAGATGGATATGGGTGGCGCTGCTGCCGTCTTCGGTGCCATGCTGGCAGCAGCCGGACTGAAGCTGCCGCTCAACCTGGTTGCCGTGGTGCCGGCGGTCGAAAATATGCCGTCAGGTACGGCGATTCGCCCCGGCGACATCCTCACCTCCCTCTCGGGCAAGACCATCGAAGTGCTCAACACCGACGCCGAGGGGCGACTGATCCTTGCCGATGCTCTGACCTACGTCGGTCGTTATGAGCCGCGTACGGTTATCGACCTGGCGACCCTCACCGGAGCCTGTATAATCGCTCTGGGGAACCAGGCAGCGGCGGTGCTGGGGAACAATGATGCGCTGATCCGTGCTTTGATCAAAGCCGGAGAGCACAGTGGTGAGCGGCTCTGGCAGCTGCCGCTGTGGGACGCCTACGCGGTTCAGATCAAGAGTGACTTCGCCGATGTGAAGAATACCGGCGGGCGCCCGGCGGGGACGATCACCGCGGCGGCCTTTTTACAGACGTTCGCCGATCAGTACCGTTGGGCCCATCTGGATATCGCCGGGATGGCCTGGGCCGATTCCGCCAAGGCCGGACAGCCGAAAGGGGGGACCGGCTACGGTGTGCGGGTGTTGGTTGAGTACCTGCGTGGACTGGTGAAATAAACGAGATAAATTTTTTTGCTTCTCCATCAAAAAGCCCGGCTGAAACGGAATGTTTCAGCCGGGCTTTTTTGCGCGTCTGCCCAGCCGAGCCATACGGCTCGAATGGGCAGACCCGGATTTATGCTCATCATATTCTGACATTCTGGATGTCGAATTTTACTGCAATAAATCGATAACAGGTGTATATGAGCGCGCGCTTTTCACGTTAAAATATAAAGTCAGGAGGAGGTCCGATGGAAACAACACCCACAGGACTGGTCGAAATCGGCTGGCGGGAATGGCTGACCCTGCCGGAGCTGCCGATCGAACGGATCAAGGCGAAGATCGATACCGGGGCGCGGACATCGGCTCTACATGCCTTTTTTGTCGAACCGTTCGAGGAGAACGGCCGACAGATGGTGCGCTTCGGCGTTCATCCCCTGCAACGGCGCCCGGATGTCGAGGTGATCTGTACCGCCCCGGTGAAGGATTTTCGCCAGGTCAGCGATTCGGGCGGGCACCGGGAAATGCGCTATGTTATCGAAACCACGGTCTCCCTCGGCGGGCGTAGCTGGTCGGTCGAAATGACCCTGACCAACCGCGACAGTATGAAATTCCGCATGCTGCTCGGGCGTACGGCGCTGGCCGGCATGGCGGTGGTCCCGGAGCGCTCGTATCTGTTCGGTCGGCCGCCGAAAGCGAACAAGAAAAATTCTGCAGTTTAAAGATCAGGAGGAAGTTATGAATATTCTGGTGTTATCACGCGACCCGCATCTCTACTCGACCAACAGACTGGTGGAGGCGGCAGAGGAGCATGGGCACACTGTGCGCGTCATCGATCCGCTGCGTTGCTATATGACCATCGCCAGCCAGCGGCCGACGATTCATTACAAAGGGGAGGAGTTGAAGGATATCGATGCCATCATTCCCCGGATCGGCGCCTCGATCACCTTCTACGGAACGGCCGTCGTGCGCCAGTTCGAAATGATGGGGGTTTACAGTATCAACGAATCGGTGGCCATCAGCCGCTCGCGCGATAAGCTGCGCAGTCTGCAGCTGCTGGCCCGAAAAGGGATCGGGTTGCCGGTGACCGGTTTCGCTCACTCGACCCAGTATACCAATGACCTGATCGATCTCGCCGGCGGCGCGCCGCTGGTGATCAAGCTGCTCGAAGGAACCCAGGGGATCGGCGTGGTCCTGGCCGAGACGAACAAGGCGGCGGAGAGTGTTATCGAGGCCTTCCGTGGGCTGAAGGAGAATATCCTCGTCCAGGAATTCATCAAGGAGGCCGAGGGGGCTGATTTGCGTTGTTTCGTGATCGGCGAAAAGGTCGTCGCGGCGATGAAGCGCCAGGGGAAGGAAGGGGAGTTCCGTTCCAATCTCCATCGTGGAGGCAGCTCGAGTGTTGCCCGGCTGACTCCGGAAGAACGCTCGACAGCGGTGCGGGCGGCGCGGATCATGGGCTTGAACGTCGCCGGGGTTGACCTGCTGCGCTCAAATCACGGTCCGGTGGTGATGGAGGTCAACTCCTCGCCGGGCTTGGAGGGAATCGAGAAGGCGACCGATAAAGATGTCGCCGGGATGATTATCGAATTCATTGAAAAGCAAGGTAAGCCGGGCAGGACCCAGACCCGGGGTCGCGGATGAAAAAGACGCCGTCATTCTCTTTCGGCAAGCACAAGGTCAATCCGGGTGAGCGGGCCACCGTCGAGCTGCCGATGGCGAAGCTTTATACCCATAACGAGATGACCCTGCCGGTGCAGATCGTTCACGGCAAGAGGCCCGGACCGGTCATGTTTGTCTGTGCCGCGGTTCACGGCGACGAGATCAACGGGGTGGAGGTGATCCGGCGGCTCATGAACAGCCGCTCGCTGCGTTATCTACGCGGCACCTTGCTGGCGGTGCCGGTCGCCAATCCCTTTGGTTTCATCCAGCGTGCCCGTTACCTGCCCGACCGCCGCGACCTGAACCGCTCGTTCCCCGGGACCAAAAAAGGCTCCCTGGCCGGGAGGCTCGCACACCTGTTCATGAGTGAAATTGTCAACCGCAGCGACTTCGGTATCGATCTTCACACCGGGTCCAACTATCGTTGCAACCTGCCGCAGGTTCGCATCGATATGGAGGATGAGAAAACCCTCGAACTGGCAAAGGTGTTCGGTACCCCGGTTGTGGTGCCCTCTGAACTGCGTGAAGGTTCGCTACGTGAGGCGGTCGCCTCGCAGGGGAAACCGGTGCTGGTGTTCGAAGGGGGGGAAGCGCTCTATTTCAACGAAACGGTCATCCGTGTCGGCTTGCGCGGTCTGCTCAATGTCATGCGCCACGCCGGAATGCTCCCCAGCACCAGGAAGGCGCCGCGAATCCACGAACCGATCATCACCGAGCGGACCAGCTGGGTGCGGGCACCCATGAGCGGAATCTTCTCCCGTCAGGTAAAATTGGGGGAGATGGTGCGCAAAGGGGAGGCCCTCGGGGTGCTGCGTGATCCCCTGGGGGATGATACCGAGAACGTCTGCGCGCCCTTCGGTGGCCTGGTCATCGGCCAGTTGAACCTGCCGCTGGTCCATGAAGGGGACGCCCTGATTCACCTGGCGCACGTCCAGGATCGCGAAGAGGCGGAAGAGACCCTCGATGAGTACGCTTCGAAACTGACGGATGAGGACTTTGGCCTCGAACGGTAGTGAAGGCCCTGTTGTCATAGCCAAGCGGGAGGATACGCAAGCATGGAGCCCTTGAATCACGCAGTCAGAACGGTCACTTCGCTGTTCCGCAGTAAGCCCAAACAGATCGGGCTGCCGCCGGGGAGCCTGATTCATGTCGGCGAGCAGAAGGTCGAACGGCCGATCTTTTCCTATATCGATTACAACGATAAGGTCTTCAACCGGGGTACCGATGTCTCCTTCGCCGAGTGCCTCAAACTGCGCGAACAGGACACCGTCAGCTGGATCAACCTCGACGGGATTCACGATCCGCTGCAGATCGAGGCCTTCGGGCGCGAATTCGGACTTCATCCGTTGTTGCTCGAAGATATCCTCAATACCGGGCATCCGCCTAAGTTCGAAGAGTTCGAGGATGCTGCGCTGGTGATCATCAAGATGTTCGAATTCGAGCAGGATGCCTGCCGGGTGCATGCCGAGCAGATCAGTCTGGTGCTGATCGGAAACAATCTGCTGACCTTCCAGGAGCGCCCCGGCGATGTGTTTGACAGCGTCCGTGACCGGTTGCTGCGCAAGAGTGGACGCATTCGTCAGCGTGGTGCCGACTATCTCGCCTATGCTCTGCTTGACAGTGTCGTCGACAGTTATTTTCATGTGCTGGAAAAGATCGCCGATCATCTCGATTATCTGGAGACCGAACTGATCAGCCGGCCGAGTCAGGATCTGCTGCAGCAGGTCCATCAACTCAAGGGGCAGTTGATCTATATCCGCAAGGCGGTCTGGCCGCTGCGTGAGCTGATCGGCAGCATGCTGCACAGCGAGTCGGAGCTGTTTGACGAGACGACCAATATCTTTCTGCGTGATCTCTATGACCACGGCCTTCAGGTACAGGAGACGATCGAGGGGTTCCGTGAAACAGCTTCCGGCCTCATCGATCTCTACATGTCGAGTGTCAGCCAGCGGATGAACGAGGTCATGCAGGTACTGACCGTTATGGCATCGATCTTCATCCCCCTGACCTTCATCGCCGGGGTTTACGGCATGAACTTCGAGGTGATGCCCGAATTGCACTGGCGCTACGGCTATGCCATGGTCTGGGGGGTGATGGTCGCCTGTTTCGTCGGTATGCTCTGGTTTTTCAAGAGGAAAAAATGGTTCTGAGGCCTGTTCTGATGCGTCTGCTTATTTTTCTGCTCCCTCTGTTGTTGCTTGCCCCCGTCGGCGTGACGGCGGCCGATGCCCCGATCG
This sequence comes from Desulfuromonas sp., assembly GCA_002869665.1. GTDB lineage: Bacteria > Desulfobacterota > Desulfuromonadia > Desulfuromonadales > Geopsychrobacteraceae > PKUG01. The sequence goes on along the minus strand of PKUG01000144.1, from coordinate 15,007 downwards.
CCGAGTCGTCTCCGGCCGCGGAGGTTCAAACACCGGCATTCCCGGGGCTGAGCGAGCTGGGTCCGCGTTCGTTAACCCTGGGTGACTTCGTCGCCCGCTCAGAAGAGAGCCTGGTGCAACTGGCGGCACTGAACAAGGAGCAGGAGGCTCTGGCCCAAGCCCGTGAGCAGTTCGACAAAATCCGTGGCGAGATGGAGCCGCTCGGCTCTTCGGACACCTGGTATGTCGACCGGCTCAATAATTTCATCGATCAGGTCAGCCAGTTGCGTCAGGGGCTGGACGCGAATCAGAAGGAATTGGCGACGCGGCAGCAGGCGGTCGAAGCGATTCGCAGCCAGGCTGCTGCGGATCGGGAGTTCTGGAACGCCTGGGGAGCCGAGTTGAAGAAGCAGGGGGTGACGATCCCCAAGGAGACGATTTCACAGGTCAACCGGCAGCTTGACAAACTGGATGGCCGGGTGAAACAGACCAGCGCCCAGCTGTTGAAGGTTCAGGAGTCCCTCAACAGCTTCCAGCTTGAAGTTCTGGCCCTGAATGACGGCCTGCTGCAGTCGCTGGCCAAGCTGCGCAAGGCAACCTTTCGCAAGAATGCGACCTCCTTTTTCTCTTCCCGTTTTTACCGCCAGTTCAATGCTGAACTGACCGGCGAGCTTAAAGACGGGTTTGCCGGTGCGGTCAAGTTCGATTCGAACTATGTCGGGAACAATGGCTGGCTGTTCGGATTGCTCGCTGCAGCCTTTCTGCTGGCTCTGGGGGTGCTGCGTTATTACCGTTCCCGGCTCGCAGGGGCCGACGAGTGGCGCTTCATCCTCTGCCAGCCGTTGGCGACTGCCGGCTTCTTCAGTGTTGCGATCGTCTGGTTCTGGTTGCCGGCGCCGCCACCGCTGATCCGTTTTACCTTTCTGCTCGTCGCCGCCTTCACCGCAACCATTCTGGCTCTTCCGCTGCTGACAACCCGGCGCCAGAAGCAGATGCTGGTGCTCGCCGCATTGGTGGTGCTGCTGACCAACGGCTTCTTGCTGATTTCATTGCCGCAGCCGCTTTTCCGCCTTTACATCGCCCTGCTTGCCGTTGTGCTGATCCCGTTGCTGGTGCGCCAGGTGCGTACCTCGCAGGCGCTTGAAGAGCGGGCGGCCGAGCGGGTCTTGCGGGTCTATCTGCGCCTGACGGTTGTCGTCCTGACGCTCAGCTTCAGCGCCCAGGTTGGAGGCTACATCAACTTCTCGACCTGGTTGATCCAGGCGACCTTTGAGACCGGGATGGTGCTGCTCTTTTCGCGGATGGCGGTGTTGCTCTTCGGCGGCGGTATCGCCCTGGGGATCGGTCAGCTGGCCCAGCGCAACCTGCAGTTTTTCCACGAGTTCGGGGCGGAACTCAGCGTCCGCCTGCGGCGGCTGCTGAAGCTGACGATCTATGTCCTGGGGCTGTTTTACCTGCTGCCGGTCTGGCGTCTGTTCGCGACCGTCAACGAGGCCTGGGGCTCCCTGGCGCAGTTGAGTGTGAGCATCGGCGAATTTCAGCTGTCGCTGCAGATGGTTGTCTCGGCAACGGCCGCCTTTTACCTGGCCTTGCAGGTTTCCTGGGTCGTCCAGGGGGTGAGTGAGGCGCAGGTGCTCAGCCGGCGTAAGCTGGACCAGGGGGTGCGCGACGCGGTCAAGAAGCTGATCCATTACGCTATCGTCCTGATCGGTTTTTTTCTTGCCCTGAGCATGCTTGGCCTCGGGCTGCAGAACTTCGTCGTCCTGCTCGGAGCCTTTGGCGTCGGTATTGGATTCGGTCTGCAGGACATCGTTAACAACTTCCTCTCGGGGTTGATCCTTCTTTTCGAACGGCCGATCAAGGTTGGCGACGGCGTGATGATCGACGGTGAATATGGGACGGTGACGCGGATCGGTCTGCGTTCGACGGTGGTTGAGAACCTCGACCAGGCGGAACTGATCGTGCCGAATTCGCATATGATCTCTCAGAAGGTGACGAACTGGACCCTCTCGACCCGTCGTGTGCGCCTGGTGGCGCATGTCGGTGTTGCCTACGGCAGTGATCTGGAGCAGGTGATGAAGATTCTCGCCGAGGTTGCCGCGCAGCATCCGCTCGTGCTGAAGAGTCCTCAGCCCCTGCCCCTGTTCAATAATTTCGGTGGCAGTTCGCTCGATTTCGAGTTGCGGGTCTGGATCGCCAATATCGATCAGAAGCCGCATGTGATGAACGATCTGCTGCTGGCGATCGATCGGCGTTTCCGCGAAGAAGAGATCGAGATCCCCTTCAGCCAGCACGATCTGCATCTGCGTTCGGTCTCTCCGGGGATCTTTCCGGTCGGGCCTGGCGAAGAGTAGGATTTTTTCGCGCGCCGCCGGGCTCCGCCCAACTTGACAATCAGGTATATCTGTTGCTAAATTGCCGCGTTCGGCCGTCTGTCAGCGATTGGATCGCTGCAACAGAGCCGAAAAATAATCTTTTTCTGTCTGCCCCTGCATGACTGGCGGCGGCACAGAGAGGGGATAGCGTTCATGCGTTTTTCCGATTCACCGCTGGAGACCGACCTGCCCAAGGGGGTCCGTGATTTTCTGCCGCTCAAAGCGGCGAAAGCGGAATACCTGCAACAACAGCTGCAGCAGGTGTATGCAGCCTGGGGCTTTCGCCCTGTCATCACCCCGCAACTGGAGTTTCTGGACGTTCTCGAGCGTGGGCTCGGCGAAGGGCTGCAGGAGCGTACCTTCCGTTTCGATGATCGCCAGAGCGGTCGCCTGCTGGCGTTTCCTCCCGATATGACCCCGCAGATTGCCCGTATCGCCGCGACGCGCATGAGTGAACTCCCGCTGCCGTTGCGCCTGAGTTACTCCGGGCGGGTGTTGCGCCATGCCGAGCAGCAGGCGGGTAAGGATCGTGAAATTTTCCAGTCGGGTGTCGAGCTGATCGGTGTCGACAGCCCCGAGGCAGATGCCGAAATGATCGCCATGGCGATTGAAGCCCTGTCCGCCGTCGGTGCCAGCGAGTTTACCGTCGATATCGGCCAGGTTGAGTNGAGTTTTTCCGCGGTGTTATGGATGGCTTGCCGCTGGATGATCGTCTGGCTGCCAAGATCGCCGATGCCGTTCTGCGCAAGGACTCTTCGGAGGTCAGTCTGCTGCTCAAGGAAGCGCCGCTCGAAGCGGCCTCCTGCGAGGAAATCCTCGCCCTGCCGCGCCTTTTCGGTGGTCGTGAGGTTCTTGACCGGGCCGCCAAAGCGGTGAGCAACGAGCGCTCGCTGCGTGCTCTCGACAGCCTGGAGCAGGTTCTCAACGTGCTCGAAGTCTACGGCGTTGACGAGCATGTCACCATCGACCTCGGCGAACTGCGTGGCCTGAATTATCACACCGGGATTACTTTCCAGGGGTTCCTCTCCGGGGTCGGTCGGGCCGTCTGCAGTGGCGGGCGCTACAATAATCTGACCGGCAAGTATGGTTTTCCGGCGCCGGCGACCGGATTCACCTTCAACCTGCAGCACCTGCTCTTCGCCCTCGACAAGACGCTGGATGCAGTTGTCGCTCCGGCCTGCGATCTGCTGATCTACTCCACCGGAGAGAACCTGCGCGCGGCCCAGGAACTGGCTTGCCAGTTGCGCAGTCAGGGCTATGCTGTCGCTCGCGACATGCTGGCGCGGACGGCCGACGAGGCGTTGGTCTACGCGCGGCAGATGAACTACCGCTACCTGGTTGTCGTCACCGCCACCGACAGCGCGGTCGAGCTGATAAACAGCAAAGACGGGAACAAGCAGACGCTGGCATGGCAGGACCTGCTGGCAGTTGATCTGCGCAAATAAAGAAATTTAACCGCCGGCGGCATGCCGCCGGTCTAACGGGAGCATTGATAAAACTATGGCCAATGTGATTATCGTCGGTGCCCAGTGGGGCGATGAAGGCAAAGGGAAAGTCGTTGATATCTACACCGAGCACGCCCAGAACGTCGTGCGTTACCAGGGGGGCAACAATGCCGGTCACACCCTGGTTGTCGGTGACGAGAAGACGGTTCTGCACCTGATCCCGTCCGGGATCCTGCACCAGGGAAAGCGCTGCATCATCGGTAACGGTGTCGTTCTCGACCCGAAGGTCTTCCTCGAAGAGATCGACGGCCTGAAGAAGAAGGGCTACCTGCAGGATGACAGCCAGCTCATGGTTGACGGTGCGGTCAACATCATCATGCCTTACCACAAGCTGATCGACATTGCCCGTGAGCGCAAGTCGGGCGCCAAGAAAATCGGTACCACCGGCCGCGGCATCGGGCCGACCTATGAAGACAAGGTCGGACGGCGCGGCATCCGTTTTGCCGATCTGCTCAAGCCGGAAACCTTCAAGCACAAGGTCAATGAGGTTCTGCCGGAGAAGAACTTCTACCTCGAAAAGTTCCTCGGTGAGGAGCCCCTCTCTGCAGAGGCAATCATCGAAGAATACCTCGGTTATGCCGACCGCCTGCGCGGCTATCTCGGTCGTGCATCGACCTGCCTCGATGTGGCAATGAAAGACGGCGAGAATATTCTCTTCGAAGGTGCCCAGGGGAGCCTGCTCGACGTCGATCACGGCACCTATCCCTATGTCACCTCTTCGTCGACGATTGCCGCCGGTGCCTGTACCGGGAGCGGGGTCGGGCCGCACTGTATCGATGAAGTCATCGGCATCTCCAAGGCCTACGTCACCCGTGTCGGCGAAGGTCCGTTTCCGACCGAACTGGAGGACGAGATGGGCGAGCGCCTGCGTGCTGCCGGCAACGAGTTCGGCGCCACGACAGGCCGTCCGCGGCGGACCGGCTGGCTCGATATTGTCGCCCTGCGCGAAGCGGTGCGCACCAACGGCCTGACCGGGATCGCCCTGACCAAGACCGACGTTCTCAACGACCTCGAAACGATCAAGGTCTGCACTGCTTACCGTTATCGGGAGCAGTTGATCGAGGAGTTTCCGCAGGATTTGGATATCCTCAAGGAGTGCACCCCGGTTTACGAAGAAATCCCCGGTTGGCAGTGTGATATCAACAGCATAACCGAGTACGCAACGCTGCCGCAGAAGGTTCGCGATTACGTCGATCGCATCGAAGCCTGGACCGGATGTCCGGTTGTTCTTGTCTCTGTCGGACCGCGCAGAAGCGAAACAATCATCCGGACAAACCCCTTCTAAAAAAACTAAAAAAGGGGTCAGAAAAGGGTTGACGCCTTAAGGTGATTCGCGTATAACGAGTCTCCGTTGTTTGGGCCGGTAGCTCAGTTGGTAGAGCATCTGACTTTTAATCAGATGGTCACAGGTTCGATCCCTGTCCGGCTCACCACTCAACAAACAACACTCTGCGGGGTCATTTCCCGCGGGGGCTTGAAGTTTTAAGTCCCTATCGTCTAGCCTGGCCCAGGACACCGGCCTTTCACGCCGGCGACGGGGGTTCGAATCCCCCTGGGGACGCCACACTGAGAAAAGCCTCTCTGCGCAAGCGGAGAGGCTTTTCTCTTTTTAAACGGGCTCTTTCCTTCGATTTTCCCTTGAGTCGATGGCTCTTTTGACAGTATTGTTCCATCCCATACCGGAACAGCGTTAACAGTCCAGGTGCCACCGAGATCGGTCTGCGGACATTGCGCTGCTACGAAATGTTTCAGGGTAACCTTCATTACACCCGTCACTCTTAGTTGAAACTTGATATTCGCTGTCTGTGAACCCGAAAGATTTCAGGAGGGCTGATGTGAGAAGAAGAACCTTTTTTCTCGGTGCCGTGCTTATTTTCTCTGCTTTTTTGTGGACTCCCGCCCTTTTTGCCGCTGAATCGAAGACGACAGTCTCTGCGACGAATGGCAAGGTCGAACTGCGTGCAACGGCGGGAATCGAACAGGTTAAATCGTTTACCCTCGATTCTCCCAAACGACTGGTTGTCGATCTCTACGGTGTGCGCCCCGGCAGTCATAAAGACCAGATATCCCTCGATGCCGGTTTCAAACTGCTGAGGGTCGGGAAGTTTGAAAAGAACAGGACCCGCTTCGTCTTTGATGTCGATGGAGAGGCTTTCCCGCATTACGAATTGAAGGAGTCGGCTGATGCGGTCGTTGTCGCCTGGGGGAAGGCTCTGGAACAGCCCGCACCGGCTCAGACCGTACCGCCTCAGCCCGCCTCCAAAAGTGCCAGCCATGCGACCATCACGGCGGTTGATTTTTCCAGGGAAGAAAACGGCTCGAATTTCTTTATCGGAGCTGAGGGGACGGCCGTCGTTCGTCAGCCTGTGACCGAGGGCAACAGTATTCAGCTTATCTTCGGAAATACGGCATTGTCGAAGCCTGTGCACAGGGTTTACGATACCTTCGATTTCCCGACGTCAATTCTTTCGGTGACGCCCTATCAGATCGACGTTGAGGAGGGGCCTGAGACCCATTTTGTCATCATTCTGAAAAGCGACTTCCAATGGCAATTGCGCAAGCATGCCAAAGGTTTCGTCATGTTCGTCAAGGATGGTGGGGCTGTTCAGTAGGCCCGGCCCGTTTCATCTAACAGGATTGTTACGCTGATAAAGCTCCTCCCCGCTTCTGTCGGGAGGAGTTTTATTGCTTCAGGCGGCGCTGTCTGATATGTGCCCAGGCGGTTGCCGGGAGGCGCGGGATCCTGGAGTTCCGATCTTTTCGTGGCCTATAAGCGGACAGATTGCTGTTTGTGCCCCGCCCATTTTGGCAGGTCATCCTCAATATCCCTGACCCGCTGAGCGTAGAAGATATGACAGGTCGGTTGGAAAGCCGCCGGGATCGCGTTGCCAGGTCCGAAGTCGAACAGGGTGGGGAAGGCCAGCCACATTCGCCGTCCTTCATCGGCAATCGGTGTGCCGCACTGCTTGCAGCTGACTTTGCAGGGGAGGACACGTTCATTCAGATTCTGCTCGCTGTTGTAATAGCGCAGCTGATCCAGACCGGCAGTGAACATGACGTGTTGCTTGTGAAAGATGGCAGCCCATTGCAACGGTGCGCCATGCAGGGTCTGGCACGTTTTGCAGTGACAGTATTTCGCGTCCACCGGATCGGCACAAACCTCGTAGCGCACCGCCCCGCAAAAGCACGCAGCCCGATACTTGAGTATGAACTCCGGATCGTTGACCGCAGCATATTCGGGGCCGAATGAATCTTCGCTGAAAACCATCATAAATCCTTTTCGAATAACGACTGGACATCCCGTTTGTCAGGAGGGCTCGTTGCTTCAATGAAAACATGATAATCGAAACAAGCGGACTCTGCGGAGGTATTTCTTTCTGTCGTACCCGTGTTCGATCTTCAGCGTGTTGCGATGCCGGCCGAATGTTTGCTCCCCTCTCAGGGAACCGTAACCCAAAACGCCCCTTCCGTATTTATGAAAGGGGCGTTTTGGGGTGTTAAGTATTTTCTCAGATTTGTTCCCAACTCAGATTTCTGTCGCAGAGAAGGTGTCAATCACACTCTTGATGGACCCCTGTATAGCTTCAAGGGAGGTGGCATTCTTGTTGACCGAGTTTTCAATTGTTTCCAGCAGTTGTTTGCTGTGGCGGTCGAGTTGTTGTTCCATTTCCCTTTCCGGTGCGTCGAGATAAATCGAGCCGTAGATTTCTTTGGCCTGGTTGTCGACGATCAGCAGTTTGGCCCGCTCCGGGGCGATCCTGATACTGACGGCGGAGAGGACGAGACGGGTCGGGATGCCGTTGGCGGTGAGGGAAAGGATCAGCTCATTTTCCAGTTGGGGGATCTGGGTCTGGAACCTGCGGTATTCCTGCTGGAGGAATTCTCCGGGAGCGAACCAGGGGTAGCTGCCGGACAACTTTGCCATGAGTGTGGCGTAATTCGTTTCGTGATCTTTCCCCAGATAGTGTAGCCGGTGAGCCTGGTCGTAGGCTTGCATCGCCTGACTCAGTTGTACCGGGGTGACCGCGAAGGCCTCCGCGAGAGATGTTCCGCTCAAATAAGGGGTGATATCCTCGCGGTAACTGGAAAGGCTGGCGATATTCGCTGGCACCAGTTGCCAAAGCCCTTTTGAATCGGGTGCCGAGAATTCGAGGTAAAGGTTGTTGTCGGTGTTGAGCGGGGCGCTTGCGCCGTAGGCACGGCTCCCCTCGGGGCCCATGATGCAGTAGCTGAGGAAATCGGCACCGCTTCCCATCTGGATTTTCTCCAGATCGGCTTGTACTGCGGGACTGGCGGCGAGACGGCGGTCGATGGTGGCGACGTCGAGTTCGATCGGGGTGTTGCTGCCGACAAGTTCAGCGTCGTAATCGGTCAGCCAGATGTAGGTGTAACGGAAGTTGTTGGCAAACGTTTTGGTGACGCTCTGCAGGTCCCGGGGGGAGAGTTCGTAGATCGGCAGCCATTGGCACATGATGCCGCCCTCGCGCAATCGCTCGGCGGCCAGGCGATAATATTCGTCGGTGTAGAGGTAGGCTGCGCCCTGCGACCAGGGATGAATCGGGTCGGCAGTGATGACGTCGTAGCGCTCTTCGGTTGTGAGCAGGAAGTTCCGTCCATCGTTGAAGACCACGCTGACCTTGGGATTGTCGAGAAGGTCATGATTCCAGGCGGCGAAAGTGCGAGCGGCGGGAACCACATGTTGCTCAAGCTCGGCGATGACCACCGATTCGACCTCCGGGTGAATGGCCGTCGCGCCGGCGGTCATTCCGGTCCCCATCCCTAGAACCCAGACCTTGCGCGGATTCTTGTGCAGCAGCATCGGCAGATGTCCGAGAGTGTACTGGCACTGCTGATCCTTGCGAGACGACGAGGCGACAGTACGGCCGTTCACTTGAACCGATTGGCTTCCCCCTTTGATGGCGATGACGCTGATGGTCGAGGTGACCCCTTCGGCGTAGTAAAGCACCTCAGAACTTTTCATCAGGTCGTTGATCTTCTCTTCACTGGCCAGGGCCTTGCGGGCGTTATGGTTGAAGACGGCAAAATATTTCATGTTCCAGAAGCGGAAGCTGCCGGGGGCCATGGCAAGGACGAGCATGATGGCGATGGCTGCCGTCAGCGGGAGTGCACGGATTGGGCGCAGGCGTGCCCGACTGGCCCAGATACTGAATCCTGTCGTGAGGTTGATCAGTGCCAGGTAGTGCAACGAGCGTTCAATGCCGAACAGGTGGATCAGGAGGAAGCCGCTGATGGCCGCGCCGAGGATGGCGCCGACGGTGTTCCAGGTCAGGGTCGCTCCGACCGCCTTGCCCGCCTTGCGCCCGGTTGCGACGATATCTGCGGCCAGCGGGAAAGCCAGCCCCATGAAAAAGGCCGGAACCAGCATGTAAAGGAGTCCGAGGATGAAATTGGTTGTCTGGCGAACACCGTTGTCGCTGGTGACGAAGCGCTTCATCATTTCCTCGACTGCGAACGCCTGATTCGGCAGGTCGTTGAGGGCGTAGCTGACGAGCAGGGCGGTTGTGCCGATGAGAACCTGGGTCAGGCCGAAGGCGATGATCGTTCGCCCTTTACCCGGACCGTCGATAAGACGGCGCGGCAGCAGGCGGTAGGAGGCGCCGCCGCCGGCAATCCCGATCAGAAATGCGACCAGCATGAGGGTGTAGCCGTAAACGGTGGTGCCGACGACGATGCTCAGCATCCGTGTCCAGAGGATCTCGTAGCCGAGGGCACAGAAGCCGCTCAGAGCGATTCCGAGCAGAATCAGGTTGTTGGTTTCGGGAGCAGTGATCTCTGCCGGAAGAGGGTCCGTTACACCTTGATTGCTGCTGATTTGAGGCGCCAGGGGAGCTGCGCTTCCGTCGTTGCGGTCGAGCATCAAGGAGATGATGCCTACGAGCAGGCTGAGAGTGATCGCGAGACCATAGGTGAGGTTCATGGTGAAAAAGCGGAGCAGGAAAAATCCCGCGGACAGCGCTCCGATCACGGCACCGAATGTGTTGATTCCGTAGAGCAACGACAGTTGGTTGCTCAACGACCCTTCACGACGGGCGGCGAATCCGGCCAGAGCCGGCAGGGTCAGCCCCATCAGAGTGGTTGGGATCAGCAGGGCGACGACAGCGAAGAATACCCGGCCCAGAGTCAGGGCGGTCGGGTTGTTGTCGACCAGGTGGGCGAAGGCGACATAGCCGCTTGGATAGATTTCCAGCAGTCCGAGCAACAACAGAGCGGCACTGCCGATGCCAATCTCCAGCAGGGCATAGAGTTTCAGTGGTCGGGGATGCCGGTCACTATAGCGCCCCAGCACTCCTCCGAGCGCCAATCCCCCCATGAAGACTGAGAGGACCGTGGTGACGGCCATGTGTGAGCCACCAAAGATCAGGCTGAATGAGCGGACCCAGAGAACCTGATAAATCAGGGCTGAAAGCCCGGAGATAAAGAAGAGCAGGTAAATAAGTGGACGACAGGGCATGGTGCGACCTTTCTGTTTGATAACAACTGTCGCCCATCTGATTTAGCAATGAATGTTCCATGCTATGGTCATCGTGGAAAGGCTTTTAACATCCTGTTTTTACTTGGGAATGAATTCTCGGGAGGGGCTTCTCTCGGAACGTGTCCTGCAAAGTGGGAATTTTCCCGAATTGTCTTTGTGGAATTTTCCCAGATTTTTTTGAGTTTGCTCCGTTATCTTTTTGTTGGGCAGGGCGGAATAATGCCGTCTAAATCCTTTGTTCTCTTTGTTTTTTGCGTTTCCAGACGTTCAGAACAGCGGTTTGACCAGCCCCTCAATGTCGGGTATAAATAACAGAAAATAGCGTAATTTAAATGTAAAGTTATTCACGAAGCGGCGGCAATCGCCAGCGCTTCACCCGCTCCCGAAAGGAGGGTTCTTCATGCGTCGTTTGACCAGTCATTCCATCATTCTTCTCGTCCTGCTCTGTTTTGCCTGCCCTGGGCTGTTGCTGGCCCAGCCGCTGGCGAAAAGCAAGGGGCTTTATCGCACGGATGGTCCGGGCAAAAAGACAACCGAGATCGTTGTCAAGTTCAGCGATTCAGCGTCGGATGCAACCGTGCGCGGGATCAACGAGCGTCTTGGCGGCAACGTGCTGGAGAAGAGCAAGCATGGCAAATTCTCCCGTGTCAGTGTGCCGGCAGGCAAGTCGGTTGAAGAGATGGTCGCCAAATATGCCCGCCAGCCGGGAGTTGACTATGCCGAGCCCAACTATATCGCCTATGCCATGATGGTCCCGAACGACCAGCTGTATTCCTCGCAGTGGAATTTCGGCAGCAGTTTCAACGGCGGAATCAATATGGAGGACGCCTGGGATATCAGCCTGGGTGCGCCAAACGTGATCGTGGCAATCCTTGATACCGGCGTCGCTTATGAAGAGTATCAGACCTATGTCAGTCTGAGCCGCCGGCGCGGGTATTGGCAGACCTACGCCCTGGCCCCCGATCTGGCCGAGACCACCTTTGTTCAGGGGTATGATTTCGTCAACGGTGATACCCACCCGAACGATGATGACGGTCATGGTACCCACGTCGCCGGAACCATCGCTCAAAGTACTGATAACGGTATCGGTGTTGCGGGGATCGCGCCACAGACGGCGATCATGCCGGTCAAGGTTCTCGGCAGCGATGGCTCCGGTACTTATACCGGGATCGCCGAGGGGATCTATTATGCTGCCGACAACGGTGCCAAAGTCATCAGTATGAGCCTGGGGGGCGGCAGTCCTTCAACCATTCTCGAAGATGCCCTGGCCTATGCTTATGCCAAAGGGGTGACGATCATCTGTGCGGCCGGTAATGACGGTTCCGATACCCTGGTCAGTTATCCGGCGGCCTACGATCAATACTGCATCGCCGTCGGTGCCACCCGCTACGACGACGAAGTGGCCTACTATTCCAACAAGGGCCCGGCACTCGATATCACCGCACCCGGCGGCGATATTACCGTCGATCAGGATGGTAATGGTTACGGCGACGGTATCCTCCAGCAGACCTTCGATTCTTCCCCGACCGATTTCGGTTACTGGTATTACCAGGGAACCTCCATGGCGACGCCTCATGTCAGCGGAGTTGCCGCGTTGCTGATCGCCAGCGGGGTTGCGACGACGCCTGACGAGGTGCGGGAAGTTCTGCAGACGACGGCCCGGGATGCCGGCGCTCCGGGCTATGACACCAGTTACGGCTGGGGAATTCTCGATGCCTACGCCGCCCTGACCTATTCGGCCGAACCCAACGGCGCGCCGGTGGCCGTGGTTGCCGGGCCGACCAGCGGGACGGAAGGGGATGCGTTGGTGTTTGACGGCAGCTCTTCCTACGACCCGGATGGTGATGCGCTGACCTACGCCTGGGAGTTTGGTGATGGCGGTGTTGCCGCGGGCGCGAATCCGAGCCACGTTTATACCGAAGGGGGTGTCTTCAGTGTGTCTCTGGTGGTCAACGACGGTAAGGCCGATTCGGCCGCGGACAGCATGAGCGTGTCGATCACGGCGGTTGACGATCCGCCGGTCGCTGATGCCGGTGGCCCCTATGCCGCCATGAGCGGTGAGGCGATCACCTTCGATGGTAGCCAGTCGTATGATCCGGAAGGGGAGACCCTCAGCTACAGCTGGGATTTTGGTGACGGCAGCAGTGGCAGCGGCGTTGCTCCGACTCACAGCTACAGTGCCGGAGGTACTTACACGGCAACCCTGATCGTCAATGACGGCAACGCCGATTCTGCTCCGGCCACGGCTTCCGTCAGTGTCAGCCAGACGAACATCGCGCCGGTCGCCGATACCGGAGGCCCCTATTACGGGACAGAAGACGTTCCGGTTGTTTTCAATGGTGGAGGTTCCTACGATCTGAACGGCGATGCCCTGACCTACGCCTGGACTTTCGGTGATGGTGCCAGCGGTACAGGCGAAACGCCGACACATACCTACACCTCCGGTGGAACCTACACCGTGACGCTGGTCGTCAATGACGGCAGTGCCGATTCGGATCCGGCGGCAGATCTGGTCACCATCAGCGCTGTGAACGATACCCCGGTCGCCGATGCCGGTGGCCCGTACAACGGCGCTGAAGGCGTTGCCGTGAGCTTTGACGGTAGCGGTTCGACTGATGCTGATGGTGACGCTCTGACCTATTCCTGGAGCTTCGGCGATGGCAGCACCGGAACGGGTGTGGCCCCGAGCCATACTTACGCTTCTACTGGAACCTACACCGTCACCCTGACGGTCAACGATGGAACGGTCGATTCCTCTCCGTCTACGGCCCAGGTGACGATCTCTGCGGTGAACAGCGCACCGGTCGCTGATGCCGGTGGCCCGTACAGCGGTGCTGAAGGTGTCGCTGTGAGCTTTAACGGCAGCGGTTCGACCGATGCCGATGGTGATGCTCTGACTTATAGCTGGACCTTCGGCGATGGTGGAACCGGTACAGGCGTGGCCCCGAGCTATACTTATGCTGCAGCTGGAACCTACACCGTCACCCTGACGGTTAACGACGGGACGGTTGATTCCTCTCCGTCTACGGCCCAGGTGATGATCTCTGCGGTGAACAGCGCACCGGTCGCCGATGCCGGTGGCCCGTACAGCGGCGATGAAGGTGTTGCCGTGACCTTCAACGGCAGCGGCTCCTCCGACGCCGATGGCGATGTCCTGACCTACAACTGGACCTTCGGCGATGGCGGCACCGGAACAGGTGTCGCCCCGAGCCACACTTATGCCGCTGCCGGGACCTACACCGTCACCCTGACGGTCAGTGATGGAACGGTCGATTCCTCTCCGTCTACGGCCCAGGTGACGATCTCTGCGGTGAACAGCGCACCGGTCGCCGATGCCGGTGGCCCGTACAGCGGCGATGAAGGCGTTGCCGTGACCTTCAACGGCAGCGGGTCCTCCGACGCCGATGGCGATGTCCTGACCTACAACTGGACCTTCGGCGATGGCGGGACCGGCACTGGCGTGGCCCCGAGCCATACTTATGCCGCCGCAGGGACTTATACCGTCACCCTGACGGTGAACGACGGGACGGTCGATTCCTCCCCGGCGCAGGCCCAGGTGACGATTGCAGCCGTCAATGAGGCGCCGGTCGCTGATGCCGGCAGTGACGTTTCCGCTACGACCGGGGAATCGATCAGCTTCAGTGGCAGCGGTTCCTACGATCCCGATGGCGATGCGCTGACCTACTCCTGGAGCTTTGGTGACGGTAGCAGTGCCAGCGGTGTGACGGCCAGCCACAGTTACGCTAGTGCCGGCACGTACCAGGTGGTTCTCACCGTGACCGATCCGAGTGGTGCCAGCGACAGCGACCTGTTGACGGTAAGCGTGACTGACAGTCAGGTGGCAACCTTGTCCGTCGGCAATATCGATATGCAGCTTGTCTCCCGGACGTTCTTCCGCTCGTCGATGTACTACGCGACGGCGACCGTGACTATCGTCGATGATGATGGGAGCCCGGTTTCCGGGGCGACCGTCAGTGGTCGCTGGAGTGGTGCCGCGACGGACAGCGATACGGGTATCACCGATTCCAGTGGACGCGTGACCCTGCGTTCAAACTGGGTGTTCAATGCTGCGTCGGGAAGCAGCTTCAGCTTTACCGTGAACAGTGTCTCCAGCAGCGGTCTGACCTACGATCCAGCAGCAAACCAGGAGACAACCGATACAGTTGTTGTTCCCTGATTCCAATAAGGAAAAGCCGCCGTTCTTCGCCGAGCGGCGGCTTTTTTTTCTGGGGGCATAATGCCGATTTTGAAATCTTGGCAGCACCTGCCCCTTTCTCTAGCCATAATGGCTAGACTGACGAATACTCTGCAATCATCACAATGAAGTCCATCAGTACGGGAGGGGGAGATGGCTCGATTTGCTCGTCTGGTTGTTCCAAACTATCCGCATCACATAACAGAGCGCGGTGTTTGTTCCGTGAATATCTTCGCTGATGATCAAGACCGACCCACCTGGAAGATCTGACCCTGTGGAGTTTTTCGATGTGTTGAGCAGATCATCCAAGAGTTGGGATGTATGATGTGTAGCCCTGACCCCATTGGATGTTCGAGGATTTTGTCGTTGAACAGAACGCTGCCGGGCATCGAGTTGAGTTCCATGGTCGGACAGGGAATGACAGCCGTTTCCTCGGCAACGATACCTTTGTAGAGCAGCT
>PKUG01000057.1 GCA_002869665.1 Desulfuromonas sp. | reverse complement strand
CTTGAAGCGACGATGAAGCGCCTCAAGCTGACCGAAGAACAAGCCTTTGTCAACGTCAACAAATACGGCAATACCTCCGGGGCAACGATTCCGATCTGCATCGACGAGGCCTATCACCAGGGGCTGTTCAAAGAGGGCGACCTGATTCTCTCTGCCGCGTTCGGTGGCGGGTTCACCTGGGGCTCGGCCCTGATTCGCTGGTAATCCAAGAATTAAGGGAAGAGATAAATGATTGCTTTTGTTTTCCCCGGACAGGGGTCCCAGTATTCCGGCATGGGTAAGGAGTTGACGGATAACTTTCCCGTTGCTGCCCAGGTCTTCGAAGAGGCGAACGACGCCCTCGGTTTCGATCTGGCCGGCCTCTGCTTTTCCGGTTCCGAAGATGATCTCAAGCTTACGACCAATACCCAGCCGGCGATCCTGACCACCAGTGTCGCTGCTCTGCGTGTGTTGGAGCAGGAACTTGGCCTGACGCCGTCTTATGCCGCCGGCCATTCCCTTGGCGAGTTTTCCGCTCTGGTCGCCGCCGGAGCACTCCGGTTTGCCGACGCGGTTAAGATCGTCCGTCAGCGCGGTGCCTTTATGCAGGACGCTGTTCCTGTCGGGATCGGTGCCATGGCTGCGATCATGGGGATCGATGCTGCAGAACTGGACGCGCTTTGTGCACAAGCGGCTGATGGTGAAATTGTCGCTCCGGCCAATTACAACAGCCCGGGACAGATTGTCATCGCCGGTCATGCGACGGCCGTTGAGCGGGCGATCGCCCTGGCCAAGGAACGTGGGGCCAAGCGTGCGTTGCCATTGCCGGTCAGTGCACCTTTCCATTCCGCGCTGATGGCACCCGCTGCCGAGCGGCTGAGCGAAGTTCTGGCGCCGATTTCCGTCGGAGAGATGACCTGCCCGGTGGTCAGCAACGTTGAGGCCGCTCCGTATCAGGATGCCGGCCGTGTCAAAGATTTGCTGGTCAAGCAGGTCTGTGCTGCTGTGCGCTGGGAAGAGTCGATCGCGGCAATGAGAGAGCTCAAAGTGGAACGTTATATCGAAATCGGTCCGGGGAAAGTTCTTTCCGGCCTGATCAAGCGAATCGACAAGGCAGCGACCATTCAGAACATTGAAGACATTAAAAGTCTGGATAAACTGAAGAATTAAGTACGCTGGGCTGGATTCACATCAGATCAAAGGAGACGAGATATGGTTCAGGATAAAGTAGCTCTGATCACCGGCGCTTCCCGGGGGATCGGACGCAGTATCGCAACGGCACTGGCGGCCAAGGGGGCAAAAATTGTCGCGGTTGATATCGACCTTGCGGCAACTGAAGAGTTTGTCGCTGAACTCAAAGCGGCCGGGACCGAGGCTGTTGCCGTTCAAGGGAATGTTACCAATCCCGACGATGTCGAGCAAATGGTCAATGTTGCGAAAGAAACCTTTGATCGTATCGATATTCTGGTCAATAATGCGGGGATTACCCGTGATGGACTGTTGCTGCGGATGAAGGATGAGGACTGGGATGCGGTTCTCACCGTTAATCTGAAGGGGGCATTCCTTTGCACACGTGCTGTGTCCAAGCTGATGAGCAAGCAGCGGAATGGACGGATCATCAACATCGCTTCGGTCGTCGGGCAGATGGGCAATGCCGGTCAGGCGAACTACTGCGCCAGCAAGGCTGGTCTGATCGGGATGACCAAATCGAATGCCCGTGAGCTGGCCAAGCGTAACGTGACCGTCAATGCCGTGGCCCCTGGTTTCATTGCCACGGACATGACCGATGCCCTGCCCGAAAAGGTACGTGAAGAACTGGCAGCCCAGATTCCGCTTGAGCGACTGGGCTCTGCTGACGACATCGCTAATGCGGTTTTATTCCTGGCGTCCGAAAACTCCGGTTACATTACCGGGCAGGTGATCGGCGTCAACGGCGGAATGTACATGTAACCGGCTTATTGCTAGCCTAAAAACGCGAAAAAAAGAGGAGGAAACTTAAATGGCTTCTATTGATGAAAGAGTAAAGCAGATTGTTGCCGAGCAGCTCGGTGTAGATGAGGATCAGGTAACTGAAGATGCAGCATTCATGGACGACCTGGGTGCTGATTCTCTGGACACCGTTGAACTCGTCATGGCTCTGGAAGAAGAATTCGACATCGAAATCTCCGATGAAGATGCTGAAAAAATCCAGACCGTCAAGGACGCAATTGAGTATATCAACAACGCTTCCTGATTTATTTGCGGCGACGCCGGGCTTGCCCGGCGTCGCGGTTTAATCCTCTCTATTTTGCCCATGTAACACCGTCAAAATCATTCGTTTGTCAAAGTGAGAAGATCTATGCGTAGAGTTGTGGTGACCGGCCTGGGAATCGTTTCTTCACTGGGGACCGGTGTCGAGAAAAACTGGTCGGCTGTGACCAGTGGTCAATGCGGTATCACCAAGGTAACCCGTTTTGACGCGTCAAGTCTGCCCACCCAGATTGCCGGCGAGGTCAAGGATTTTAACGCCGAAGATTACATTGACAAAAAAGAGATCAAGAAAATGGATCTCTTCATCCAGTATGGCCTGGCTGCCGCGGATATGGCATTCAAGGATTCCGGCCTGGAAATCACAGATGAGAACGCCGAACGTGTCGGTGTTCTGGTTGGTTCCGGCCTCGGCGGCCTGCCAGCCATTGAGGAATATCACAAGGTCCTGCTTGAGCGCGGCTATAAGCGGATCAGCCCGTTTTTCATCCCGATGCTGATCATCAATCTTGCCCCCGGCCAGATTTCGATGAAATATGGTGCCAAGGGGCCGAACCTGTCTTCGGTGTCGGCCTGTGCAACCGGGACCCACTCCATCGGCGATGCTTATCACATGATCGCCCGTGGCGATGCTGACGCCATGTTCGCCGGCGGTACCGAATCGACGATCACGCCGCTCGGAATCGGTGGCTTCAATGTCATGAAGGCCCTGTCGACCCGTAACGATGACCCTCAGGCGGCCAGCCGTCCGTTCGAGAAGAACCGTGACGGTTTCATCATGGCGGAAGGCGCCGGCATTCTGATTCTGGAAGAGTACGAGTCTGCTAAAAAGCGTGGTGCAAAGATCTACTGTGAAGTGGCTGGTTACGGTCTCAGCAGTGATGCTTACCACCTGACCCAACCGGCACCAGGCGGGGAGGGGGCGGCACGCTGCATCAAGATGGCGCTCAATAATGCCGGGATGAATCCCGAAGATATCGATTACATCAATGCCCACGGCACCTCGACTCATTTTAATGATCTCTATGAAACCATGGCGATCAAGAGTGTCTTCGGCGAGCATGCTAAAAAGGTCATGATCAGCTCGACCAAGAGTATGACTGGTCACGGCTTGGGCGCGGCCGGTGGCATCGAGGCGGTTTATTCGGCCCTGGCCATTAAAAATGGTGTGCTTCCGCCGACGATCAATTACGATGAGCCCGATCCCGACTGCGATCTTGATTACATCCCGAATACGGCCCGTGAAGCTGAGTGTCGCGCCGTGATGTCCAACTCCTTCGGTTTTGGCGGCACTAACGGCAGCCTGCTCTTCCGCAAGATTTGAGGTGCATGAATGTTAGCAATTGGCAGTGATCACGGCGGCTACGAGCTCAAATGTGCGATTATCGAGCTGTTTCAGGAACGGAAAATCGACTATGTCGATTTCGGTACCAACGGGCCTGATTCCGTTGATTACCCCGACTTTGGCGCCAAGGTCGCCAAAGCTGTTGCTGCCGGTGACGCAGATGCCGGCGTGGTGATCTGTGGGACCGGTATCGGCATTTCGATCGCCGCCAATAAGGTGCAGGGGATCCGTGCCGCTCTGGTGCATGATGAGTTTACCGCCCAGATGGCCAAGGAGCACAATAATGCCAACATCCTGGCCATGGGGGGACGGGTCCTGAGTCCGGAAACCGGGAAACGGCTGGTTGGCATCTGGCTCGATACGGAGTATGAAGGCGGACGTCATCAGAAGCGTCTGGACAAGATTTCCGCCATTGAGCAAGAGCAGATAAAAGAGTAAACTTGACGGGGCTGAAAGGCCCCGTTTTTTTTGAATGAACCCGAGTTCAACAGATATGTGAGTGGAGAAAGTCGATGGTCGAGAAAAACCTCAATACATTCGATCCTGAAATCGCCGAGATTATCCTCAAGGAGACCCAGCGTCAGGAATACAACCTGGAATTCATCGCCTCTGAAAACTTCGTCAGCGAAGCCGTACTGGAAGCCCAGGGTTCCGTTCTGACCAACAAGTACGCTGAAGGTTACCCGGCAAAGCGTTACTACGGTGGTTGTGAAGTCGTCGATATGGCCGAGCAACTGGCAATCGACCGGGCCAAGGAACTCTTTGGTGCTGAGCACGCCAATGTTCAGCCCCATTCTGGCTCCCAGGCCAACATGGCGGTTTACATGGCCGTCTGCCAGCCTGGAGATACCGTGCTGGGGATGAACCTTGCGCACGGTGGCCACCTGACCCACGGTTCGCCGGTTAACTTCTCTGGTAAGCTCTACAATATCGTCCCTTACGGCCTGGTGCCGGAAACCGGTCGCATCGACTACGCTGAAGTCGAGCGTCTGGCAGAAGAGAACAAGCCGAAGATGATCGTCGTCGGTGCCAGTGCCTATCCGCGTGAGATCGATTTCGCCGCATTCCGCCAGATAGCTGATAAGGTTGGTGCCGTGGTCATGGTCGATATGGCCCATATCGCTGGCCTGGTTGCTGCGGGTGTCCATTCCAATCCGGTGCCCTATGCCGACTTTGTTACGACGACGACGCACAAAACCCTGCGCGGTCCCCGTGGCGGCATGATTCTCTGTACCGAGGAATGGAGCAAGAAGCTCAATAGTAACATCTTCCCCGGTATCCAGGGCGGTCCGCTGATGCATGTCATTGCAGCCAAGGCGGTCGCGTTCAAGGAGGCCCTGAGCCCGGAGTT
>PKUG01000083.1 GCA_002869665.1 Desulfuromonas sp. | reverse complement strand
GAAGTTCTCCCTTGATTCCTTCAACGAATAATACAGGTCTAAACCATGGGAATAAATCTGGATATTCTATTCTCCCCTGTCGAACGGTTCCAAGTACCTTGATCTGGATGTTTACCTTAGTGGGTGATGCACCATCCGGGTCTTCGACCAACTGGGGGTTGAACCCGGCGTCTGTGAGTTCCTTCAGCTCATTTTGCAATTCGCCGGGGTTCTTTTTGCCCCAAGACATTAGCCGACTCTGCGACCGGGACCGGGGTCTGGACGGTTGCCAGGCTTTTTGCCCGGATTTTTGGGTGGAGTTGCCGGTTCTCCCGGCCCGTTAGGATTTGTGGGGTTGCCGTGGCCGTTTCCGTTACCATTTTGGCTCATAACGTCATCTCCTTTCTTGTCCTCTTTCCTTGGCAGAGAGGACTTTAATCATAATTTTCTGTCTTTTGGCCCAATGCCAAAGCGAGAAAACCTTTGCTATGACCTATGCGATCCCCCAGAAAGGTCGAACCTTCTGACGAGCTATAAATCGTCCAAACAGCTTATAGTTCCCTGTCTCTTTCCTTATCCGCCCTGCCGGTATTGTGGGGCTGATCCTGTGTGCCTCCGCAAACGCGAGGACTCGATCAGCTGTTGGGTTCTGGCTCAGTTCAGCCGCATCCCAATCCTCAGTAGGGATTAGGGACTCAGTCGCCCACTGATCTGCTTCCCCCTCGAACGCGTCAACATCATGCTGGTCCAGATCATCAAAGAAGGCTTCACTCTCTTTACCGTCGAAATGCAGGGCGACATGGGCCAGCTCATGACATAGTGTGAACCAGAAATTATCTAGACGGTCATAGCGCAAAGACAAAGCTACGAGCGGTGAACCATCGGGCATACGAATCGCAGCACCATCAAGATGAGTATGGGGGAGGTGCTTCTCCACAATGAAATGGATGCCCTTTTTCTGTAGATACTCTTGGGCTAGAAGCGGTCCATCATCCAGATAACTAAGCCTGACAAGGTCACGCACAAAGTCCTGAGTGACTGTGCCAGCTTTGTAATCAGGTAAATTCTGCTCCAGCGCAAGCAATGACACGCGAATCTTCCAAGCCGTCAATGCGTAACCATTGGCATTGCCACCGGAACGAACATGTTGTCTGAGTAGCGCAGGCTCTAGTGCCCCCTCTCCTAGTGGAGCTGCCCAGGCGCTGAGTATTTCTTCAGCCCTTTCCTTTGCCTCAGAAAGGCCGATTTGGAAGCCCTCAAGCCAATTCCTCCCAATCAAATCCTTCATGGGGAAACGCTTCCAATCAACCCCCTCTAAAGGGGAAACTATTTGTGCTCCAGATTCCTGTAATAATACTTCAGCCGGTATTCCCAGTTCACGATGCAGGTTGCGCATCATTGCCAGGCTTAGAGTCCGCTTGCCGGACAAGACCTCTGACACTTTGCTGCGGCTACCGATGTGTGGAACCAGATCTTTTTGCTTGAGGCCAGCTTGGTCCATGCGAAAAAGAATCGCCTCAACCGGGTCAGGAAGATCGATAGGATGAGCTTCGTTTTCGTAGGTATCGACAAGCATGGCCAGGAGCTCAAGCTCATCGAACTCATCTGTTCCCGGTTCGGCATCCATAAGCTCGTTGATGCGTTCGAGGGCGATTTCGTATTCTTCTTCGTTTTTAATAACTTTTGGTTTCATCAGACTATCTCCGCGTCAATGGCATCGTATTCCTTGTGTGTGCCGACAAAGCGGATCAAAACGATCGATGCTACGTAATTGATCTTGACGATCAGACGGTACTTGTTGCCATGAATGTTGAAGACAACTCTATTGTTCTTGAGGATGCTGGCATTACCGTATTGAGCCTTGACCTCCGCCGGGTTCTGCCACCCGGCAGCCTTTACTTCAGCGTGCCAAGCCTTCAGAGCGTCCTCGGAATCAGGGTGTTTCTCCCAGAATTCACGTAATGTTTTCTTGGCGATGATGTTTTTCATTGAAAGTATACACTGTTCCCAGAAAAAATATATAAAAATAAGTTCCCATATCGGGAACTTATTTGCCAGTATAAAGCAGAATAACTAGCCTGTAAAGCCTCTAGTGAAGAGTCGGCGGAAACGGGGGATTCGCCCGTCCACCTGCAGGAATTCCCTTAAAGCGCTCCATGCAGGCCATCAGGGCCTGCTTGTGCCAAATGATCTCCTCTATCTCTTTTGGGAAATTAGATGCAAGCATAATAGCGAGAGGGTCTGACTAGTATCTTAACAGCCAGATAAACAGCTATATATGTGTTGTGAAAGAATGGAATTTCAAAAATAAAAATTTCACTTTTGGTAGGCTCGACAGCACCCAAACTGCCGATTTAGTTACTTTGGGCCCAATCTACTCATCGCAACCGCCTCTTCTTAACCATCATACCGATATTTGCTAAAACACAGCCCCAGTCGACTCCCTCGGTTGGGGATTTCCTACAAGTTATGCTGCAATTTTTTCCCAGACATCTAAGGGTTTTCAGTCGGAGTTTGAGCTGAAAAAAGCAAGGCACTGTCAGACAGAGCAGGTAGCGATGACCAAGTTCAAATCACCCCGCCCGGTGACGGAACAGCCAGGCGGCTGGGGGTAGGGTGACCATGGCGATGAGCATCAGTGGCCACATCAACGGCCAGACGAGGTCGAAGCCGGCGCCTTCGAGGAAGATCCGGCGCAGGGCGAGGACGACGTAGCGCAGGGGGTTGATCAGGGTGCCGGTCTGCAGCCACTGGGGCATGTTCTCGATCGGGCTGATGAAGCCGGAGAGGATGACCGCCGGCATGATGAAGATGAAGGAGCCGAGCAGGGCCTGTTGCATGGTCATGGAGAGCGACGAGATCAGCAGGCCGATGCCGACGATCGAGATCATGAAAAGTGACAGCACCAGCACCAGGGCGACACTGCTGCCACGGAAGGGGACGCCGAACCACCAGACGCTGGCGACGGCCAGGAGCAGGGAGTCGATGAGGCCGAAGAGGATGCCGGGGACCGACTTGGCGAGCAGGATCTCCCCCGGGGTGAAGGGCGCGACCAGCAGTTGATCGAAGGTACCGAACTCCCGCTCGCGGGCGACCGACAGGCTGGTGAGGATGATGACCACCACCATGCAGATGGTGCCGCCGAGAGGGGCGACGACAAACCAGCGACTGAGCAGATTAGCGTTGAACCAGGCGCGCTGTTCGAGGTCGAGGGTCACCGCTCCGGCCGGGGCTGAGCCGCTGGCCAGTCGGTCGCGGTTGAAGCGGTTGACAATTTCGCCGACATACCCCTGGGCGATGGCGGCGACGTTGGAGTTGCGGCCGTCGACGATGACCTGGATGGTGGTCTCCTCGCCGCCGAGCAGGCGTTCGCTGAAGTCGTTGGGAATCAGAATGATCATCCGCGCGTTGCCGTTGTCGATGGTCGCGTCGATCTGTTGCACGCCGTCGAGGGTGGTGACCAGACGGAAGTTGTCGGTCCCGGAAAAGTGCGCCAGCAGTTCACGCGATTCGACCGTCCGCGCCTGGTCGCAGACGGCGTAGCGCACCTCGGAGACGTCGAAGGTGGCGGCGTAGCCGAACAGAAAGAACTGGATCAGCGGTGGGCCGATGACGACGAAACGGCTCTTCGGATCGGACATGATCATTTTCAGTTCCTTGCCGATCAGGGCGAGGATGCGACGGATCACCTGCATGAATTACTCCAGTTGTTTACTCAGTTTGCGCCGGGCGACGAGCAGCATCAGCAGGGCCATCCCTGCGAGGATGAGCCCGTCGGGCCAGAGCTCGGCGTAGATGTCGCCGGCCAGAAACAGGGTGTGGCTGATGGCGACGAAATAGCGCGCCGGGATGATGTGGCTGGCGAGCTGGATCACTGTGGGGGTGCTCTCCAGGTCGAAGATCAGCCCGGAGAGGAAGACCGCGGGGAGGAAGCCGGCGATGATGGCGATCTGGGCGGCGACGAACTGGACCTTGACCGCGGCCGAGACAGCCAGGCCGAAGCCGAGGGTGACCAGCAGGAAGAGCGCGGAGAGCAGCACCAGCAGCCACAGTGAACCGCGCAGCGGCACGGCGAAAAACCAGATGCCGCCAGCGACCGCCAGGAGCATCCCCGTCATCCCGAGGAGGAAATAGGGGATGAGCTTGGCAATCAGCAGTTCGCCGAGCCGGATCGGGCTCGCCAGCAGGGTCTCCATGGTCCCGCGCTCCCATTCGCGGGCGATGACCAGCGCCGTCAACAGCGTGCCGGTCAGGGCCATGATCATGGCGATCAGGCCGGGAACGAGGAAGTTGCGGCTCTCGTTGTCCCGGTTAAAGCGGGTCTGGGCGAGCACCCGGACCCCGGCGTTGACGACCGGTTCGCCGCGGGCGCGGCGGATCTCCTGCCAGGTGTTGACAGCACCGAGAACGTAGCCTTCAATCAGCCGGGCGCGGTTGGCGTCCATGCCGTTGACCACCAGTTGAACCTTTAGATTCCCCTGCTGCAGCTTCTTGCTGAAAATCGACTGCACGCGAATGAAGCCGTCGACTGCCCCGGTGTTCAGCAGTTGCTCCGCGTGAGTCTGCGAAGGCACCCGGCTGGCGGAAAAATAGGGAGAAAGTTCGAAGCGGGCGGCCAGATCCCGGGCCAGTGCGCCGTCATCCTCCAGCACCACGGCCACCGGCACCTGGAGCGGGTTAAGGGAGACGCCGTAGCCGAACAGCACCAGCAGGACGAGGGGGAGGACCAGCGCCAGCAGGATGCTGCTGGGATCGCGGTGGATCTGGAGGAATTCCTTGCGCAGCAGTCCGCGCAGGCGTAGTGGTGAGATACGGCCGCTCATGGCTGCGTCCCCGTTCTCTCTTTCCCCCCTTCGGCCAGGGCGATGAAGGCATCTTCGATAGAGGGGTTGGGGTTGTCTGGGGTTTGCACCAGGCGGCGGATCTCCTGCGGCGTCCCCTGGGCGAGTTCACTGCCGTGGGACATGATCAGCATGCGGTCGCAGAACTCCGCCTCTTCCATGAAGTGGGTGGTGACGATGACGGTCACCCCCTGGCGGGCGAAGCCGTTGATGCGCAGCCAGAACTCGCGCCGCGCCAGCGGGTCGGCGCCGGAGGTCGGTTCGTCGAGAAAGAGGATCTCCGGTTC
>PKUG01000188.1 GCA_002869665.1 Desulfuromonas sp. | reverse complement strand
GTTTGTCGGCTTCTGCGCCCTGATCATCGTGGCGCAACTGGTTCCCGCAGTCCTGGCGCTGATGGGCATGACCAAAGCCGCGGCTCAGAGCAGTCGCAAAACAGCAGGCGCAGCGGCAAAACACTGATTCTTTCGTGATTATAGAAAAACAACAAAGGCAGCCGGATGGTTGCCTTTGTTGTTTTTATTCAGGTCAATTCGAGTAATGCGCCATCGTTCAGCAACTCAAAATCGAGCTGATCGCGACGAGCGAGAATCTCCGGACCCGGATGGGTCAATACCAACCGCCTGCAGCTGAGTTCGCCCCGTTGGCGGCGCAAGTTCAGATAATCGAGATGTGATGAGATCGGCTGATCATAGGCAAAGCACTCAGCAATGAGCAGATCGCTCGCCTTAGCCAGGGGGATCAATTCTTCGGTCCATTCCGTATCGCCGGTATAGCTGACCACCTTGTCACCGATTTCGACTCGCAGACCGAAGACATCCGGACTGCGTCCGTGGCGCACCTGGCGCGGTGTAACCGTATAACGACCGATTTTAAGCGGTTCACCGCTCTTCAGCGTACGGTATTCAACCGGGAATGCAAGCCCTTCATCCAGGGTCCCTGGATAGAGCGTCTCCAGTGCGGTTTCGACACGCTGCTGCAAGCCAGCTGGTCCGGCCAGGATCAGAGGCCGCGTCCTTTTGCTGACGTATTTCGCTTCCAGTAGCAGGAAGGGAATACCACCGAAGTGATCACCATGCAGGTGGCTGACCATCACCGCTGAAATGTCCGCCGGATCAAGATCGCAGCGCTGCATACCGATCAAACTGCTGCAGCCACAGTCAAGAAGAACCTGTTCGCCACTATGGTTGAAATGGTAACAGCTGTTCAGTCGGCCGCCGCTTCCAAAAGCGTCACCGGTTCCGACGCAAACAATCCTGAGCGAATTTCTCTCGACTGGCATTCTTCCACTCCTCCCTTGAAGGTTCAAACACCCGTTATCAATTGGACATTTTCAATCGCTATGGTTAAAGTCAGGAGTGTACAACTTTTTTGTTTTTTGCCGGGAGGAAAAATACCACCTCATGCCCGCCGATGCTTTAGAAATCGTTTCCGCACTGGCTATTATCCTGGTTGCATCGCTGATCGGCGGGCGACTGGCGGCCTCGGTACGAATTCCACGGGTGACCGGCTATTTGCTCGCCGGTCTTGTTATCGGCCCTTCCTTCGCCCACCTCTTCGGCCTGCCGCAACTGGTCTCCCACTTCGCTCTTGGCGAACTACGCATCATCTCTGACATCGCCCTGTCGCTCATCCTGATGAATATCGGTGCCCAGCTGCGCACTGAAAACCTGCGCCGCTGGAAAGAGCGGATTTTTATCTTCTCCCTTTCCGAATCCCTGGTCACAGCTGTTCTGGTCGGAATGGCGGTCTTCCTGGTCAACGAATTCATCGTCGGCCAGGCCGTCACGGGCCTCAGCCTGACCCAGACCTCACTGCTTTTCGGCGTCTTTACCGGGACGATCGGCATCGCCACCGCACCGGCGGCAACCTTGATGGTCATCCGCGAATACGAAGCTGAAGGGCCGGTCACCAGCGAAGTGCTGACCCTGGTCAGCCTGAACAACCTGATCTCTGTTTTCTTTTTCTCCATCGCCGCCCAGTTGCTGGTTTCAGCTAACGGCAACCTGTACTCGATCATCTACACCCTGTTCGCCCCGATTATCCTCGGCGGTTTCTTCGGTCTCGTTATCTCCCTCTGGGCCCAGCGGATGGAACAACCGAGCGAACACAAAATCCTGCTTCTCGGTGGGGTGACGACGGTTGCGGTGATCAGCCGGTCCATGGGGCTGGAACCTTTACTCTCCTGCCTGGCCCTGGGAATGATCCTCGCCGACAGCTCGCCGCGTTGGCACCGCCTGCTTAAATCGCTCAACGAAGTCGACTATCCGCTCTATGTCATCTTCTTCGTCCTCGCCGGAGCCAACCTGCATATCGAGACCCTGTCTCATATCGGCCTGCTCGGTATCACCTATGTCGCCGCCCGAACTGTTGGCAAGCTGGCGGGTGCCAAACTTGGAGCCCGACTCGGACGCTTCGGTCAACGGGAGCAGACCTGGGCGGGGATGACCCTGCTGGCCCAGGCCGGGATGGCGCTCGGCCTGGCAGCGACTCTGGCAAAGCTCTGGCCGGAAGGAGGGCGGTTGGTCGAAACCATCATCCTCGGTTCCGTGGTCATCTTCGAGCTGGTCGGTCCGCTGGCCGTCCGGTGCGGTCTGGTCAAAGCCGGTGAGGTGCCGCTGTTGTCGCTGCTCCGCAAACGCGCGCCACAGAGCGGGATGGAAGGGCTGCACAGCGTCGCCAACCACTTCCGTAACAACCTCGGCCTGCCGGCGGGGCGCAAACTGCAGGACCCGGGCGACATCCTCGCCCGCCACGTCATGCGCCACAATGTCGAAACGATCAACCACGGAACACCGTTCCAGGAGTTGTTGCGGGTCATCGCTCACAGCCGCTACGACCGTTTCCCGGTAGTCGACGACAACCAGAACTTCGTCGGCATGATCAACTACACGGAAATCCGCAACATGCTCTTCGATCAATCCCTTGCCGACCTGCTCGTCGCCCGCGACCTGGCGACGACGGGACAGAGCATCCCCCCCGACACCCCCTTGCGCGATGCCCTGAAAACCTTCCAGAAAAAGCGCAACATCAGCTATTTCCCGGTTATCGACCCGAAAGAACCGCAGAAGCTGCTCGGCATCCTCAGCCAGAACGATGTCCTCGCCGCATTCCGCCGGCTCAGCATCGATGAATAAAAAAGGCAGCCACATGGCTGCCTTTTTTATTATCTGTCAAACGATTTTATTCAAGGATTCTGCTGCAGGTATTTCCGTGCCGCTTCGGCCTGAACAGAGTCGGGATAATCGTTGACCAGCTTCTGCAGCGTGGTGATTCCGCTCGTCTTGTCCCCCAAGGCGGCAAAGCCAAGAGCCTGCTTGAGCATCGCAGCCGGAGTTTTGGAATGTCCGGGATACCTGGTGATCACATCCTGGAGCTTGAGAATCGACTGCTCATACTGTTTTTCCCCGTACAGGGCTTCGCCGATCCAGTAGAGAGCATTGACGTAGAGCTCGTGCTGGGGATAGTTGGCAACGAAGGTTTCCAGCAACTGGCGTCCCTCGCTGAACTTCTTTTCATCGCGAATCAGCACGATGGCGTCATCATAGAGCTGCTCCGGAGGAAGCGCCGGTTGTACTGCTGGAGGTGGAGTAACCGCCGGAGGCGTCACCACAGGTTCCACGGTCTGGGCGGGGGGCGCCACCTGGCCCGGCTTGTTGTCGATATCCGTCGCCTGCGTAGAAACCTTCTTCTCCAGTTCCGTCATCCGCGTATCCAGAGCTCCCAGCTGCAGGCCGAGATCGTCCTTGAACAGTTGCACTTCACTGTTCGCCGACCGCAAACTGTAGCCGAGGTCATCGATCCTGCCGTTGACCGACTGAACTTCCACCCGCAGGTTATCGAGCCCGGCCTGTAATTCGGCCAACTGGCGATGAATACTTTCATCACCGGCCGCCGCCGTCTGCAGCGCCTCGGCACGTTGGGTTTCCAGCTGGGTCAGGCGCCGTTTGGTTTCCTGCAGGTCCATCTCCATCTTCAGCTGGTTTTCCGACGGGGGGACACAGCCCGCCAACACCACCAGGCAGCAGATAAAAATCAAAGCGCGCATCATCTTTCTCCTGATACAAAAAGGGCCGCACATTGAGTCAATGGGCGGCCCGAATTGGTGAAACGACAGGTCTTAACGCTTGACCTTGAACTCCGCCCGGCGGTTCTTGGCCCAGGCTTCTTCGGTGCTGGCCGGGTCAAGCGGAATCTCTTCGCCGTAGGAGATGATGTTCAGGCGCGAAGCGGCAACACCGAGGGACACCATGTAGTTCTTGGTTGCCATGGCCCGTTTTTCACCCAGGGCCAGGTTGTAGCCATCAGAACCGCGCTCGTCACAGTGACCTTCGATAAGAACGTTGATCGCCGGTGCAGCACTCAGCAGCTTGGCGTTGTTTCTCAGGGTCTTCTGAGCGGCGGGGGTCAACAGATACTGATCGAACTCAAAATGGATACGAACCAGACCGGTAGAAGCGGCTTCTTCAGCAGCACGGGCGGCACGAGCGGCAGCCTCGGCTTCAGAGATGTCCTGTTCGGACAAGCCGGACGGCTTCTGCTGGAGAACTTCACCTTGTGAGCTCTGGCCGGCGTTGTTACCGGTCATGCCGTTCGAGGTATCGTCAGGAGTCGGTTTTGTAGCGCAACCGGCAACAAAAAAGGTCAGAGCAATCAGCATTACCACGAGACGGGCAATGGTCGTTTTACGCATGATGTGAGTCTCCTTTCGCATTTACAGCTGAAAATTTTAGGGTTTTCCCCCGTATTGATAACAGAATATCGCACATTATACAGAAGCAGAACTTAAAAACAATATATTTAACGGAAACTTAAAGAAGCCTTTTCATCCCATGTAGGGGATTTAATAACGTAAATTCGACCAGGCAGGATGAGTGTCGTCGCCACCGGGGGCCGAGATCATGCGCGCCCCGGTTCCGTCGGCGCGCATGATCCAGATCGAGGTTTCGCCGTTCAGGTCGTGGGAATAGACAATAAAGCGACCATCGGGACTCCAGCGCGGATGCTCCTTGTTCCCCGGACCGAACGTCAGGCGCCGTTCGTCGCTGCCGTCGGCATTGATGGTGTAGATATCGAACACGCCATCTTCCAGGCGGGTAAAGGCGATCAGTTCCTCTTCAGGATGCCAGGCCGGCGCGGCATTATACTTGCCGACAAAAGTCAGGCGGGTCACATCAAGGCTGTCGACATCGAGAATAAAGACATTCGGATTACCGCGCCGGTCGGAGACAAAAGCGATCCGGTCGCCACGCGGACTCCAGCTCGGATCGACATCGATACCATAGTGGTTGGTCAGGCGTTTGTGAATGCTGCCGTCGGTCCCGATCAGGTAGAGCTCGGAATTTCTGTCTTTCGACAAGGTCAGGGCAATTTCCCGACCGTCGGGACTGTATCGTCCGCCAACATTCAGCCCCTGCTGAAGTGAGACCCGTGACTCCAGACCGGTGTACGTTTCCATGCGGTAGAGATCGGGATTGTTTTTCTTAT
>PKUG01000048.1 GCA_002869665.1 Desulfuromonas sp. | reverse complement strand
TCATTGATGCCGGGCTGGAACCACATCATTTCCTGTTTATCGTCATGGTGGTGATCTTCTTTGCCGGCTTCTTCATCGATTTTATCGAGATCACCTTTATCATTGTCCCTGTCGTTGCGCCGATCTTCCAGCAGATGGGGGTCGATCTGTTATGGATCGGCATCCTGATCGCCCTCAACCTGCAGACCTCGTTCCTGACGCCACCTTTCGGCTTTTCGCTCTTCTATCTCAAAGGCGTGGCGCCACCGCAGATCACCACGACACAGATCTACAAAGGGATCATCCCTTTCATTATTATTCAGTTGTTCTGTATTCTGCTCGTCGTCGTCTGGCCGGAGATGGTCACCTGGTTGCCGAAGTACCTGGCGAAGCACCCCTGATAATGGCCTGAACGAGCCACTGATCCGAGCATTTTAAACAAAAAGAGGCCCGCCGATTCGGCGGGCCTCTTTTTGTTGCGGTGATGTCCTGAATTCTAACCGAAGAGCGAGTAGTAGGCTTCTTCGGAAATCTTGCTCCAGGCCAGCGCGTTCTTCTGGAAAGCGAGGAAGCTCTCGTAAACCTTCTTGCTCAGCGGGTCGTTGGCAACGGTCTCTTCAAGGACTTCCTTGGAGTACTGGCGCAGGGCGACGACGACGTCATCGGGGAACTTCTTGAGCTGGACACCCTCTTCGGTCACCATTTTATTCAGATAGAAATTGTTCTTGGCTTCAGACTCACACAGCATCCACATGTTGGCAGCGATGGTCGCTGTTCTGACGACCTCCTGCAGGTCCTTGGGCAGTGCTGCGAAAGCATCCTTGTTGACAAACGACTCAAGGACGGTGCCCGGCTCATGCCAGCCCGGATAGTAGTAATACTTGGCCACCTTGTAGAAACCCATCTTGTAGTCGTTATAGGGCCCAACCCACTCGGTTGCATCAATAACACCACGCTCGAGGTTGGTGTAGATCTCACCACCGGCTGAAAGGATGGCCGTACCACCGGCCTTGGCCAGAACCTTGCCGCCCAGACCGGGGATCCTCATCTTCAGCCCCTTGAAATCTTCGATGCTCTTGATCTCGCGGTTAAACCAGCCGCCCATCTGGACACCGGTGTTACCGGCCGGCATCGGGATCAGGTTGAACTTGGCGTAGGTCTCTTCCCACAATGCCATCCCGCCACCGGAATAAAGCCAGGCGTTCATCCCCTGGGCGTTCAGGCCGAAAGGAACCGCAGCAAAGAACTGAGCGGCCGGGGCCTTGCCGGCCCAGTAGTACGCAGCGCCATGACCCATCTGTGCCGTGCCCTGACTGACCGCATCAAAAGCCTCCAGCGGTGGAACCAGTTCACCACCACCATAAACCTGAACCTTCAGACGACCATCTGACATGACATTGATTAATTCGGCCAGTTTGTCAGCACCTTCTCCGAGAATCGGGAAGTGCGGCGGCCAGGTTGTAACCATCTTCCATTCAATGGTCTTTTTCGGTTGGACAGCGGGAGCCTGGGGTTTCGGGGCCTCGGTCTTCTCCTGAGAACAACCGATTACCAGGCCGCTCGCTGCAGCCGCAGCTGTTGCGACACCTGCTGTTTTGAGAAAATCACGGCGACTGTTCTGCTCCATATTTACCTCCTGAAAGGTGTGGGTGGGGTGGAGTGACAAAACATACAGAAAGTAAGATATAACGCTGTTATGTTGATTGTCAAACCCGCTAAGAAAACTATTTCAAGATTCATTCTCTTCTTCAACCGGAAATTCAATAACGAAGGTCGCTCCGCCACCGGCGGTCTCTTCAACCCAGGTGTTCCCGCCATAGACTCGGGCGATTTTAGCAACAGTTGCCAGGCCGATACCGGTACCGGAGATCCCCCGACTGTTGTTACCACGGTGGAAAGGCTCAAAAATCTCATCCTGTTCGCTCACCTTGATGCCCGGCCCATGATCGACAACCAGGTAGCGGATCCGATCAGCAATACGGTAGCCCAGAACTTCGACCAGCGGATCGTACGGTACGGCATATTTCAGAGCATTGTTGATCAGGTTGCGGAACAGGTCGCTCAGTAGCGGCTCGGGCAGACGAATTCCGGGCAGATGGCTGATTTTCACCTGCGCCTGCTTCTCCAGCACCTTGTCTGCCAGTTCCATCAACACATCCTCGGCGATACGGGTCACATCGAGGACGCTGTCCGGCTCCTTCAGCTGCCCGACCCGTGACAGGGAGAGCAGATCTTCAAGTAACGCCAGCATCTTTTCCGCGGATTTCTTGATTTCAGCGATGCAGTCGAGACCGAGCTTGTCGAGTTGTGCTCCGTAGCGCTCTTCGAGGAGATCGGCAAAGCCGATCAGCGGGGTCAGAGGGGAGCGCAGGTCATGGGACACCGTCGAGACAAAGGCATCGAGCTCACGGTTAGCCTGCTGCAACTGACGGCGGGTTGCTATT
Organism: Desulfuromonas sp.; assembly: GCA_002869665.1. GTDB lineage: Bacteria > Desulfobacterota > Desulfuromonadia > Desulfuromonadales > Geopsychrobacteraceae > PKUG01. The sequence continues at coordinate 28,566 of PKUG01000048.1, read as the reverse complement.
CGCTCGGTAATATCGCGACAGACCCCGAGTTTGTGCGTCGGTTCGCGTTGCAACGGATAAGGGGAATGAACGACTTCGTAGGTGCGGCTGGTACTTTCGAGATAACGTTCCTGACGGATGATCTCGCCAGCCAGAACATCGGTCATTGGACAATCGCCACAGGGTTCTGAGCGTCCGAAAATCGCTTCGTAGCAGGTCTGTTTGTTGATATCACCGACGATGTCATGCATCGCCTGGTTGGCAAAGGAGATACGGTAACTGGTATCGCAGATGTAGGCCGGATCGATCATGCCATCGAGTACAGCCCGCAGGGCGGCTTTTTCCTTCTCCAGTTCGCGGGTCTGACGATTGACCGCTGTACGCAGATCCTGCTCGAGTTCCTTCTGGCGGGAGATATCGACAAAGGCCTCGATACCACCGATGACATTCCCCTCCTTGTCACGCAGCAGATCGACATTCTTGCTCAACATGATCTTGCGCCCGTCCTTGTGCTGGAACGAACAGATCAGACCGATGTCCGGCTTGTTGACGGTATCGGAGAAGAGCCCGCACTCCTGATCACAGGGGCTGCCGTTGAGCAGGGAGCAGTGCTTGCCGATCGTTTCGGCAGCAGAAAAGCCGGTGATGCGCTCCGCTTCGGTATTCCAGTAAACGATAATTTTGCTGCTGTCGACCAGGAAGAGGCCGGTCGGAATGGTTTGTAACAGGGTGTCGAGAGGGTATTCGGCAAGCAGGCGGCGCAGGCTCGTATTCATTTCAGCTCCTGAATTTTAACCGGAATAGTAACTATAACATTCAGCGTCCGAAAGTAAACACGCTCATCGTGCCGCCCGGGCAATAATGGCAACACCGACCCGCCCGGCGCCTGCGCTCAACAGTTCCCGGGCGCAGGCGCTTACGGTCGAACCGGTTGTCATCACGTCATCGACGAGCAGGACGGTTTCTCCATTCAAAGGGGCGGAAGTATGAAAAACACCCTGCAAATTCCGTTCTCTCTCCCGGGCCGACAGCTGCTGCTGGGCGGGTGTCTCCCGCGACTTGATCAGCAGCCCGGAAGATAGCTGCCAGCCCCGTAAACGGGCAAGCTCGTGCGCCAGCAGCAGCGCCTGGTTGTAACCACGCCGACGCAGGCGCTTGCCTTCCAGCGGAACCGGAACGACCAGATCGACGGCCAGATCGGGAGCGACCGCCGCCGCAAGCAAGCCTCCCAGCACGCGATCGAGGGCGATCTTCTGATTGAACTTCAGCTGTTGAATAGCCTGCTGCAGAGTGCCGTCATAAAGACCGACGGCATAAACGGCAAAGAAGTGGGGCTTTGTTTTGAGACAGCGACCACAGAGATGCGTGCTGGCAACTGGGGAGGCGAAAGGAAGAGCGCACAGCGAACAGCGGGACGCCGGCAGGCTGTGAAGTTCAGCCTGGCATGATGCACAAAAAACTGCGGACCAGCCGTAGGGCAGGGTCCGCAGACAAACCGGGCAGGCCGGTGGGAAAATGGTTTTGATCAGCCGCGTGAAAAAATGTTTGAATGTGGCGAGCCCCCCTCCCCTCATTCGTTAACTCCTAGCCACCGAGCAGGGAATGCCCGGTCATGGCCGCCGGCTGCTCCAGCCCGAGCAGGGCGAGTATAGTCGGCGCCAGATCGGCAAGAATTCCATTCTCCAGTTCCGTGCCTTTACGCTCCGGATCAATCAGAATCAAGGGGACCGGGTTGCTGGTATGGGCCGTATGCGGTCGGCCGTTGGCATCGGACATCTGTTCGCAGTTGCCGTGATCAGCGGTGATCAACAGCTTTCCACCAGCGGCAAGCACCGCGTCGACAACCCGCCCGACACAGGCATCAACCGTCTCAACCGCTGCGATAGCCGCCGGCAGGATACCGGTGTGACCAACCATATCGCAATTGGCGAAATTGAGAATGATCACCTGGTATTGATTCGATTCGACCCGGTGGATGACTTCGTCCGTCACTTCCACGGCGCTCATGGCCGGTTTCTGGTCGTAGGTGGCGACCTCTTTCGGTGACGGGATCAACACCCTCTCCTCCCCCGGCCAGGCCTTCTCAACCCCACCGTTGAAAAAAAAGGTCACGTGAGCGTATTTTTCCGTTTCCGCGATCCGCAGCTGCTTCAATCCTGCTGCGGAGACGACCTCGGACAGGATCTGCGGATAAGTCTCTGCCGGAAAGGCGATTGGCAGGCCGAAGGTCTCGTCATATTCGGTCAGGCAGACATAATCAACCAGGCTGGGAACCTTGGTGCGTTCAAAACCGTCGAATTCGGCAAAGGCCAGGGCGCGGGTCATCTCCCGGGCCCGGTCGGCGCGGAAGTTGAAGAAGATCACCCCGTCACCGTCATTGATGGTCCCCGCAGGACCGATCACCCAGGGTTCGACAAATTCATCGGTCTGTTCTGCCGCATAAGCGGTTTCGATCGCGACAGCGGAAGAGTCGGCCTGTTGCCCAACCCCCTCGGTCAGGGCACGGTAAGCCTTCTCGACCCGATCCCAGCGCTTGTCGCGATCCATCGCCCAGTAACGTCCGGAGATGGTCGCAATCCGCCCGAGACCGATCTGCTGCAGTTCGTCTTCCAACTCGGCAAGATAGTCGACACCGCTTTTCGGCGGCGTATCGCGGCCATCGAGGAAGGCATGAATACAGACATCCTTGACGCCGATTTCTTTGGCCAGACGCACCAGCGCGTACAGATGGGTGTTGTGTGAATGAACGCCGCCGTCGGAGAGCAGCCCGAGGAGATGCAACGTACCCTTTGAATCGAGCAGCCGTTCACAGACCCGGCGCAACGCCGGGTTCCGGGCGAAGGAACCATCCTCGACCGCAAGGCTGATCCGGCTCAGATCCTGATAAATGATCCGTCCGGCACCGATGTTCAGGTGACCGACTTCGGAGTTCCCCATCTGGCCATCCGGCAACCCGACATCGAGCCCCGATGTGCCGATACGGCTGGTCGGCCATTCGCTCAGCAGCCGGTCGAGAACCGGTGTCCTGGCCTGACAGGCGGCATTATTGTCGCAGCGATCGCTGATCCCCCAGCCATCCAGAATAACCAGCGCAACCGGTCCCTGTGCCATGCTCAGCTCTCCCTGGACCCGTGAGGAATACTCTTCGGCTGATCGATCAGTTTGGCTTCGCTGATCTGCTGACGCTCGGGCAGGACCAGTGAATCCCAGTTCTTGCATTCCGGACAGCGGCTGTGCCACTCGGAGAACTTGGCATTACAGACTTCACAGACGAAACCGAGGCGCAGGTGATGGTCGATCCCCAGAGCTTTCTGGTACTCACTCACCGCGTCCTCAATGTTGTGGCGTCGGCGCTGGGCTTCGGCCAGCAAAAGATGCAGCTTGGTGAAATCGATATTGCTGGTTTCAAGGTCAGTCAGGTGTGTAAGGGCCTCGTCAACCATCTCAAGGCGCAGACAGAGGCGACCGAGATAGAGCTTGAGCAGCAGGTCGGCGGGATCAGTCTGCATCTGGCTGCGATAGAAAGCCAGCAGGGTTGCCGGGTCCTCTTCCTTGATATAGTGATCTTCCAGGCGGGCAAGGAAAACACTCTTCTTCAGTGACTTGTAGCCTTCCTGGTAAATTCTGACGGCATCCGCCTTACGCTCGGCCTGGCGATAGGCATCGCCGAGGGTAACCCGGGCCGGGGTGAAACCGGGATTCTTTTTGCTGATGTCGCGGCAGGTTTCGATGGTCTTTTCGACATCGCCGTTTTCGAGATCATTGCAGGCCCGCTGATAGCGCAGCTGCATCATGATGGTCTTTTCAACATCCGATTTGGGGCCGGACGAGGTCAGCTTGAGGATCTTCTTCTGCAGCTCAAGGGCCTCGTTGATATTGCCGACCTTGATCTGAATGTCGCGCAGGGCGCGCATTGCCTTCCGGTTGTCGGCCTCACCGAGCAGCAGTTCTTTGTAGATTCCCATCGCCTCTTCCAGGCGCCCCGTCTCTTCCAGAGTAGCGCCCAGCTTGAACAGCACCTCTAGCCCCTTGGGATCAAGCTTGCGGGCTTTCTGCAGCAGTTCGATCCCCTCTTCGGTATTCCCTTCCTGCAGTGCGACGCTGGCCAGAGCCAGATGGCTGTCGACCCGCTTCGGATCGCGGTCGAGGGCTTTTTTCAGCAGTGTCCGGGCCTTTTTCAGGTCACCCGAAAGCAGGCGCCCGACGCCGCTGCGATAAACGGAGCTGATCTCCTCTGCCTTGCGCATCCGCCTCCCCCCTTTCCAGTTACGGAACGAGAGCAGGACGGCGCTGACGATATGGACACCGTTGCCGATCAGCAGGCCGAGCAACAGGACGCAGATCAGGATGATTGTCAGCGGCAGGGTAAAGTGAATGTCCTGGGTGAGAAAGACGGTCACCTCACCCGGGTTGATCCCCCAGAAATAGAGGAAGCCCAGAGCAAACACGATAAATACAAACACAAACAGAGCAATGACAATCATGGCCATCTCCAGTCTGGTCCGCCGGGCGGCAGACCATGTCTAATTATTCGCCGAATTTCTCAACTTCCGTTTTGCAATCGATGCAGTAGCGGGAGAAGGGGCGCACTTCGAGACGCCGGGGCGAAATTTCCTCTTCACAGCGTACGCAGAGGCCATAAACGCCCTCGTCGATCCGCTCCAAGGCCGCGTCGATATCACGGACCCGCGAACGTTGCGCTTCGCTGAGATTCATCAGGACTTCCTGATTGTAACTGTTTGACGACATATCGCCAATATCGGGAACGCCGTCTTTTCCCAGCGTCTGGGATTCGGCGTAAACGCGATGCGACTCAGCCAGGATCTCTTCACGCAGCTGCAGCAGCTGCGCCTTGGTTTCTGCCAGTTTTTCTTCGTCCATGTCTCCGCCCGTTCGAACTGCTGCCCTAACGGTTGTGATAGGGCTCGTTTTTGATGATGGTTGCACTCCGATAAAGTTGTTCAAACAAGAAAACCCGAGCCATCTGGTGGGTAAAGGTCATCTTCGAGAGCGACAGCAGCAGATCGGCCCGCTCCCGGACCGCCGGCGCCAGCCCGTATGGTCCGCCGATTACCAGACACCAGTCACTCTCGCCATGCAGCATGGCATCGGACAGGCGTGCGGCCAGCTGTTCCGAACCGAATTGTCGCCCACGCTCATCCAGAACAATGACTGTAGACGGGGCAGGAATCTTTTCCAGAATCCGTTCCCCCTCACGTTTAAGCAGTCCGGTGACATCCCCCTTACGCCCGCCCTTCTCCTCCTTGAGTTCAATAACCTCAAAAGGGAAATAGCGCTGCAAACGCCCGGCATAGTCGTCGGCGGCTTCGCGCTGCCAGGCTTCCGTCAGCTTGCCGACGCAAACCAGCCTCAGCTTCACTCGCTCTCAACCTGAAGTTCCAGCTCGGGAGCTTCGCTCCACAACCCTTCAAGGTCGTAGAACTCACGCACTGCCGGCTGAAAGACATGCACCATGACCTCGCCATAATCGAGCAGAACCCAACGCCCCTGGTCCATCCCTTCGACTGCCAGCGGCAACACTTCCTGCTTGTGCTTCATCTCGGTGCGGATATTCTCGGCGATCGCCTGAACCTGGCGGTCTGAACGACCGGAAACCAGGACGATATAATCGGTCAGCGAGGAGAGCTCGCGGACATCAAACACTTTAAGGTCGGAGCCTTTTTTGTCTAACGCATAGTCGACGACCAGGCGGACAGTCTCGGTTGCTTGCAAATTCGTACCTTTTCTTTCAGCACAGATAAAGCTCATGCTGCTGAATGTAATCAATCACCGCGGCGGGAATCTTCCCCTCGCAATCCCGCCGCGCGGCCAGCAGTTGACGAACTTCGGTGGAGGAGATATCGCGACAGGTGTGGGTTACCGCAATCAACGAAAACCCGCTGTCACACAAGAGCTTTTTGGAATCGGAATCATAGCAGAAGCGCCCTGCTATGGCAACCGGCAGGAGCTCACGCAACGAGCCGGAAAAACCGGGTCTGGCGGTCACGACAATGTTGGCCAGATCGAACAATCTGGGGTACTCCCTCCAGAGTCCGATCTCCTGAAACGAATCGAGCCCCATGATGAAAAAGAACTCGTATTGCGGATGTCGCTCGTGCAGCTGCTCCAGGGTTTCCACCGAATAGCTGGTCCCACCACGCTCCCCCTCAATGGTACAGACCTGAAATCGCTCATCCCCGGCAATAGCCAGCCGGACCATGGCCAGCCGGTCGACGTAGGAGACTTCACCGGCCAGGGCCTTGTGCGGCGGTCGATAAGCCGGAACAAACCAGACCTGATCAAGAGCGCAGCTGGCCATCACCTCTTCGGCGATATGCAGATGCCCGTAATGGATCGGGTTGAATGTTCCGCCCAGCAGACCAATACGCATGGAAACCCTTTCAGGACAAAGTAGAAAGGCCAAAAGGGAAAGGTGAATCCAGAATCTTTAACCTTTGGCCTTTAGTCTAGTTCCTGACTTGTCCCTCGCCGAGAACGACAAACTTCCGCGTCGTCAGGTCCTCCAGCCCCATCGGCCCAAAGGAATGCAGCTTGGTCGTCGAAATCCCGATCTCCGCTCCCAGCCCGAGCTGGTTGCCGTCGGAGAAACGTGAGGAGGCGTTGACCATCACCACGCTGGAATTGATCTCACGCAGGAACTGCTGTGACCGCTGGTAGTCATTGGTGACGATCACCTCGGTATGCAGCGAGCCGTAGGTCTGGATATGCTCGCGTGCCTGATTGTAGGAATCGACAACGCGGACCGCAAGGATCAGGTCAAGATACTCGGCGTGCCAATCCTCCTCGGTTGCCGGAATCATGTCCCCCTGAATAGCGCGGGCCTTCTCGCAGCCACGCAGCTCGACCCCCGCCTGACGCATGGCGGCACTGATCTGCGGTACGAACTCGGCAGCGACATCGGCATGGATCAGCAGGGTCTCCATGGCGTTGCAAACCCCCGGCCTCTGCACCTTAGCGTTGAGGCAGAGCTCTTCCGCCATGGTCAGGTCCGCTGCCGCATCGACGTAGGTGTGGCAGACCCCCTTGTAATGCTTGATGACCGGAATCCGCGAATTCTCGGAGACAAAGCGAATCAGCCCTTCGCCGCCGCGCGGAATGATCAGGTCGATCTGATCCTCCAGCTTCAGCAGTTCGGTCACCGCGCTCCGGTCGCTGGTCGTCACCACCTGAAGGGCAGCCTGAGGCAACCCTTCCGCCGCCAGCGTCTGCTGAAGGATGGAGCCGATAGCACGATTGGAGTGAATCGCTTCGGAGCCGCCGCGCAGGATCACCGCGTTGCCGCTCTTCAGGCACAGGCCGGCAGCGTCCGCGGTCACATTCGGCCGCGACTCGTAGATGATACCGATGACCCCGAGAGGAATCCGTTGGCGACCAACACGGATACCGTTGGGACGCAGCCACATGCCGGTGATCTCACCGACCGGATCAGGCAGGGCGGCCACTTCACGCAGGCCGTCGGCCATCCCCTTGATCCGCTCCGGCGTCAGCGCCAGGCGATCGACCATCGCTGCGGCCATACCGTTCTCACGGGCCTGTTGCAAATCCTTCTCATTCTCCCGCTGCAGTTCATCCTGCGCCGCTTCCAGAGCTGTCGCCATGCGCAGCAGCAGACTGTTTTTGACCCCTGAAGACAGATTCGCCATGTCACGCGATGCCCGCTGGGCCGCCAGTGCCAGGCCAAGAACTTCTTCACGCACTCCCATCAGTCGACCTCCTCTTCACTCTCCACGGTCAGTACCAGGTCATCGCGGACAACCACTTCGTCACGGTACTTGTAGCCGAGAATTTTTTCAATTTCCGCACATTGCTTGCCCATGATCTGCAGGATTTCGGCCAGTGAATAACTGATGATCCCACGGGCGAACTCATTGCCATCCAGATCGCACAGACGCACGGCGTCGCCGCGCTCAAAACCGCCGTCAACCCCACTGATCCCCGACGGGAGCAGACTCTTCCCCCCCTTGATCACGGCCCGTTGCCCCCCCTCATCGATCAGCAACTTGCCACGCGGTTTCTTTGAGAAAGCGATCCAGTGCTTCTTCGCCGTCAGCTTCGACTGGGCCGGCAGAAAGTAAGTCCCCACGTCCTCCCCGGCAAAGATCCTGCTGATGATTCCGGGGATCCGGCCGTTGACCACCAGGGTGCCGACCCCGCTTAAAGCCGCCCGCTTGGCCGCCTTGAGTTTCGTCGACATGCCGCCGGTGCCGAGGTTTCCCTTCGCCTGTCCGCCCATCGCCTCAATCGACGGGGTTACCCGTTCAACCACCGGAATCAGTTGCGCATCGGGATTCCCGTGAGGATCCTGATCATACAGACCGTCAACGTCCGAAAGAATAATCAGCAGATCGGCTTCAACCAGATTGGTGACCAGGGCCGACAGGTTGTCGTTGTCACCGAAACGGATCTCTTCGACAACGACCGTGTCGTTTTCGTTGACAATCGGCGTGACACCGTACTCAAGCAGGGTCATGACCGTGTTACGGGCGTTCAGATAACGCCGCCGGTTCGACAGGTCGTCGCGGGTCAGCAGAACCTGGGCAACATTATAGTTGCGGGACTGGAAATGTTCCCGATATTCGCGAATGATGCGGGTCTGACCGATGGCGGCCGCGGCCTGTTTCTGAGGAATGGTCTGGGGGCGCCCGACGATTCCGAGCTGTCCTTTGCCGGCGGCAACCGCACCGGAAGAGACGAGGATAAACTCCATCCCCCGATCGAGCAGACCGCACACCTCGGCCGAGATCGCCGCAACCTGGTCCGCTTCGAGACCCGCAGCATTCGAAATGACTCCGCTACCGATCTTGACCACAACCCGCTTGACATGTGACAGCAAGGCTTTGCGCATGGCATTTTCCGTTGAGATTCTATGCAAGGCTCATTCGCGCCCTGCGCGGGCGGAGAATGAGCTTCAGGTTAATCGTCCAGCGTCCCGCTCGTGGGCGCCTGCTCATCCCCTTCGTTTTCCCGCTGGCGATCCAGTTCGTCGCCGACGGCATGAACCAGCTCCTTGAGCCCTTCGCCGGTCACCGCCGAGATCATGAAGGTCGGATAACCGAGCGACTCGAAATGCTGACGCAATTCTTCCGCCTGTTCGCGCACCTCGGGGATATCGATCTTGGTCAAAATCACCAGTTGCAGCTTCTTGGCCAGGCTCTCGTCGTAACTGCTCAGTTCGCGGTTGATGAGCATAAAGTTATCAAAAGGATCGCCGTCCTGCATCATCGACAGATCAACCAGGTGCAGGAACAGATCGGTCCGCTCGACATGGCGCAGGAACCGGGTCCCCAGACCGTGCCCCTCACTAGCCCCGGCAATCAGCCCCGGGATATCGGCGACAACCATGGTCTTGAAGCTACCATAACGGACCACCCCGAGATTCGGAACCAGGGTCGTAAAGGGGTAATCGGCAATTTTCGGCCGTGCTGCCGAAATCGCCGAGATCAGGGTCGATTTACCGGCGTTCGGCAGCCCGACCAGGCCGACATCCGCCAGCAGTTTGAGTTCCAGGCGCAGAACCCGACTTTCACCGGGGATTCCCGGCTGGGCATGCCGCGGCGCCCGGTTGGTACTGGTCGCGAACCGCGCGTTACCACGCCCCCCCTGACCACCGCGCAGCAACAACAGGGGCTCACCGCATTCGGTCAGGTCGGCGATCTGCTCGCCGGTCTCGTCGTCATAAACCAGGGTTCCCGGCGGCACTTTCAACTCCAGCGACTCACCGTTTTTTCCGTGCATGTTTTTACCCAATCCGTGACCGCCATTCCCCGCCTTATAATGGCGCATATAGCGATAATCGAGAAGGGTCGACAAGGCATCATCGACAACGAAATAGACATGTCCGCCGTCGCCGCCATCACCACCGTCCGGCCCCCCTTTGGGGATAAACTTCTCACGTCGGAACGAAACGCATCCGCGTCCACCGTCACCGGCCCTGACTTCAATTTTTACCTGATCAACAAACTTCATATGTTTTTTCTATTGAAATAACTACGCCAACTAGGCGATTCAAAAAGCGGCAGCTGCAAGGCTTGCGAGTTTTTCAGAACGAGGCGTAGCGAAAGCTACGTCGAGAGAGGAAAAGGAGCGTAACGCAGCAGCTGCCCTTTTTCAATCGCCCACGCCCAAAAGAGAAAAACCCGGTGACTGACCAAATGCAGTACCGGGTTCTTCAAGCCGTTATCAGGTTCGATCAGGCAGCGTAAACACTGACGTGCTTGCGACCTTTAGCCTTGGTTTCGAACTTGACGACACCGTCGATCAGTGCGAACAGGGTATAATCCTTACCGCAACCAACGTTGTTGCCGGGATGGAAAGTCGTCCCGCGCTGACGTACCAGAATCGACCCTGCGGTCACTTCCTGGCCGCCGAAACGCTTGACGCCAAGCCGTTGACCGATACTGTCACGACCGTTTCTTGAACTACCGGCAGCTTTCTTATGAGCCATTAGATCGCCTCCTTAAGCTTCGATTGCCGCGACTTTGAGTCGGGTAATAGGTTGACGGTGGCCGTATATTTTACGATTACCTCCACGTCGCTTGGACTTGAAGACAAGAATTTTCTTGTCTTTTTCCTGAGCAACGATCTGCGCCTTAACCTTGGCGCCTGGTACGAGAGGTGTTCCGATTTTAACCTCTGCGCCACCGACCATGAGGACTTGATCGAGTTCGATGGTATCACCCACCGCGCCATCGATCATCTCGACCTTGAACAGGTCGCCTTCGGAAACTTTGTACTGTTTTCCTCCGGTCTTGATCACCGCATACATTGTTGACTTTCTCCTCTAGCGAAAAACTGGGAATATTCCGGACGCGGGCACGCGTCGCAAACGCGGACTATAGCCACGGCTACCTGGCCTGTCAAGAAAAATCCCTGAAAAAGAAACCTTTTTCACTCCCAGGGTTTGATCACACCCGATTCCAGCGCCGCCCGCTCGACCGCTGCGGTCACCGCCTGATGGACCTCGGGATGCAGCAGCGAGGGGACCAGTTCGTTCTCTTCGGCGAACCTGGCAATGGTCTGTGCCGCAGCGATCTTCATCTTGTTATTGATCTTTGTCTCCCGCACATTCAACGCTCCGCGGAAGATACCGGGAAAGCCGAGGGCGTTGTTGACGCTCTTGCCATCGGCAGCAAATGCTGCGCCATGCTCCATGGCCAACTCCGGCTCGATCTCCGGGTTCGGGTTCGACAGGGCGAGGATGACCGATCCATGGCGCACCATCTCCGGCCGGATCAGCCCCGGGCACCCGGTCGTCGCGATGACGATATTGCTGTGTTTCATCACATCATCCAACGTCCCGGACTCTCCCCCCAGGCTGACAAGCCGCTCCTTGGCACTCTCGTCAAGGTCGGTGCCGATAACCTTTTTGACCCCGTAGGACATCAGCAGCTTACTGATCCCGGTTCCGGCCGCGCCCAGGCCAATGACCCCGATCACCGATTTCTTCAGCATCAGACCGGAAAAGCGGGTCGCATTCAACAATGCCGCAAGGACGACAACGGCAGTACCATGCTGATCATCATGCATGACCGGAATATCGAGTTCTTCATCGAGGACATCCTCAATCTCAAAACACTCCGGGGCCTTGATATCCTCCAGTTTGATCGCGCCGAAGGTCGGGGCGATGTTGCGTACCGTGTCGATGATCACCTGGGGATCATAGTTCTGTATCAGGATCGGCACGCCGCTGACCCCGACCAGATGGTCAAACAATGCCGCCTTCCCTTCCATCACCGGCATACCGGCCACGGCGCCGATATCGCCCAATCCGAGGATCGCCGTTCCGTTGGTGACAATCGCCACCTGATTGGGAATCGTCGTATATTTAAATGCCAGTTCCGGCTTTTTCTGAATGTCGCGGCAGACGGCAGCAACGCCGGGGGTATAGATTTTCCTGACATCTGAAATGGTTTTGATCGGCAGGCGGCTCTTGGTTGCGATCTTCCCCCCTTCGTGCATCTGATGAACCAGGTCGATAACATCCTCGACGATGATCCCGCTCAGATTCGAGAGGCTGTCGACCACATCTTCAAGCTGTTCCTCGGACGACACATAGATAACGATCTCGCGGGTGTTGTGCGTCCGCCCCATGCGCACCAGGCGGATATCCCCGACACTCGCCTTCTTCTCGGCAATAACCGCTGTCACCTTGGCCAGATGCCCCGGTTTGTCGTAAAGCATCACCCGCAAACATTTGGCGATCTTTCCCGCCCCTTTTTCAATCTCCATATGCAAACATCTCCTTCAAACCAGATAAGAAAATGAATAATAACTGGAAATCCACTGACTGTACCCGTCAAATCAATCTGACAAAAATATTTTCCCAGTATTTTCCGGGATTAGTGCGGGACACTCTTTCGGTAGCACAGTAACCCAGTCTAGGGCACCGATGCTGCCTTACCCCACCGCGATCTCGAACTGCTCGATATGGAAACCGGGGCGCGAGTTGATCGAGACCGAACGCCCGTAGCGCGACTCGATTTCATCGAGCCCGCCACGCTCTTCGTCGATCAGCAGGCCGGCGATCTCCGGGTGGGCGAGCAGGGTGATATGCCCGGCGGGCAGGTCGGCCAGTTCGCGGCGCAGTTCGCGCAGGATCTCGTAAATAACGGTCAGCTTCCCCTTGACGTAGCCTTTCCCCTCGCAGTAGGGGCAGGGCTCGCAGAGGGTGCGGCCGATGCTCTCGCGCACCCGCTTGCGGGTCATCTCGACGAGGCCAAGTTCGGAGATCTTGAGGATGTTGGTTTTGTTCTTGTCGTTCTTCAGCGCCTCTTCGAGGGCCGCATGGACCTTCTCGCGGTGGGCTTCCTTCTCCATGTCGATGAAGTCGATAATGATCAGGCCGCCGATATTGCGCAAACGCAGCTGAAAGGCAATCTCGCGAACCGCTTCGAGATTGGTCTTGAGGATCGTATCTTCGAGGTTGTGTTTGCCGACATAACGCCCGGTGTTGACATCAACGGCGGTCAGCGCCTCGGTCTGCTCGATGATGATCGAACCGCCGCTTTTGAGCCAGACCTTGCGACCGAGGGCGCGGGAGATCTCGACTTCAAGCCCGTAGGCGTCAAAGACCGGCTCTTCCCCTTCGTAAAAATCGATGCAGTAGTTCAGGCGCGGCATGAAGGTGCGCAGAAAGCGGACAATCTTGTTGTATTCCTCGAGGTTGTCGACGACGATCCGCCGGACATCTTCGGTGAGGATATCGCGCAGAACCTTGCTGGTGACATCGAGGTCGGAATGAATCAGGGTCGGCGCGCTGATTTCGCTGATGTCGCGACTGATATTGTCCCACAGGCCGACGAGGAAACCCATGTCGTTACGCAGGTCTTCCTCGCTCTTCCCTTCGGAAACCGTGCGGACGATGAAACCGGTTTCGGCTGGACGCATCGATTCGACGATATTCCGTAACCGGTCGCGCTCCTCCTCCGATTCGATCCGGCGGGAAATGCCGATATGATCGACCGTCGGCATGTAGACCAGATGACGGCCGGGAAGCGAGATGTGCGAAGTAATCCGCGCCCCCTTGGTGCCGATCGGCTCCTTGGAGACCTGCACCAGCAGCTCCTGTCCTTCATGGAGAAGGTCTTCAATCGGCGGCAGCTGGAACATCGTCTCGTCTCCGGCAGCGGACTGCTCATCCCCCTCGATGGTCCTGACAACCTGCTCCATCTCGTCGAGCACATCGGCGACATAGAGAAAGGCCGCCTTTTCCAACCCGATATCGACAAATGCCGCCTGCATACCGGGCAGCACCCGAATCACTCTCCCCTTGTAAATGTTTCCGACAATCCCCCGCTCCCGCTCCCGCTCAATGTAAAGTTCAGCGATGTGCCCCCCTTCAAGCAAGGCCACACGGGTTTCGTGGGAGGTGGTTGAAATTACCAGCTCCTTGGTCATGTTTTTTCTCCAATCATGTCTGTATATACGTAACTATCTGAACTCAGATTTTTAATTCTTAGAACTGAATAGGTTCCAGGAATCAGGCGTCAGGACAACCCTGCCCCTTGATGCTTTCATCTCCGACCTCCGGCTCCTGAAGCCTGACACCTGATTTATGCACCCCCAGGCGGCGGACGGCCTCGACATCCAGATCGAGCAGAGCGGCCGCGACAAGCAGCGGACTCCCTTTTTTCAATTCTACGCCCAAGACCCCATTATTCAAATCCAGGGCTACGAGATCGGGACGTACGTCCAGTTCCTCTTCGCGCCCTTTTTTGATCCGCTTGAGCGGCAAGCTTTCAGCAGTCAGGAACGCCGTAATACGCGCCTCCAGATCGGCCGGACGTTCCGGCGGCAGCGGCACCTTGTAGATACTGGATGCGACCGACGCCGAGGGGGACGGCGAGCGCCAGGGGATAACCTCACCGGAGAGCACTTTGAAACCGTCCGGGAGCTGCTCATTCAGAACGGTGACAACGTCTGCAACGGGGAGCGGCCGCAGCAATTCAAGGTCGACCAGTTCCGCCGCGCTGGACACCCCCATCGGCAAAGCTTCGAGATAGGAGACCTTGGGAGACGGATGGAACCCCTGGGAGAAGCGGATCGGCAACCCGGCCCGGCGCACGGCGCGCTGGAACATCTTCAGATATTCGAGATGAGCGACCATCCGCGCCCGCCCGAGTTTGCTCAGGACCAGGCGTACACGGGTGAAGTCCTCCTCGCGGGGTTCAACAACCGGAGCCTCTTCTATGCTCGGGAAAGCGGCCATTTCCGGCGGCGTCAAGCGCATCTTCAGTTGCTTGAAATCACACACGCCGCAAGCGTGGCAGTCTCCGTCACGACAATCGCGGGTCGGCGCACCGACAAGGGCCTTGTGCCGCTCGGCGAGAAAAAAGCTTTTCGGCAGACCGCAGTCGATATGCTCCCAGGGGAGAATTTCATCCTCGCGCCGCTCCCGCAGGTACCAGGCCGGGTCGATGCCGCAGTCGGCGAAGGCCTGCTGCCATTTATCGAAGTCGAACCGTTCGCGCCAGCCATCGAAACGACAACCGAGTTCGACTGCCCGTTCGAGGACTGCGGCCAGCCGCCGGTCACCGCGGGCGAAGACCCCTTCCAGAAAGGAGAGTTCAGCCTCGTGGTACTTGAAGCGCAACTTCTTGCTACGCAGTCCGTCACGCAGCAGGCGCTGCTTTCTCAAAGTTTCGTCAATCCCGATCTGCGCTTCCCACTGGAACGGCGTGTGCGGTTTGGGCACAAAAGTCGAAACGGCGACGTTGACATCGTTACCGCCGGTCCCCTTGCCGCTGCGCTTGACCTCGGCCGCGAGTTGGATGATTGCTTCGAGATCCTCATCGGTCTCGGTCGGCAATCCCATCATGAAGTAGAGCTTGATCAGTCGCCAGCCGAAGCGGTAAGCGTTCCCCGTTGCCGTGAGCAGATCGTCGGCGCTGATCCCCTTGTTGATCAATTCACGCAGCCGCTCGCTCCCCGCTTCCGGAGCCAGGGTGAAACCGGTCTTGCGGACTTTCTTGATCTCTTCCATCAGCTCGGGGGTCAGCGAGCCGACGCGCAGACTGGGGAGGGAAACGGCCACCTGGTCCGCGGCGTGCTCCCGCATCAACTGGCCGAGCAACGGCTCGATGCAGCTGTAATCGCCGGTCGACAGCGAAAGCAGGGAGATCTCCTCGTAACCGGAATTTTCCAGCGAGCGATTGATCAGCTCGCGCACCCGCTCGGGGCTGCGTTCTCGGACTGGACGATAAATATATCCCGCCTGGCAGAAACGGCAGCCGCGTGTGCAGCCGCGGGCGATCTCCAGCGCCACCCGGTTGTGCACAGTATCCATAAAAGGAATGATCGGCCGCGTCGGATAGGGGACGGTATCGAGATCGGCGACAAACCGGCGACGCACTGTCGCATAGCCATCGCGGTTGGGAATAATGGCCGTAACCTCGCCGTCGTCATGCTGCTCAACCGTGAAAAATTGCGGAATATAAAACCCATCACGAACGGAGAGTTCTTCCAGCAAACGCAGGCGTGACCACCCTTCGGCCCTGCTTCGGCGCACCAGTTCAACCAGTTCGACCACCGCTTCTTCGCCATCACCGATCAGGGCAACATCGATGAACGCCGCCAGCGGCTCGGGATTAAAGGCGCAGGGGCCACCGACGATAATCAGCGGGGCCTCTTCGGTGCGCGCCTCGCGGCGCTGCGGCAGCCCGGCAAGGGTCAGCATATTGAGGATATTGGTGTAGCTCAGTTCGTATTGCAGGGTGAAGCCGATGATATCGAATTCCGCCAGTGGGCGTGTGCTTTCCAGGGCACAGAGCGGTTGATCGTTGGCCCGCAACCACTCTTCCATGTCGGTCCAGGGGGCATACACCCGCTCGGCAGCAACCCCCTCGATTCCGTTGAGGATATTGTAGAGAATGGGAAAGCCGATATGG
Source organism: Desulfuromonas sp. (assembly GCA_002869665.1). GTDB lineage: Bacteria > Desulfobacterota > Desulfuromonadia > Desulfuromonadales > Geopsychrobacteraceae > PKUG01. The sequence continues at coordinate 12,181 of PKUG01000048.1, read as the reverse complement.
CTCATCCCGACTTCGTAAACGTCGGGAAATGCCAGGGCCATGCGCACAGCAACGTCCGCATCGGCCTTGATGATACTCCCGAGTTCACCACCGAGATAACGCGACGGTCGGGAAACCTGGGTCAAAGCTGCTGTCTGATCTATTTTCACCTGGATGTCTGTCCGTAAACGAGAATTGAGCAAAAGGCGGGCAATGTACCACAGAACGGAAAAAGAAGCAAAAGGGTGCAGGGGCTGCAGGGTGAAGAACCTCGCCGCCACAAGGCGGCATCCGGCGTCACGAAAGACAGCGGCAACCTACCCTTTCTGCCCCCAGAGTCCGACATCATAAAACTGTTCGCGCAGACGTTCTTCGGGATACTGGTTGTAAAAGGTCTCGCGCGAAAAATCGAAGCTGTAATGACTGACATATTCGTTGAGAATCTTATAGGCGGCATTGATCCGCCGAATCTTGTCGTTATCGGGTGCGGCACCTTTATCGGGATGATGCTGTCGCACCAGTTTCCGGTGCCGCTCGCGAATCCTCTTCAGGGTTATCTGTTCCGGCAGATTGAACTCGGCCAGCGCCGCTTGCAGTTCCGCATAGGTCATAAGAATTCTCCCTCAAAAAGGGCAGGATAAAGGAAAAAGCGGAACGGATAAAGGGGGGAAAAGGGGCGCGCCCCTCTCCTGGCCGATTTTCGCTCCCACGCCGCCCCGATTCAACGCCCCTGCCAGATTGACAGCCAACCGGCAACGGCATAGGATACCTATTTTTCGTCACCGGCAGGAGACTCTCATGGCCAAAACCAAGACCATCTTCAGCTGTCAGCAGTGCGGCTTTCAGAGCCCTAAATGGCTGGGACGCTGCCCTGACTGCAACCAGTGGAATACTCTGGTTGAAGAACAGCCGGTCGTGGCCGGCAATCACAGCCGGGCGCTGCCGGAGCCGGGCAAGCCGCAAAAGCTGGCCGAAGTGGCCGGACGCGAAGAGGATCGCCTGAGTTGCGGCATCGGCGAACTCGACCGTACCCTCGGTGGCGGGGTTGTCCCCGGCTCGCTGGTCCTCGTCGGCGGCGACCCCGGGATCGGCAAATCGACTCTGCTGCTCCAGGCCTGTGCCCGGTTGGCAGAGAACGGCGTCACCCTCTATGTGACCGCGGAGGAGTCGACCCGCCAGGTCAAACTGCGGGCCGATCGCCTGGGAATCGACAGCACGGATCTGTACCTGCTGGCCGAAACCTCGCTGGAACAGATCAAGCAGCGCATCAGGGAACTGCAACCGGCCTTCCTGGTGATCGATTCAATCCAGACCATCTTCACCTCCAGCCTCGATTCGGCGCCGGGAAGCGTCAGCCAGGTGCGTGAATGCACCGGCCAGTTGATGCTCCAGGCCAAGGGCGAAGGCCTGCCGACCTTCCTCGTCGGTCATGTCACCAAGGACGGTGCCATCGCCGGACCGCGGGTGCTGGAACATATGGTCGATACCGTCCTCTACTTTGAAGGGGACCCCGGCCACCCCTATCGCATCCTGCGCGCGGTCAAGAACCGCTTCGGTTCGACCAATGAGATTGGTGTGTTCGAGATGCGTGAGCAGGGACTGCGCGAGGTCAGCAACCCGTCGGAGCTGTTCCTCGCCGAACGTCCGGAAGAGAGCGCCGGCAGCGCTGTCGTCCCCTCTCTGGAAGGGAGCCGGCCGATCCTCGTCGAACTGCAGGCCCTGGTTTCATCCAGTTCCTTCGGCACCCCACAGCGTACCGCTATCGGCATCGATCACAAACGGGTCGGCCTGCTGGTAGCGATCCTCGAAAAAAAGGTCGAACTGGCGCTTGCCGGTCAGGACATCTTCCTCAACGTCGCCGGCGGGGTCCGCCTCGACGAGCCGGCGGTCGACCTCGGGATCATCGCCGCCCTGGCCTCAAGTCACCTGAACCGGGCCATCGACCCGCGAACCGTGATCTTCGGCGAGGTCGGCCTGACCGGGGAAGTGCGGGCTATTTCCCAGCCAGAGCTGCGCATCAGGGAAGCCGCCAGGCTCGGCTTCACCCGCTGCATTCTGCCCCGTGGCAACCTGAAAAATCTGGACGTTCCGGCATCGATCAAACTGATCGCTGTCAAGCATGCCAGCGAAGCCCTTGAGCATATCTTTGTCTGAGTATGGCATCGGACGCTGACGCTCATCCAATTGTTGGCAAAAAGGACAAGACCTGATAGATTACCGTGTTATTTAAACGTCCTGCTGTTGAAAGATTACAGCAATCGACAGATTGAAGTTATTTCACGATGGAACCAGCGATCTATAAAATCCGAAAAAACTTTCTGCTGCCGCTGGGGCTGGTTGTTCTGCTCGGCTGCATCCTGATGATCAGCACGATCTATCTGGGGCTGCCGAAAGCAAAAATCATCATTCTCGGGGCCTTTCTGATTCCGGCGTTTATCCTCTTTGTCGAGAGCAGCCTGCGCAGGGTTCACCTGTTCGCCGATGCGATTCAGGTCGACAAGGCGTTACGCAAAAAACGTATCCCTTACGCCGAGCTGACCGCCGTCGATACGATTCAGGTGCGCAAGCGGATTTTCATCAGCCTGAGCAGCGAAAACGATTTTCTGATCCTGTCCAACAGTTATGGACAATTCGGACAGCTGGTCAACGAACTCATCGCCAAGGTTCCTGACGAGATTATCAGCGCAGAAACCCGCAATCTGGCGGCTGCGCCGCCGAAAAAATGCAGTGATGTTTTTTCCGCCTGGCTGGCCGTGGCCGTGCTGGCACTTATCATTTACGTTCAACTGAGAGGCACGTTTTAAACCCGGAAGGACGAGGCATATGGACAACACCACCCTGGCCGAATTCAAGACCCTGCTGACCCAGCAACTGGAGGCCCTGCTTCACGATGCGGGTAAGACCGTTTCGGAAATGACCGAGGAGAAAACCAACTTCCCGGACCCGACCGACCGGGCATCCCTTGAATCGGATCGCAACTTCGAACTGCGTATCCGTGATCGGGAACGCAAACTGATCAACAAAATCCGCGAAGCGCTGGAGCGGATCGACGACGGCAGTTTCGGCCTCTGCGAGTCCTGTGAAGAACCGATCGGGGCTGAACGCCTGCGCGCGCGACCGGTCACGACGCTTTGCATCGACTGCAAAACTGAGCAGGAACGCCAGGAGAAGATCGGCTAAAGGCCGCTCGAACAGCCTGATCCTGCATTGTTTTTTACCGTCATCCGGTGTATGGTTGACAATCTTGCTTTGCATACAGCAACGCCTCAAGCTTCTTCATACAGGAGGAATGCATGTTTGGTTTGGGAACACAGGAACTTCTGATCATCCTGGTACTGGTGATGATCATCTTCGGGGCCGGCAAGCTGCCCCAGGTTGGCGGCGCACTGGGTAAAGGACTGCGCAACTTCAAGAAAGGCATGAACGACGCCGATAGTGAAATCGAGGAAGGCAAAATCGAAGAGATCGGCGAAAATAAAGACAGCGAAAATAAAGACGCCTGATCAGGCCGATAGTTACTGCCGGGGGGCGGAACCCTTCCGCACCCCCGCCTGGTAGACATTCCTCCGCATCTTCACTATCTCTTCCGTTCGGCAGTCCCCTGACAACCAAGAACATCGAAACATATAACTGAATTGAATTTCGGAGCTGTAAATGAGTAAAGCGCTCGGTATTGTTTCCGGCGGTCTCGACAGTAGCCTGGCGGTCCTGACGCTCATGCGCCAGGGAATCGAAGTGACAGGCATCGCATTTGCCACCCCATTCTTCGGCGCTGAAAAAGCCCGGGAGGCAGCCCGGATCATCGGCCATCAATTGATTGTCGCAGAGATCACGGACATCCACCTGGAGGTGCTGAAAAACCCCAAATACGGCTATGGCCGCAACATGAACCCCTGTATCGACTGCCATGCCCTGATGTTCCGCCTCGCCGGTGAACGGATGGAGAAAGAAGGCTTCGACTTTCTCTTTTCCGGTGAAGTACTCGGCCAGCGCCCCATGAGCCAGAACGCCAACGCCCTGCGCTCGGTTGCCAAACTCTCTGGCTATGGCGACAAAATCCTGCGCCCATTAAGCGCTAAGCTCCTGCCGCCGACACCGATGGAAGAAGCGGGACTGGTGGACCGCGAGCAACTGCTCGATATCCAGGGGCGATCGCGCCGGCGCCAGCAGGCCCTGGCCAAGGAGTGGGGCTACCATGAGTACCCGGCGTCGGCCGGGGGCTGCCTGCTGACCGAAGAGGGCTTTTCCAACCAGTTGCGCGACCTGCTCGTGCATAATCCGCAAGCCAACGGCAACGATGTCGAACTACTCAAGGCCGGCCGTCAGTTCCGCCTGTCACCGCAGGCCAAGCTGATCGTCGGGCGCAACAAGGCCGATAACGACCGGCTTCAGGAACTCGTTACACCCACACACATCCGCCTGCGCTGTCTCAATTTCAGCGGCCCCCTTGCCCTGATCTGTGGCGAACCCACAGAGAACGATCTGCAAACAGCGGCCGCCATTGTCGCCAGCTACGGCAAAGGGAAGAACGAACCGTTGGTTGAAGTCCTCTGCATGGAGGCTGAAGACAACAATAACGTTCTCAATGTCAAACCGATGACACGGGAAGAGGTGCAGGAGAGGATTTTGATTTAGGACAAAGGACAAAGGACAAAGGACAAAGGACAAAGGACAAAAAATTTGATTAAGAGTTAATATAATTTCAACCTTTTTCCTTTGGTCTTTAACCTTTCCCCTTACAACAAAAAACGCCCCGCCGGATGACTCCAGCGGGGCGTTGCTTTTTCGGACCGAATGGCCTGGGGCGTATTACATCATGCCGCCCATACCGCCCATGCCACCCATGCCGCCAGGCATAGCAGGCATAGCATCGCCACCTTCGGCCGGCTTGTCAGCAATCATTGCCTCGGTGGTCAGCATCAGACCGGCAACAGATGCTGCATTTTGCAGCGCGCTGCGGGTCACCTTGGTCGGGTCGATAATACCGGCAACGAGCATGTCGCAGTACTCATCACTCGCCGCGTTGAAGCCGAATGAACCTTCACCGGAGAGAACCTTGTCGGCAACGATAGCGCCTTCGACACCAGCGTTGATCGCGATCTGGCGCAGCGGAGCTTCGAGGGCGCGTAGCACCAACTGGACGCCGAACTGCTGCTCACCTGCGAGTTCGAGAGCCTTGACTGCCGGGAGACAACGGAGCAGGGCAACGCCACCACCGGGGACGATACCTTCCTCGACAGCTGCACGGGTCGCATGCAGGGCGTCCTCGACACGGGCCTTCTTCTCTTTCATCTCGGTCTCGGTTGCAGCACCGACCTTGACAACAGCAACACCGCCAACCAGCTTGGCGAGGCGCTCCTGCAGCTTCTCACGATCGTAGTCGCTGCTGGTTTCCTCGATCTGGCCGCGGATCAGCTTGACGCGCCCTTCGATGGAAACCTCGTCACCGGCACCATCGATGATGGTGGTGTTGTCTTTGTCGACAACGACGCGCTTGGCGGTACCCAGCATGTCGACAGTCGCGTTCTCCAGTTTGAAGCCGACCTCTTCGGAGATCACCTGGCCACCGGTCAGAACAGCGATGTCTTCGAGCATGGCCTTACGACGGTCGCCGAAGCCCGGAGCCTTGACGGCACAGACGTTGATGGTGCCACGCAGCTTGTTGACAACCAGGGTCGCCAGAGCTTCGCCATCGACATCCTCGGCAATCATCATCAGCGGACGGCCTTGCTTGGCGACCGGTTCGAGGATCGGGAGCAGATCCTTCATGTTGCTGATCTTCTTGTCGTAGATGAGGATCAACGGATCATCAAGAGCACACTCCATCCGCTCGGCATCGGAGACGAAATAGGGGGAGAGGTAACCGCGATCAAACTGCATCCCCTCGACGGTTTCGAGAGAAGTTTCCATCGACTTGGCTTCCTCAACAGTGATGACGCCTTCCTTGCCGACCTTCTCCATCGCCTCGGCGATGATGTTACCGATGGTCTCGTCGCTGTTGGCCGAGATGGTGCCGACCTGGGCGATTTCCTTGTGGTCCTGAACCGGGTTGGAAAGCTCCTGCAGAGCCCCGATAGCGGCAACGACAGCCTTATCGATGCCGCGCTTGATTTCCATCGGGTTGTGACCGGCGGTCACCAGCTTGACGCCTTCCTGATAGATCGCCTGGGCAAGAACGGTCGCAGTGGTAGTACCGTCACCGGCAACGTCGGAGGTCTTGGAAGCGACTTCCTTGACCAGCTGAGCGCCCATGTTCTCGAACTTCTCTTCCAGCTCGATCTCCTTGGCGACGGTGACGCCGTCCTTGGTGATCAGCGGAGCGCCGAAAGACTTTTCGATGACAACGTTACGCCCTTTCGGACCCAGGGTGACCTTGACGGCGTTCGCCAGGGTGTTGACGCCATCCAGAATCAATGCGCGCGCTTCTTGGGAAAATTTGATTTCTTTAGCCATGATACGTATATCCTCCGTAAATTACTTTGATTTCGTTACAGCTATTTGCAGTTTCGATTTTTCGCTCCAGCAAGACGCGAACAGCACAGAAGCGCAGCATAGCCAAGTGCTATGTGAGCATTCGAGCAGCACAGCAACGCCGCTGGAGCGGAAAAGCGGAACCTGCCTTACTCAACAACGCCGAGGATGTCATCCTCACGCATAATCAGATATTCCTTACCGTCAACCTTGATCTCGCTACCGGCATACTTGCCGAACAGCACACGATCGCCAACCTTGACATCCAGCGCCAGTACTTTGCCCTCAGCGGTGACCTTGCCTTTACCGGCAGCGACGACTTCACCTTCCTGGGGCTTCTCTTTGGAAACCGTATCGGGGATAATGATGCCACCGGCGGTTTTGGTTTCCTCTTCAATACGCTCGATAATGATACGATCCTGCAGGGGTCTGATGTTCATGATGCTACTCCTTTCACTTTCAATATGTTGGCCCACGGGCCGCTATAGGATTTCTGATTGCAGACCGACAGCAGTCCGGCTCTTACCAGTGCTGTCTTGCGGCCGCTGTTAGCACTCAACAAGAGCGAGTGCTAACAGCGCACAATAATAATCTCAGGGCGCGGATTGTCAAGTATTTTTTTGTTCGACAAAGCCCCCGTAATAAATCATCCCGGAGTCGGCGAACAGGCTATCCATAAACAACTGTTTTACGCTATCGGAACAGCCTGGACACAAGAGATCAGGCAACAAATTCAGGGAAACTAAAATCTTTGGTAAATACGAGAAGAGCCGACAAGGCCTTAATTAATCAGAAAAAACATCTCATGAGTTGGGATTTTTTCGGCGCTTTCCGGTCACAAAAACGTGTATAGAAAGCAGGAATAATTTTATTTCTATTAAAATTATTGCGGTTGACATTTTTTACCACGTCCGCTATACGAGGACAGATATAAAAAACCATTATATTTATATTCAAAGCTGTACGGGATTTTCATGGAATTCAATATCGGTCAAAAAATTAAGGCTCTGCGCAAAGAGAGAAAGCTGACCCTGCAGGATGTTGCAACGGAAACCGGCTTTTCTCCGGCCCTTATTTCCCAGATCGAGAACAATAACGTCTCTCCGCCGATCGCTACCCTGTCGAAAATCGCTCGTTTCTTCGATGTCAAAATGAGCTACTTCTTCGAAGAGGGGGAAGGCGTCACTCGCTACGAGATCGTTCGCCACGACGAACGCCGGATCGTCAGCCGCGTCATCTCGAAAGATGGCACCAAGCACGGCTATACTTACGAAACCCTCTCTTTCCGTAAAAAAAACAAAAAGATGGAGCCCTTCCTGCTCACCGTCAACGAGCGCGCCCAGGAAGAAACCCTCTACAATCATGAAGGTGAAGAGTTTCTGCTGATCCTTAAAGGTCAGGCGGAAATCATCCTCGATGACGAACGCTTCATCCTCGATGAAGGGGATGCCGTCTATTTCGACTCAACGGTCAAACACCGACTGCTGTCAAAAGACGGCGAAATGGTTCAGGTCCTCGCTGTCGTCACCCGCTGAAAAAATGCGCTGAGCGGCTGTCTGGGCACGGTAACCGGCATTCAATTCGGGAATCTCCTGAATTATACTTTCGCAGACACAGCAAGCCTGGATCAATTCATACCATCTGCGACATAGCACCCGAAAAAGGAGAAAAGGTGAGTTAAATCATGAGCCGTTTCGAGAAAAAAAATCTGGCCGATTGGGAAACCCAGGCCAAAAAGGAGAAGAAGACCGACGACCTCTCCGGTTTCAAGTGGGAAACACCGGAGGGAATCACCGTCAAGCCGCTCTACACAGCTGCGGATACGGCCGGTCTCGAGTATGCCGACACCCTGCCCGGCCTGGCCCCGTTCATTCGTGGACCGATGGCCACCATGTATGCCGGACGCCCCTGGACTGTCCGCCAGTACGCCGGCTTTTCCACGGCCGAGGAATCGAACGCCTTCTACAAGCGTAATCTCGCTGCCGGCCAGCAGGGCTTATCGGTCGCTTTCGACCTGGCAACCCACCGCGGCTACGATTCCGATCACCCACGGGTTGTCGGCGACGTCGGCAAGGCCGGGGTTGCTATCGACTCGGTAGAGGACATGAAGATTCTCTTCGACGAGATCCCCCTCGACAAGGTTTCGGTGTCGATGACCATGAACGGTGCCGTCATGCCGATCATGGCCAATTACATCGTCGCCGCCGAGGAGCAGGGCGTCAGCCAGGAGAAACTGGCCGGGACCATCCAGAACGATATCCTCAAAGAGTTCATGGTCCGTAACACCTATATCTATCCGCCGGAACCCTCGATGCGGATCATCGGCGACATCATCGAGTACACCAGCCAGAAGATGCCGAAGTTTAACTCGATCTCGATTTCCGGTTATCACATCCAGGAGGCCGGCGCCAACAACGCCCTCGAACTGGCCTTCACTCTGGCTGACGGTATCGAGTATGTCCGGGCGGCCATCGACAAGGGACTGGACGTCGACGCCTTTGCCCCGCGCCTCTCCTTCTTCTTCGCCATCGGCATGAACTTCTTCATGGAAGCGTCCAAACTGCGCGCCGCTCGCTTCCTCTGGGCCAAGCTGATGAGCCAGTTCAACCCGAAGAATCCGAAGTCGTCGATGCTGCGTACCCACTGCCAGACCTCCGGCTGGTCGCTGACCGAGCAGGATCCCTACAACAACGTCATCCGGACCACCATCGAGGCGCTGGCTGCGGTCCTCGGCGGCACCCAGTCGCTGCACACCAACGCCCTGGACGAAGCGATCGCCCTGCCGACCGACCACAGCGCCCGCATCGCCCGCAACACGCAGCTGGTCATCCAGGAAGAGACCGGTATCTGCAACGTCGTCGACCCACTCGGTGGCTCCTATTACGTCGAGTCGCTGACCAACTCCCTGATCGAAGAAGCCCAGAAAATTCTCGACGAGATCGAGGAACTGGGTGGCATGACCAAGGCGATCGAGTCAGGGATGCCGAAACTGCGCATCGAGGAATCGGCAGCCAAGAAGCAGGCCGCGATCGATTCCGGCCGCGATGTCATCGTCGGCGTTAATAAATATAAGCTGGCGAAAGAAGATCCCATCGAGGTTCTCGATGTCGATAACACGGCCGTGCGCAAGGCCCAGATCGCCCGACTCGAGAAAATGCGTGCCGAGCGCGACGAGGCCGCCTGCCAGGCCGCCCTTGACGCCATCACCGCCGCCTGCGAAAACGGCACTGGCAACCTGCTCGACCTCAGCGTCAAGGCCGCCCGCCTGCGGGCCTCGGTCGGCGAAATTTCCGATGCCATGGAAAAGGCCTTCGGGCGTCACAAGGCCGAGATCAGACTTGTCTCAGGAGCCTACGGATCCGTCGTGAACGAAGATAACGATTTTGCCGAACTGAAGAAGCGCGTCGACGAATTCGCCGCCAAGGAAGGTCGCCGGCCGCGGATTTTGATCGCCAAGATGGGGCAGGACGGTCACGACCGCGGAGCCAAAGTCGTGGCGACGGCCTACGCCGATGCCGGCTTCGATGTCGATGTCGGTCCGCTCTTCCAGACCCCGGAGGAAGCCGCCAAAATGGCGGTCGAGAACGATGTCCATGTCGTCGGCGTTTCCAGCCTCGCAGCCGGCCACAAGACCTTGGTCCCACAACTGGTTGCCGAGCTGAAGAAGCTGGGGGCCGAGGATATCGCCGTGGTTTGCGGCGGGGTTATTCCGCGTCAGGATTACGATGAACTCTACGCCGCCGGTGCCGCCAAGATCTTCGGCCCGGGGACACCGATCACGCTGTCAGCGAATATGACGCTGGATGCGATCGAAGAAAAATAAAGGACAGGAACATCTCTTGTAAAACCGTAGGGGCACGGCGCGCCGTGCCCCTACATGCGTTCTCTCCAGAAGGTACAAACTTTGAACAACATCCCCCAGCTTGCCGACGGTGTGCGTTCCGGCAACATCCGCTCCCTGGCCAAAGCGATCACCCTGATCGAAAGCCGCAACCCCGATCATTCCAGCGCCGCGGCCGACCTGCTCGACGACCTGCTCCCCGATTCCGGCAACTCGGTGCGCATCGGCATTTCCGGCGTTCCGGGCGCAGGCAAGAGTACCTTAATCGAAGCCTTCGGCATGCACCTCATCGAAAAGGGGCACAAGCTGGCGATCCTCGCCGTCGACCCGACGTCGCAGCTCTCCGGCGGCTCGATCCTCGGGGACAAGACCCGGATGGAGGAACTGGCACGGGAGCAAAACGCCTTCATCCGCCCCTCACCTTCCGGTGACACCCTCGGCGGCGTCGCCCGCAAAACCCGCGAGACCATGCTCTTATGCGAAGCCGCCGGCTACGATGTCATCATCGTCGAAACCGTCGGCGTCGGCCAGTCCGAAGTCACCGTCGCCTCGATGGTCGATTTTTTCCTGCTGCTGCAGCTGCCGAATGCCGGTGATGAACTGCAGGGGATCAAGAAGGGGGTTATGGAGATCGCCGATGCCATTCTGGTCAACAAGGCGGAAGGGGACAACCGCCCCAAGGCTGAACTGGCCCGCCGACAGTACGCAAATGCTCTCCACCTGCTCAAACCCAAAAGCGCTCATTGGCAGGTGCCGGCCATGCTTTGTAGTGCCCTGCACAAACAGGGAGTCGCCGAAGTCTGGGATATGATCCTCGACTTTGTCGTCGCCATGAAGCAGCACGACGAATTTGAGGGCAAACGTCGCCTGCAGGCCAACGACTGGATGTGGACTCTGGTTCAGGATGAGTTAAAAGAACTGTTCCGTAACAACAAGAACGTAGCCGCCATGCTCGAACGCGTTCAGGCCGGAGTCCTCGAAGGCAAGACTTCCCCCGGCGCTGCGGCGCGGCGACTGATTGAGGCATTCAAAAGACCTTAAAACGTTTTCACCACTAAGGCACTAAGGACACTAAGAAAACCATTAACCTGTTTTTAAGGTTTAGATTCTCAACAATAGAGTTGTGACTTGCTTTTGACTTCTTAGTGCTCTTAGTGCCTTAGTAGTAAAGAGCCTTGATTAAAAAAGCACTTCCACAAAACAGGAGACATCACAATGACAAAAAAAATCAACCATATCGGTATCGCTGTCACCAACCTTGACGCCGCGATCCCCTTTTATCGCGACCACCTGGGAATGGCCTTCGAAGGGACCGAAGAAGTGGCTGATCAGAAAGTTCGCGTCGCCTTTCTCCAGGTTGGCGAAAGCCGCATTGAATTACTTGAACCGACCGCAGAAGATTCACCCGTGGCCAAGTTCCTGGCCAAAAATGGCGAAGGGATTCACCACATCGCCTACGAGGTCGATGACATTGAAAAGGCGCTTGCCGGGATGAAAGAACAGGGTGTACGCCTGATCGATGAAACTCCGCGGCGGGGGGCCCACAACAGCCTGATCGCCTTCCTCCACCCCAAGGCGACCGGTGGCGTACTGACAGAAATTTGCCAGGCTGGCGAACACTGAAGCCAAGACACCGAGCCCCGACATCAGATCTTGCCTGCACAAGTCCGACGACGGGGCTCGGTTGTTAGCTAAACATTAATTTTTCACGTCAACTCATCGTGATTGTTGCGCAAAACCAACAGTAACACTGTGGCAGACACACAACAAAAAATGATTCCCCTCCGACATACCAACCTCTTCTCAAAAAAAACCTCAGAAAATCAGCCGGTTGAAGAAACAAAGAACCACACCCCCATTGGCTCACTTCGTGCATAACGTTTGTTTGTC
>PKUG01000182.1 GCA_002869665.1 Desulfuromonas sp. | reverse complement strand
TTCTCGTTGTGAGATGACAGAAGTGAAGTTCAAAATTTTGCCAGGAGTGGCTGAGTTGATCGATGGCAAGGTATCGATCAAGCAGGTTCGCGATGTCGATCTTAACGACCTGCTGGGGCGTGAGCCGATCTCTCTCGACAAGGATGAGATCCGTTGTTACCTGCACGGTAAATGCGTCCTTGTCAGCGGTGCCGGGGGGAGTATCGGTAGCGAGATATGCCGTCAGGTTGCCGGATTCGGGCCGCAAAAACTGATTCTTTTCGATCAGGCTGAAACCCCCCTGTTTTTTGTCGAACAGGAACTTGCCCGGCGTTTTCCTGATCTGGTAGTGGTGTCGATTATCGGGGATGTCTGTAATGCGAAACGGGTTGATTCTCTTTTCAGCGAATTGAATCCGCGGGTTGTTTTTCATGCGGCCGCTTACAAGCATGTTCCGATGATGGAATTGAACCCGGCTGAAGCTGTCCTGACCAATGTCCAGGGAACCCGTTTGTTGGCCGATGCTGCGGATCGCTATGGTGTTGAAAAGTTCGTGATGATCTCCACCGACAAGGCGGTGCGCCCGACCAACGTCATGGGGGCGAGCAAGCGGACTGCGGAGCTCTATGTCCAATCCCTGAATGCACGAAGTCGGACCGGTTTTGTTACGACGCGTTTTGGTAATGTCCTTGGCAGTAACGGCAGCGTGATCCCAATCTTCAACGAGCAGATTGCGGCAGGTGGACCTGTGACCGTTACCCACCCCGATGTCACCCGTTTTTTCATGACGATCCCTGAAGCGACACAACTGGTATTGCAAGCGGGAAGCATGGGAGATGGGGGTGAGATTTACTTGTTCGACATGGGGCAACCGGTTAAGATACAGGCCCTTGCCGAGGAACTGATTCGTTTGTCAGGATTGCAGCCGCACAAAGATATCCGCATCGTTTATACCGGTTTGAGACCGGGGGAAAAGCTTTACGAAGAGTTGTTGCTCGATGACGAGGGGGTCCTGCCGACCCTTCACGAGAAGATCTGTATTGCCAGGTCGGTTGACATGTCCTTTGACTTGGTGCAACGGGCAATCGAGGAATTGGTTACCTGCGCCGGTAACCTTGATGTGGCCGGAATTATGAGTGGATTACGGCAGTTGGTTCCGGAATATAGCCCTGTGGCGAATTGTTGCCCGGAGGTAATCTCATCGGAGTCGTCGAGCGCGACGGGGAGATAGCTTATCCGGTTATCCGGGTAGACAGGTCGCTCCGTTTTTATTGAAAAATTAATCCGGTGTGCCGGACTTGAAAAGAAAGAGGCTGAAAATGATAAAAAGTATGACCGGGTATGGTCGTGGGCAGGCCCAGCTCGAAGGGCTGTCTTTTTCCGTCGAGATCAAAACGGTCAATCACCGCTACGGAGATATCAACATCAAGGCGCCGCGGATGCTGGCTCCTTTTGAAGCGGAATTGAAAAAACGTATCAGTGCGGTACTCAAGCGTGGGAAGATCGATGTATTTGTCAGTCAGGGGAACGATGCTGCGCTGACTGCGACACCGGTTGTCGATGAGGCCGTGACACTGGCTTACCTAAAAGCATTCAACCGCTTGAAAGAGGTAAGCCGTCTACCTGGAGACGTCGGGCTTGAATTCCTGGCCGCTCAGAAAGATGTACTTACGCTTAAGGAAACGGAGTTCGGTGATGAGTTGAAGGAGTGTCTGTCGCAAGCCCTCGACAAAGCTCTCGAGGCGATTCTGGAGATGCGTCGCAAAGAGGGGGAGGCAACTGCCGAAGATATCAATGCGCGATTGGCTCTACTTGAACAACTGCTCGGCAATATCGAATCCAGGGCGCCACAGGTGCCATTGGAGTGGCGCCAGAAATTGTCCGAACGCCTGTCAAAGCTTGAGGAGAATGGTGGCGATCCGCAACGGATTGCTCAGGAAATAGCTATCTTTGCCGATCGCTGTGATATCAGCGAAGAGACCAGTCGTTTTTGTAGTCACCTTGAGCAGTTCCGTGGTTTGATGCTGGAGAGTGAACCGGTGGGACGGCAGATGGACTTCCTNNNNTTGAATCGCGAGGCCAATACCATGGGTTCAAAATCGAACGATGCTGAATTGACCCGCTATGTTGTGGCACTGAAGTCGGAACTGGAAAAGGTCAGGGAACAGGTACAGAACATTGAATAAGCCAATGGTGAGGGAAGGAATTTCGTTTGTCGTTTCAGCACCTTCAGGGGCCGGAAAAACATCGCTGTGCCGGGAATTGATTGACAGTATTCCTGATTTGCGTCAATCTATATCGTTTGCTACCCGGGAAAAGCGGTCCGGAGAAGTAAACGGGGTTGACTATAACTTTGTCGCCCAGGACCGCTTCCGGAGTATGATTGAAAATCAGGAATTTGCCGAATGGGCTGAGGTGCATGGCAACCTCTATGGCACGGCTAAGGAGACCCTTGCTGCAGCAGCAGATGACGGGGTAGACTTACTTCTTGATATCGATTGCCAAGGCGCGGCTCAACTGAAAGAAAATTATGGTCGGGCAGTTTTTATCTTTATCCTGCCACCTGATATGATTGAGTTGGAGCAGCGCCTGCGTAACCGGGCAACAGATCGTGAGAGCGACATTCGCCGCCGGCTAAGAAACGGTTACGATGAAATCAGGCAAGCGGCCTGGTATGATTATCTAGTCGTCAATGACGACTTTTCCGCCGCCAAGGCTCAACTGGTGGCGATCATAAGTGCAGAACGGAACAAGACGAGCCGGAATGCATATTTGCTTGATGCCTATACCCTGAAAGATCAAGGAGACTGATAAATGGCACGTGTAACAGTTGAAGATTGTCTGGAAGTGATCCCCAACCGCTTTCTGCTCGCCATGGTTGCCGCCAAGCGGGCTAAGCAGCTCTACAAGGGCGCCGAACCTTTGATTGAGAACAAATCGCACAATAAGAAGGTCGTTCTGGCTCTGCGCGAAATCGCCGATGGCGAGATCGAATTTAAACTTCCGCAACGGAAACGTTAAGTCAGATCTGCATTCGGTGCTCGACATTTGCTGACCGGTGATCCGGACTCTGTTGTCCGGTGCCGGTCGGAACATGTCGGACAAATCAGCAATGCTCACTGTTGAACAGATCATCACAGAGCTGAAAAGCTACCTCCCCCAAGTCGATGAGGGGCTTCTGGTTCGCGCTACGGAATTCTGCCTGCGCGCCCACCCGGATCAGAAGGTTCCTGATGGCAGGGACTATCTCCAGCACGCTTTAGAAATCGCCGCCGTTCTTGCCCGGCTTAAGGTGGATGAAACCACAATTGTGGTTGGCATCTTGCATGACAGCCTGACTCCTGGACATGTTTCTGCTGCTGAACTGGAAAACGAGTTCGGCCGCGAAATTCTCTCCCTTGTCGAAACCTATATCAAAATAAACAGCATCCCCTATCGCCAGAACAATCGTTCTCAGGTTGAGAGCTTCCGCAAGATGTTTATCTCGATGGCGCGGGATCTGCGGGTCATTCTGGTTTTTCTTGCTGATCGCTTGAGTGATATGCGGATGATTTCTCACCGCACTCCCGAGCAGCAGGTGGCCCGTGCGCGTGAAACCCTTGAAATCCATGCACCGCTGGCCAATCGACTCGGTATCAGTTGGCTCAAGGGGGAGCTGGAAGACCTGTCACTGAAGGTTCTCGAACCGGAAAAATACGCCGATCTTGCCCGGAGAATTACCGAGCATAAGGAAGAACGCGGTGAGCATATCGTCAAGGTGCGGGAGAAAATCTGCAGTTTGCTCGCAGAGAATCAGGTTGAAGGGGAGGTGACCGGTCGCTTCAAACATTTTTATTCCGTTTATAAGAAGATGGAGCGTACCGGGGTTGACCTGGACCAGATTTATGACCTGATCGCTTTCCGTGTACTGGTTGACTCGGTTCGTGAATGTTACGAAGTTCTCGGCCTGGTTCATGCGACCTGGAAACCGATCCCCGGCCGCTTCAAAGATTATATCGCCATGCCCAAGGCGAACATGTATCAATCGTTGCACACGACGGTTGTTGGCCCTTATGGCGAGCGAATGGAGGTGCAGATCCGCACCCATGATATGCACCGAATTGCCGAAGAGGGGATCGCCGCCCACTGGAAATATAAAGAGGGGGGCGCTGTGCCGGCCGGTGCTCGTGACGAGCAGCGTTTTACCTGGTTGCGGCATGTCATGGAATGGCAGCAGGATGTCAGTGCCGCCGGAGATGCGCCAGGCACCTCGTTTATCGATCTGTTCCCGGAAGAAGTTTACGTTTTCACGCCCAACGGTGATGTTAAGGAGCTGCCGAAGGATGCGACGCCCATCGACTTCGCCTACTAGATCCATACCGATGTCGGTCAGCAGTGCGTTGGTGCCCGTATCAACGGCAAGCTCTGTCCGCTTAAAACGCCGCTGAAGAATGGCGATATCGTTGAAGTCCTGACATCAGCGAATCAGACGCCGAGTAAGGACTGGCTCTCTTTTGTCAAGACTTCGAAAGCACGGAACAAAATCCGCCAATGGGTCAAGGCGCAGCAACGGGAAAAGAGTATCGAGATCGGCCGCGATCTGGTTGAAAAGGAATTGCGCAAACATCAATACAGCCTGAAGCGGGCCATGGCACTCAAGTCCTTTGACCAGGCAATCCTTGAGCTTGGCTTCCGGACGGCCGATGATTTATTCGCCGCAGTCGGGTACGGCAAGCTGACCGCCGGCCAGATTCTTTCTCATGCGATTCCCAAGGACGAGCTGAAAACCCAGCCGGCAAAGACAGGTCCGATCGGCCGTGTGCTGGAAAAGTTCAGCCGCAAAAAATCGCAGAGTGCGATCATGATCGGCGGGATCGACAACGTCATGGTGCGTTTTGCCAATTGCTGCAACCCGCTCCCTGGTGAACCGGTCACCGGTTTTATCACCCGCGGTCGAGGATTGACGGTCCACGCTGTTGATTGTTCACAGGTACAGGCGAGCGACCCCGATCGCAGAATCGATGTTGAATGGGATATGCAGCGCAAGACCTCGCGGCCGGTCAAGATCCAGGTTATCTGCGCCGATCAAAAGGGGATGCTGGTCGGGATTTCCGGTGCAATCAGCGATGCGGACGCCAATATCGCCAGTGCGACCGTGCATTCCCGGGGCGATAAAAAAGGAACCAACCTGTTTGAAGTCGATGTTGAAAATCTCGAGCATCTGAACCGTGTTATCCGCGAAATCAAGAAGGTCAAGGGGGTTATTCGCGTCAACCGAGTCAGGAATTGACAGCGAAAAATTGCGTGGAAATACACGAACAACGTTGATGAGGTGTAATGATGGCGATTGAAAAAATTGAAACAACTCAGGCGCCTGCTGCTATTGGCCCTTATTCCCAGGCAATCAAGTCGGGAAACCTGCTCTTTTGCTCCGGACAGATTCCGCTTGATCCGGAGACCGGGGAACTTATCGCAGGGGATGTCAGGGCTCAGACCGAGCAAGCGATGAAGAACCTGGAACAGGTTCTGGCGGCGGCTGGTGCGGGGTTTTCAGATGTGGTTAAAACTACAATCTATCTGGCAGATATGAATGACTTTGCCGTTGTGAATGAAGTCTACGGCGGTCACTTCAGTATCACTGCTCCAGCCCGGGCTACGGTCCAGGTGGCTGCATTGCCAAAAGGTGCGCAGGTTGAAATCGATGCGATTGCCTGTCTTGAATAGGCGTTAATGGCGCAGAGCGAAAAAATGAAACAAGAAAAGGGATGGCTATATCAAATAACCATCCCTTTTCTTGTGAATTTTAGGTTTAAGATCAGACGATCTTCTGAACCTTGCCGGCACGAATGCAGCGGGTGCACACCTTGATCGTTTTGACAGAGCCTGCCTGCATCGCACGAACCTTCTGCAGGTTCGGGTTCCAGACGGTCCGGGTTTTATTGTGAGCGTGGCTGACGTTGTTTCCGGTCACCGGCTTTTTTCCGCAGATTTCACATTGTCTTGACATTGTCACATTCCTCCTGAAAGTTTCGAACGCGCATTACTAGCATACTTTTGTTGCTGATGCAAACCCTAATCAATGAATATTTGTGAATTTACAGGCCCGTTTGCCAACAAGTCCAGGCCTTATAGCCCTGCTTCAGTGAGTTCATCGTCGCCTAGAACTCTCAGCCCGTTTTGTTTGAGCAGGGCGGCGGTTACTCCTATCCCCGCAGTTTTTACTTCGTTCAGATAGATAATTCTGGTGCCACAAGAAGGGCTGCGTTGTTGCAGGATTGCCGCCTGGCAATTGCTCAAACGTGCAACTTTAAGAGCTTCTTCGGCTCCGTGTAAAAAGGCTTGAGCGACATCTCTCCCATGTTCATCGGTTAACTCTCCGGTGCCATTCAGAGTGTCTGCGCCATCGCCGCAGCGAAACCAGCACTTCGGTCGAGGTGTAGGCAATCCGGCGAGTTGCTCGGGGCATACCGGTATCGGAATCAGGTCGTTGCGCTTGAGGTATTCGAATACCTGTTCGTTGCGATTGTCCGTTGCGTCGTAGCGCGTTCGCAGGCCAAGAAGGCAACTGCTGACAAGAACAGGCGTGGCGACACGTTTCACGGGAAAGTCCTCTGATGGTCTGTAAATTGATGACGCCGCTGCCTGTGTTCTCAGGGGAGCGGATTGATCAGCGCCTGCTGTGGACGCTCAGCGTCCGTGATAACGACCTTACGTCCTTCGAGCTTCACCCGATCTTGAGCAAACCACTGGATTGCCTGCGGATAAATCTTGTGCTCCTGCTCAAGGATTCGTGCGGAGAGTGTTTCTTCCGTATCGTCGGAATGGATCGGCACGACGGCCTGAACGATGATCGGCCCGGTATCAACACCGTCATCGACAAAATGAACGGTACAACCTGAAAAGCGGGCGCCATATTCGATGGCCTTCTGCTGCACATGAAGCCCGGGAAATGCCGGAAGCAGGGCAGGGTGGATATTGATGATTCTCTGGGGGAAAGCTTCGAGAAAAACAGCGGAGATGATCCGCATGAAACCGGCGAGAACGATCAGTTCGACCTGTGCATCCTGCAGCGCAGTGACTACGGCCCGGTCGAAATCAGCTCGTTCGGAAAAATCGCGATGATTGATGCAGATGTTTCTGATGCCTGCAGCTTCCGCCCGTTTTAAAGCTCCGGCACCGGGGTTGTTGCAGACAACCAGCGCGATTTCAGCATCCAGGGTGTCTTGCTGGCATCCGTCGATAATCGATTGCAGGTTGGTGTCGCCGCCGGAGGCGAGGACGGCCAAGCGTAATTTCTTTGCCATAGTCTTGTTCTGTCAGTTGGAATGCTAAGGGGGCAAAATGATTTGCCCCCTTAGTG
>PKUG01000184.1 GCA_002869665.1 Desulfuromonas sp. | reverse complement strand
TTACAAAAAAGGCGATCTGGTCAAGGCTGTTGTTCTGAACATCGACCGCGAGAACGAACGTTTCTCTCTCGGTCTGAAGCAACTGAGCGAAGATCCGTGGGAAAGCGTTCCGACCCGTTACGCACGCGGTACCATCGTGCGCGGCAAGGTCACCTCGATCACCGATTTCGGTATCTTCATCGAACTTGAAGAGGGGATCGAAGGCCTGATCCATGTCTCCGAGCTGAGCAAGGAAAAAGTCGACAACCCGAAGGAATTCGCCAGCGTCGGCAGTGAGCTTGAAGCTGCTGTTCTCCAGGTGGATACCGTCGATCGCAAGATCGCCCTGTCGATCAAGAATCTCGACGAGCAGAAGGAAAAAGCCGAAGTCAATGAGTTCATGGGCGCACAGAAAAACGCGACCTCAAACCTCGGCGCCCTGCTGCAAGGCGCTATGGAACGTAAGTCCGACGACTAATCCGTCGTTTGTTTCATCTAAGGACTCCAGCATAAAAACCTGGAGTCCTTTTTTTTGACGGGCAGCTATCGATTATGCTCGTCATAACGGCAGTTAAATGAAAAACCGTCCATTTCTCATGGCGACCCTCACGGTCGCCGGTCTGTTTCTGCTCTTCCTGCTGCTTATCGTAGGTGCCGGGAGCTTTCTCGGAGACACGGGAATGGTGCATGCCGGCGAGCGGATCGGAATTCTCGATGTTGAGGGGACGATTGATGACCCCACCGAGTTGCTGCAGCAGATCGGTGAGTTCCGGGAACAGGAAGGGGTCAGGGCGGTTGTTTTACGGATCAACTCACCCGGCGGATCTGTCGGCCCTTCGCAGGAACTTTACGAGGAGCTGAAATTGCTCGGTCAGGAGAAGCCTCTGATTGTCTCCATGGGCTCGGTGGCTGCCTCTGGGGGGTATTACCTGGCGATTGCCGGTGACCGAATCTTTGCCAATCCCGGGACCATTACCGGGAGTATTGGTGTCATCATGTCTTTTCCCAACTATCAGGAATTGATGGGGAAGGTCGGAGTGCGCACCGAGGTGGTCAAAAGCGGACGTTTCAAAGATATCGGCTCGGGGAGTCGTGAATTCTCCGAAGCTGATCGGGAATTGCTGCAAACAGTCATTGACGATGTCCACGGCCAGTTTGTCGAGGCGATCAGTAAACAGCGAAACCTTTCGCTGGAACAGTTGAAGACTTTTGCCGATGGTCGGATTTTTACCGGTCGCCAGGCGCGTGAAATCGGTCTGGTGGATGAATTGGGTGGTTTTCGCGTCGCTGTTGACTATGCTGCCAAACAGGCTGGGCTTGAGAATGATCCTGAATTGATCTTTCCGGAGCCCAAACGCGGTAATTGGTTGGAACGCTATCTGGATTCAGCATTGAGCCGGTATCTGGGGGTAAAGCTGGAGAGTAAACATGTAAGCGGGCCGCAATACCTCTGGTCGACACCTTGAGACACCCCTGGTATTGTCTGATGTTTTATTTCTGCAACGGGTAGCGATGATTAACCCTGATAATTTGAGAACAGGTGCTAGATAAGATGACAAAGAGTGAATTGATTGAAAAATTGTCCGATGGCCACGAACTGCTCAACAAGAAAGAGGCTGAGACCGTGGTCAACCTGATCTTTGACGGTATCGAAGGCGCACTTTCCGATGGGGATCGTGTCGAAATTCGTGGCTTCGGTTCCTTTTCCGTTCGTGAGCGCGAAGCACGCGAGGCACGGAATCCGAAAAGTGGTGAACTGGTGAAGATCCCTTCGCGCAGGACTCCCTTTTTCAAGACCGGTAAGGAATTGCGCGAGAGGGTCGATGCCTGAAACTCGTGCATGATGCAGAACGAAAAAAGGCCCTGAATTGAAAACTCAGGGCCTTTTTTATGGTAACTCTCCGGGATGCCGGCAGGTTCTGCACGATTGACCTAGTCGAAACTTTAGTCTCCGGAAGGGATTTCAGGCGTCCTGCTCGTGGGCCGGCTTGCTCACCATCTCTTCACATAGGGACAAGGTCAATAAAAACGTTGGTCAAAGGACCAGAACCTTATTCCGTGCACCCCAGAAATTCAAAGATCGAACTTGCATTCATCATAGCAATGGCGCTAATAATGTCAAGAAAATTATTCCATTGCTTAAGTAATATATTGCGATAAATCGGGTAGTTAGGATGAAGTGGAAGATATATCGCCTGGTTGCCGCAGAGGCGGATATGGGCTCGCGACTTGATCTTTTTATTGCCGCTGCAGGGTCTGAAATATCCCGCTCCCTGGCAAAAAAAGTGATTGATCTTGGTGGCGTACATCTGAATGGCAGGCGTGTCAGAAGTTGCTCAACCACGGTCCGGCCGGGTGATTCGGTCGAGGTTTATCTCGATCATCTCCCCCTTGATCCCTATCGTATTCAACCGGAAGAGATCCTTTTTCAGGACAAATATCTTATCGTTCTCAATAAGCCGGCGCTGGTTGAAACCCAGCCGACACATGCGCGTTTCAAGGGGACGCTTTACGAGGCTCTGCTCTGGTACCTGCGTAACCCCTTTCGGCCGCGACTGAAGCCGGAGGTCGGTATGATCCAGCGCCTCGATCGCGGGACATCGGGAGTTATCCTTTTTTCAATTCACCAGCGAGCCCACAAGGAACTGACACGTATTTTTCTGGAACATTGCGTGGAGAAGCGTTATCTTGCCCTCGTTCATGACTGCCCGCCGGAAGAGCAGGGGGAAATCCGCTCACTGTTGGCCCGGAGCAGGAACGAAAACCGTGTCTGCTCGGTCGCCAGGGGAGGGAAGGAAGCGATTACCCGCTACCGGGTTGTCGAGCGCTTTCCCGCGGCGGCTCTGGTTGAACTGGAACTGATCACTGGTCGTTCACACCAGATCCGGGCGCACATGAGCGAACTCGGTTGCCCACTTCTCGGTGACGTTCTTTATGGTGGACAGGACTCCGTTGCCGGTGTGAATCTCGCTCGACCGATGTTGCATTCTCATCGGTTGGCATTCAGTCATCCGGTGTTAAATCAAGCTCTTGAATTTTTCGCGCCCGTACCTGAAGACATGATCGTACTCAGAACCAAGTTGGGCGAAATGTGCGTATGATTTTTCCGCAGATCGATCCCGTTATCTTTTCCATCGGCCCCCTCGCTGTTCGTTGGTACGGTATGATGTACCTGCTCGGCTTTGTCGGTAGTTACTTCATGATGCTGCATGTCGCGAGGATAAGGCAGTGGCCTTTCGACAAGAACCTGGTCTCCGACCTGCTTTTTTACGGGGTCCTCGGCGTCGTTCTTGGCGGTCGTCTCGGCTATACTCTGCTTTATAATCTCCCCTACTACAGTCGCCACCCCCTGGAGATTTTCTATGTCTGGGAAGGGGGGATGAGTTTTCACGGCGGGCTTATCGGCGTCCTGCTGGCGATCCTGCTTTTCTGTCGTCAGCGCCAGCTCGCGTTATTGATGGTTGCCGATCTGGTGGTCTCCGCAGTGCCGATCGGACTTGGTTTCGGCCGGATCGGGAATTTTATCAATGCTGAACTCTGGGGGCGGACGACCGATCTTCCCTGGGGTGTGGTTTTCCCGGGAGCGGGTTTGTTGCCGCGCCATCCCAGCCAACTGTACGAGGCTGGTCTGGAAGGCGTTGTGCTGTTTTGCTGCCTCTACCTGATTCATCGGCGGCAACCGCGTATCGGCGTGCCCGCATTCAGTTTTCTGCTCCTTTACGGTCTCTTTCGTTTCCTCGTTGAATTTGTCCGGCAACCGGATGCGCATCTCGGCTTCCTCTGGGGGGGAGCAACGATGGGGCAACTTCTTTCGCTGCCGATGATTCTTGGTGGTATCGTCGGCTTGATAATCCTGAAGAGGATACGGTCGGTATGAACGGGGTCGCCGCGGTTATATTTGATTGTGACGGGGTCATGTTCGAGAGCAGTGGGGCGAATATCGCCTACTACAATAAAATTCTCAGTCACTTTTCCTATCCTCCCGTGCTGCCCGATGATCACGAACGGGCGCACTTGTGCCATACGGCCAGCTCCCCGGATGTCCTGCGTGGTTTGATGAAGCAGGAGGATGTCGCCCCGGCGCTCGATTTTGCGGCCGCCCTTGATTATCGTGAGTTCATTCCGCAGATGACTCCGGAAGCCCATCTTAAGGAGGCTCTGGCCTCCCTGTCGCGACGTTATCCTCTGGCCGTGGCGACGAATCGCGGTCGAAGTATCGAGCCGATTCTGGAGCACTTCAATTTTCGCGACTTTTTTTCGGTGATTGTGACCAGCCATGATGTGGAGCGGCCAAAGCCGGCACCTGATATGCTGCTGCTGGCGGCTGAAAAGTTGGGCGTTGCCCCTGATGCGTGTCTGTTTATCGGGGATTCCGATCTGGATCGGCGGGCGGCGGAGCAGGCGGGGATTGCCTTTGCAGGATACGGAAAGCAGGTCGAAAGTGCGCGGCCGTTAACCACGCACCTTGACCTGCTGGGATATTTCGATCTGATTTGATAGCGAGAGTCAGTGAAGGTTCTTTTTCATGATCAGAACGTTCATTTTGCCTTCACGCTGATAGTCGACCTGATCCATCAATCTCATCATCAACTGCACGCCCCGACCGCCTTCATCGCACGACTTGGCCTTGCTTTTGGCCATTTCTTTAAAATCGAAGCCTTCCCCCTCATCGAAAACCTTGATGATCAGGTCCCGATCCGAGGCTGAGATCGAGACTTCGACATCCTTTTCCGGATCGCTTTTGTTGGCGTGGCAAATGGCGTTGGCCAGAGCCTCAGTCAGCACCAGGTTGAGGTGATAAGCGAGTTCCCGCCTGTTTCCCTGAAATCCCTTCAGGGAGTAAGCCAAGCTTTCGCCTATGCGTCCGATCATCCCCAGGTACTTGGTCTGATTCGGAACCTTGATGTCAACCTCGATGCGTCTCGACATGGATCTTCTGTCTGCCGGTTCGGCTTAAAAGCTGCCGAGGGCTTCCTCTTCGGTCGCGTAGATTTCAAATACACGATGCAGTCGGGTCAGTTCGAACATCGACCGCACTTGCGGTTGCAGGCAGCAGAGCTTCAGATTTCCTTCCCGCGCGCTGGCGTTTTTGAATCCCGAGACCAGGGCTCCCAAGCCCGAAGAATCGATGAAACGGACGGCACTGAGGTCAACGATCAGGTTGATTTTTCCTTCGTCAAAGAGTTGCAGCATCTGCTCCTTCAGGTCGCCGCTATTGTGGGCATCCATCCGCTCTTCCTGGACACTGATCTGAACGATTTCGTTCTGCTCGGTCATTTTCAACTGCATTAAGG
>PKUG01000037.1 GCA_002869665.1 Desulfuromonas sp. | reverse complement strand
GGTTGGCCACAGTGCCCGTGATACCTATGAAATGCTGGAACGGACAAGAGTTCAACTGGAACGAAAGCCGTTTGCAATTGGACTGCGGGTTGAACATCCTCTTGAACTGATCAACCGGATTCAGTACGGTAGGGCAGCACATCTGCAGCTTCCCGCGGCCGATTATCGTCTGACCTGGAACGATCCGCAGACCGGGCGGGGCGTCTACTCCTTCTGCATGTGCCCCGGAGGTGTCATCGTTAACGCCTCTTCCGAGCAGGAAGGGTTGGTTGTCAACGGCATGAGCGATTACCGGCGTGACGCTCCTTGGTCCAATAGCGCCCTGGTCGTTACCGTGGGTGTCGAGGATTTTCCCGGCCAGGATGTTCTGGCGGGGGTCCGCTTTCAGCGACACTGGGAGCGGGCTGCCTGGCTGGCAGGGGGGGCAGACTGGCACGCTCCGGCGCAACCGCTGCTGGAGTTTCTCGGCCGTGGCGGTGGAACTCTTGATTCCTCCTGCTGTCCGCATGTCGTTCATGCGGAGTTGGGAAGCTGTCTGCCGAAATTCGTAACCACTGAATTGCAGCGGGCGTTGCCCCAATTTGATCGCCGCATGCGCGGATTTGTCGGCCCGGAGGCCGTGCTGATCGGTGTCGAAACACGGACATCGGCTCCGGTGAGGATTCTACGAGATCAGACAGGCGAGGCGATCAATCTCAAGGGACTCTTTCCGGCAGGAGAAGGGGCCGGTTACGCCGGGGGGATCATGAGTGCTGCGCTCGATGGGTTGAAAATCGCCGGAACGATTATCGCGCAAACACAAATCCTCTAGCTCTTGGCTTGTGACTGATTCAGATCAATTAAACAGATACGAGGTTGTTTTGAAGAAAATATATGTCAATCAGATTGAAGAACGTCAGATCGTCGAGTCGACATTTTTGGTACGTGACAAAATTACGGCCATGGCGAAAAACGGTAAGCCTTACATGACTCTGAAGCTGATGGATCGCAGCGGCGAGGTTGAGGGGCGGATCTGGGACCGGGTCGACGAACTTGCTGCGCGTTTCGATAAAGACGACTTTATTCGTGTGCATTCCAAGGCAAGCGTTTACCTCGGTAAGATGCAGCTGGTCATTCAAGACCTGCGACCGGTTCCCGAGGCAGATGTTGATCTAGCGGATTTTCTGCCGGTTTCAAGACGTACTCAGGACGAGATGCGCGAAGAACTCGATGGTCTGCTAACTTCGTTGACCGATCCCCATATCGAATCGCTCTTGCGGTCTTTTTTCGACGATCCGGCGTTTTTCACCCGCTACCGTCGCGCTCCGGCCGCCAAAGGGATGCACCATGTTTATCTCGGGGGGCTGCTGGAACATTCCCTGGCAGTGGCGGCTCTGGCATGCGACGTTGCGGCCCGCTACCCGCAGGTCAATCGTGACCTGTTGATCTGCGGTACCCTGCTGCATGATGTCGGCAAGGTTGAAGAGCTCTCCTATGAGCGCTCTTTCGATTACACAGACGATGGCAAACTGCTGGGGCATATCGTGATCGGTGTGCAGATGATTGAAGATCGAATCCGCACCCTGCCTGACTTTCCCCATGACCTCGCGGTAATGATCAAGCATCTGATCCTGTCGCATCACGGTCAGTACGAATTCGGCTCACCCAAACGACCGAAATTTCTTGAGGCCGTTGTTCTCAATTTTATCGATGATCTCGATTCGAAGATCAACGGTGTGCTCTCACACATCGACAAGGAACCTGATCGCGAAGAAAACTGGACGTCTTACCACCGGCTTTACGACCGCTATTTTTACAAGGGCCCTAAACAGAGTGCAAAAACACCAGCGCAGCCCGCTTTGGCCGCCGTTTCGGGCGGAACGAAGCCTGCCGCCGAAGACAAGGGGAAGAAGGAAAAGAAAGATTACAGCAAGCCTCTCGGTGCGACTCTTGCGGAACAGCTGAAAGGGAAGAACCTCGACCTGTTTTCCGCCATGAATGAAAAGGGAGAAAACTCTTGATTTTTGCCAGCCTGCCCACAGGACCCCTGGAGGTCAATTGTTATATCATCGGCTGTGAAACGACCGGTAAAGCCGCTGTTATCGATCCGGGGGGGAACGTTGACAGAATTCTGGCCCTATTGAAGGCCAAGAACCTGGCGACCGAAGTGATCATCAATACGCATGGCCATTTCGATCATATCGGCGGCAATCGGAAGCTGCAGCTGGAAACCGGAGCTCCGCTGATGATTCATGGAGCTGATCGCCCGTTGTTGCAGCGGTCTGGTGAACATGCTGCGCTCTTCGGCCTGACGACCGATTCTTCTCCCGAACCGACGCGTGAGCTGGAAGATGGGGAGCAGATACCTGTGGGAGAATTGACGTTGACCGTAATTCATACTCCAGGCCACTCGCCTGGGGGGATCTGCCTTTATGTTGAAAATATTCTGGTGGTCGGCGATACCCTTTTTGCCGGATCGATCGGCCGAACCGACCTGGCCGGTGGAGACCATAACCAGTTGATTCGCAGTATTCGGGAGCGGTTGCTGGTGCTGCCGGATGCCACACGGGTTTATCCGGGGCATGGGCCACAGACGACCATCGGCCAGGAAAAACTGTATAATCCGTTCCTTGCGTGAGGTGAACATGCTCCAGGGAAAAACGATCGTTCTCGGGGTCAGCGGCGGGATTGCCGTTTACAAAGCGGTTGAACTGTTGCGTCTGCTGACCAAGGCTGGTGCCGATGTGCATGTCGTTATGACGAAGAATGCCCAGGAGTTCGTGACCCCGCTGACTTTTCAGACTCTGTCGGGAAAACCGGTCCACACCGACCTCTTCAATCTCTACCAGGAACAGGAGATCGGCCATATCTCTTTGGCTGATCGGGCTGATCTGTTCATTCTTGCACCGGCAACGGCCAACCTGATCGGTAAAATTGCCCAGGGACTGGCTGACGATCTGCTGACGACCAGCGTCATGGCGACCACGGCACCGGTTCTTATCGCTCCGGCGATGAACACCAACATGTACGAAAATCCGATCTATCAGCGCAATGAAAAGTATCTGGCCGAGCTTGGTTACCACATCATGACGCCGGCCTCCGGTGCGCTTGCCTGTGGCTGGGAAGGGAAGGGGAAGCTGCCGGCTCCCGAAGCGATTTTGACCGAAGCACAAGCAGTACTGTCCCCCAAGGACCTGACCGGACGGAGCATACTGGTGACGGCTGGACCGACACGTGAGGAGATTGATCCGGTCCGCTATGTTTCCAATTACTCATCGGGGAAGATGGGCTTTGCCATTGCCGAAGTTGCCCGCCAACGGGGTGCAGAGGTGACCCTGGTGGCCGGACCGACCAATCTTGAGGCTCCTGCGGGGGTCTGTTGTGTCAGAGTTGGTTCTGCAGCACAGATGCGTGAAGCAGTGCTGGCGGGGTATGAAGACACGGATGTCGTGATCAAGGCCGCGGCTGTTGCCGATTATCGCCTTGCTGAACGTGCAGATCAGAAGATCAAGAAATCTGCCGAGACGATGATTCTCGAACTGGAAAAAAATCCCGATATTCTGGCGGAACTGGGACGCTTGAAAGAAGGGCAGTTGCTGGTCGGTTTTGCCGCAGAAACAGAGAATCTGCTGGCCCATGCCCAGGATAAACTTCAACGCAAGAATCTCGATATGATCGTCGCCAACGATGTCACCCGTCCCGGTGCCGGCTTCGATGTTGATACCAATATTGTCCGCTTCCTCTATCCTGATGGTCGGATTGAGGAACTTGCGGAAATGAGCAAGCATCAGGTCGCCCGTCATCTGCTTGACCGGGTTGCCGGTCTGTTGGTTGACCGCACCTGACCTTTCGTAATTTTTCTGTCGAATGAATAACGAAAAAGCCGGTCTGGATCATCTCCAGACCGGCTTTTTTATGTGATTTCAGACTTGTGCTATTTGGGAGCGATGTCAACGCGCCGGTTCAGCATCCGGCCTTCTTCCGTATCGTTATCTGCGATTGGAGCCGTTTCGCCGAAGCCGACAGCTTCCAGGCGATCTTCCGGAATCCCCTGCAGCACCAGCCACTTTTTAACCGTTTCAGCCCGGCGCTCAGAGAGTTCCTGGTTAAAGGGTTCAACACCGATCGTATCTGAGTGCCCGGAAAGAACGAACGTCAGGTCGGCTTTTTCTTCAATGAAAGCTTTAGCTTCATCAAGAACCGGAATCATCTCGTCGCTGATCTTGTCATCGTTGAAGTTAAAGAGAACAGTAAAAATAACCGGCTCAAGAATGTCCATGCTTTCAACGACAGCAGGTTCTTCGACCGGGGCCGGTTGGGTTTCGACAACCGGAGCCGGATCGAGGAACGTATTCTCAATAAAAGAAGCAAGCCCTGTCTGCTCGGTAAGATTGGCACCGTTTTCGGCAGCACCACAGGCGCTTTCGGCTACGACCTGGTCAAGCACGACCTGAGTGCCACGGATATTGCCGACCCAGACGGTGAATACACAGAGGCGCTCGCCGAGTTTCTCCTTGGCCAGCTTGGCTGCTGCAGGAGCATCATAACGGTTCCAGGAACCATCACTGACGATCAGCAGGGCAGAGGAACCACCCGCCTGTTCGAAATCAGCAACAGCGGCGTTGATAGCATCATCGAGCGGACATTCGCCACCGGCGAGATTGACACCCTGAAGGGCATCGGCAATCGCTGCATGTGAATAAGGGGCCATACCGTAAACGAGTTCAGTGGTGTCCCAAGTCTCTTTTTGATTGTCGCCAAAGATACGCAGACCCATGTTGGCAGAGAAGTCGTTCGGCAGTGCATCGTTGAAACTGCTCAGGAAGTTTGTTGCGGTGATGAGATTTTCATAGCCGTCAACAGCCATGCTGGCCGAGGTGTCGAGCAGTATCTGCACATTGTCGAATCTGGAAATGAAATTGCTGTCGGTCATCTGTGCTGCCGTGAAACTCAGCGGCTCCGGTGGATTCTGGAACAGCGGGCCGCGTTCGCCCAAGGTTCCGATGTCTCGGGTTGCGCAACCGGTCAGAGTTACGATAACGAGGAGCAACAGCGTTAAGATGCGGCGTCTGAGGTTCATGTCTTGCCCTCCCTTTGGCATTCCAGTTTTAAAAAGTTTTTTTGCTAAAAACAAGAAGGTATATTTTTATCATTTTGCCTTTAATTAAGCAAAGTATTCTTGAGCTGTTGTCTATTACATTCTCATGAGTATAAAAGGTTTCAGACCACACTGAACAGGGGCAGGATTTCATCCGGATCGGTGATCCCGAGCCGGAACCGGTTACGCAATTCCTTGAGGATC
>PKUG01000093.1 GCA_002869665.1 Desulfuromonas sp. | reverse complement strand
CTCCGGTATGGTCGAGCCCGTCGCCGGAGTTCTCGGTGCGGCCTTCGTCATCCTGATGCAGCCGGTTCTCCCCTACGCGCTCTGTTTTGCCGCCGGGGCGATGATCTTCGTTGTCGTCGAGGAGCTGATCCCCGAATCGCAACGCAAACAGGAGAACATCGATATCGTCACCATGTCGACCATGATCGGCTTCTCCGTCATGATGCTGCTCGACGTCTCACTCGGCTGATAAGCACAACAGGGGCGTATTCGTCATACGCCCCTGGCCGTCTTTATTCCCCGTAATAACAACGGATCATGCGCTGATCCGGAACCGGCAGTCCGCTACGGCAGGCGATCCCCCTCGTCGGCCGCCGGCGCTTCAGAGGGATTGACAGCCGTAACGCTGGCGGCAGCCTGTTGCGCCGCAGCGGCTTCAGCAGCGGCAGTGGCTGCTGCTTCCTGTTTCTTGAGCTGTTCCTGCTCCGCCTTCTTCACCCGCCGCTTCTTCTTGACCCCCTGAAAATAACTCAGCAGCAAACCGATGATCACCCCGACCAGCAGCGCGCCAAGCACCAGCAGCGACAAGGGAACCGGCCATTGCCACTCTAAAAAGTGGACTTGAACCTCATCAATATTGTTCTGAACAAAAATCAGTACCGGAATGAGCAGCACCAGGCCTGTAAACAATTTGTATTTCATCTCCGCCTCCATCGGCGTTTGCGCCGGACATAATTGAAAAGCTGACCTTCAAGATATAGAAATCATCCCGTTTTTTCAGTAAAAAATCGAGAACCGGAAGATTTTAGAATAAAAAAAGGGGAATCCTGCGGATTCCCCAAATGAACGTAGGAGGTAACGTTCAACAACTATGCTGTCAGAGGGTTCGGCGCTGAGCATGACGCCGGCCCCCTGTTATTTCTATTTGTCCAGTCTCAACGCCAGGTAACGGCTGGCGTCCCCCTGCCGCACCAGCAGCAGAACGGTCTTCTTTTTGGTTTCGGCGATCATCGCCTTCACCTCGGCCGGATCGCTGACTTCCTTGCGATTGACCTCGACGATCAGGGCTCCGGCCTCGATCCCGGCGCGCTCAGCCCGCGAATCGGACTCAACCGCGGTGACCAGCACGCCTTCAGTATCTTCATAACCGAACTGCTCGGCCAGCTCGGGAGTCAGCTTCTGCAGCGTCATCCCCAGCTCGGGCAGCTTGCCGCTGGTGGCTCCGCTTTCACCTTCGTCATCACGGGAACCGACAGTCACCTTGATGGTTTCCTTCTTGCCGTCGCGCTGAATCTGCAGTTCGACTTCGGTCCCCGGGCGGGTCAGAGCGATCTGGTTACGGAATTCGGCCACCTTCTCGACATCCTCACCGTTCAGCTTGAGGATGATATCCCCCTGTTCCAATCCAGCTGTTTCGGCCGGGGAATCTTCGACCACCTGGGAGACGAGGATCCCCTTGCGTAGATCGATGTCGAACGACTCGGCCAGCTCGGGGGTCAGGTCCTGGATGTAAACCCCAAGGCGTCCGCGGGTCACGGTACCATCGAGCACGAGCTGGTCGCGGATGCTTTTCGCCATGTTGACCGGAATGGCGAAACCGATCCCCATGTAACCACCGCTGCGGCTGAAGATGGCGGTGTTCATACCGACCACTTCTCCATCCAGGTTGACCAGCGGCCCACCGGAGTTGCCGGGATTGATCGCGGCATCGGTCTGGATGAAGTTCTCGTAGTCGTTGATGCCGATACCGCTGCGCCCTTTGGCGCTGACGATCCCCGCGGTCAGTGTGTGCGAGAGGCCGAAGGGGTTACCTAAAGCGAGAACCCAGTCGCCGACTTCGAGCCGATCCGAATCGCCAAGGGGGAGAAAGGGGAGGTCTCCTTCCGCATCAATTTTGATGAGGGCGACATCGGTCGGCGGGTCGGTGCCGATAATCTGGGCCTCGTATTCCCGGCCGTCAAGCAGCTGAACGGTCACCTTGTCGGCATCGCCGACCACATGATCGTTGGTCATGATGTAACCGTCAGCGGAAATGATAAATCCCGAACCCTGGCCGCTGGCGCGGCGCTTGGGGGCCTGCTTCTGATCGTCCTGCGGCGGCTGACCGAAGAAGCGACGGAAAAATTCATCACCGAAGGTATGATTGCCGAACGGACTGGCAGAACTGCTGGCGACCTCTTTTTCCACCTGGATGAACACCACCGCCGGGGAAACTTCCTTGGCCACGCTGCGAAAGGCCTCGCCCGACTTGCGCAGGCTCTCGATAGCGGCATCCTTGGCGAAAGCCGTGCTCCCGAGACACAGCAGCAGAACGAGGAACGGGGTCAGGGCAATAAAACGTTTTATGCTGGTCATGATCAATTCCTCAACGCAGCAGCCCCATCGGGCCTGCGCAGGCTGGTGGCATGAACCAGCTCGACCATCTCATCCAGATCGAAGGGTTTATCGAGGGTTGTTACGGCCCCGAAACGCCGGGCCCGGTCGTGGGTCTGCTGATCGCCGAAGGCGGTCATGCAGATGAAGGGCGCGCGCCGACTTTTATCCGCCTGGCGCTCAAGGACATCGAGCCCGGTCAGCGCCGGCATGCGCAGGTCACTGATAATCAGGTCGAAGGGGTCCCCTTCTTCAAGACGATCGGCCAGATCGCGACCGTTGGTGCAACAGGTCACCAGGTAGCCGGCCCGGGTCAGGGTGAAATCGAGGAGCTCGCGGAGAGCGTCATCATCATCAGCGAGCAGGATATGTGGATGAGTATCGAGTCTGACAGCTGCCATCTTTTAATTCTCCATTGAATCAGGTTCGATCTGGAGAACAAACGAAGCAACCGACGTGCCAAGTGAAGTGTGCGAAAAAACAGGGAGTTAGCAAAATGCAGGCTGGGGCAAATCTCCTCACTGGGGCATTTTGCCCCAGTGAGGACGGAAGCTCAGTCCTCTTTAAGCTTGCGGTAGAGGGTTTTCCGATCAACGCCGAGCAACTTGGCCGCCAAGGTCCGGTTGCCGTCAAGCTGTTCGAGGACATACAGGAGATAGCGCCGCTCCATCTCTTCAAGCGGCAGGATCTGACCGCCGTCGGTCAGGCTGGCCGGCAACGGAGCATCACCGCTGGGGTGACGCATCGACTCGGGGAAGTCCTCGACGGTCAGCTGATCGTGGCGGCTGAGGACCAGGGCCCGTTCGATGACATTACGCAGCTCGCGGACATTCCCCGGCCAATCGTAAGCCAGCAGGCAGGCCGCGGCCGGTTGGGCCAACCCGGTGACCGACTTGTTGAAGCGCTGGGACAGAGCCTGGATAAACGACTGGGCGAGAAGCAGGATATCGCTCCCCCGTTCGCGCAGCGGCGGCAGTTCCAGCTGAATGACGTTGAGACGGTAAAAGAGGTCGTTGCGGAAGCGCCCTGTTTTGACCGCCTCGCCGAGGTCGCGGTGACTGGCGGCAAGAACCCGGACGTCGCAGTCGATCTCATTACTGCCGCCCAGCGGGCGAACCTTGTGATCTTCGAGAACACGCAACAGTTTCGGCTGCAGGGCAAGCGGCATTTCGGCAATTTCGTCCAGCAGCAACGTACCACCGGACGCCTCGACAAAGAGCCCCTTGCGCGCTTCGCGGGCGTCGGTAAAGGCTCCGCGGACATGGCCGAAGAGTTCGCTCTCCAGCAGATTCTCCGGCAAAGCGGCACAGTTGATGGCGACGAAGGGGCCATCCGCCCGGCGGCTCTGACGATGCAGGGCTCGCGCCACCAGCTCCTTGCCGGTACCGCTCTCGCCACTGATCAGAACCGAGGTGTCGAGATCGGCCAGCCGGGCAATCTGCTCCTTGATCGCGGCCATCGCCGAGCTGGTGCCGAGCAGTTCGCTGTCCGGTTGCTGCCGGCGTACCTGGTCCTTGAGCAGGCGGACCCGCTCCTGCAGGTAACGATGCTGGAGGGCGCGTTCAAGGGAGATGGCCAGCAGGTCGAGATCGACCGGCTTGGTGACGAAATCGTAAGCCCCGGCGCGCAGGGCGGCTATCGCTGTTTCCAGGCTGCCGAAAGCGGTCATGATGACGACCGGCAGATCCGGGCGGTTTTCGTGAACCTCGGCGCAGAAATCGATGCCACTGGTGCCGGGCATGTTCAGGTCCGTCAGGATGATATCGATATTCTGTTCATGCAGCAGTTCCCGGGCATCAGCGACATTCTGCCGTGGCCAGACACGATGACCACGTCTGGTCAAATACTCTTCGAGCAAATCGCACAGGGCGAGATCATCATCAATCAGCAGAATGTTTCCCGGCAGTTTATTTTCCATGCTTCAGCCCTATTCCCGCAGGCGTTACGCCTGTCTTGTGCTATCCATTTGCGCGGCGGCGGCACGCTCTTCAGCCGGCAGGTAGACCCGGAAGCAGCTCCCCTCGCCGGGCTGACTGTCAACAGCGATCCAGCCGCTATGCTCCTCGATGATCCCGTAAGCGATCGACAGGCCGAGACCGGTCCCTTCGCCGATCCCTTTGGTGGTGAAGAAGGGATCGAAGATGTGGCGCAGCGTCTCCTCATCCATGCCGGTCCCCTGATCTTTGACCGTGAGACAGACCCAGTCGGTCGCTGTGCCGGCATATTTTTCCGGAGGTTTCGCCTGGTGACAACGGGCGACGCCGAGTTCGAGCCGCCCCCCTTCCGCCATCGCGTGAATCCCGTTGAGGGCGAGATTGAGCAGCACCTGCTGTAACTGGCCGGGATCGGCCTGAACCGAAAGCTCCCCTTCGAGTTCATTGGTCACCAGCTCGATTCCCAGCTTGTGCGCCGTTGGATCAAGCAGCGGCTGAACGCTGCGCAGGACCGTATTCAGATCGATAACCTGTTTGCGAACCTCGCCGCGGCGGGCAAAACTGAGCAGCTGGCGCATGATCACCGTCATCCGCTCGGCCTGATCACCAATGATCTTCGCCGAGCGGGTGATGTCTTCCTTGTCCATGTCGATGCTACCGATCAACTTGGCGCGTCCGGAGATGACGTTCAGCGGGGTCCCTAACTCGTGGGCCATCCCCGCGGAGAGTTGACCGAGTGTCGCCAGGCGTTCGGTATGGCGCAGCTTCTCGATGGTTTCGATCTTCTCGGCGGTGGCCCGTTCTTCGGCCTCGCGCGCTTCGGCCAGCTGGCCGCGCATCCGTTCGATGGTCTCGGAGAGCTCGGACAGTTCGTCCTTGCCGCCGACGTTGACGATCCTGGAAAAGTCGCCGGTGCCGATCCGCTCGGCCTGGGCGCGCAGCTTACGCATCGGTCGCCCGACCCACATACTCCCGAGCACCCCCATGAACAGCAGGCCGGAGACGAT